>JABDRN010000117.1 GCA_013041745.1 Gammaproteobacteria bacterium
AGTATACTTTTATCTCATCATGCACCGAGCTGGTAAACCTGTTATTTGCAGGATTATGGATGACCTATATGCTGCAGTATCGATTTTTTTTATCCGGTTTCCTGCTCTGCCTGTTTCCGTTAATCTCATATGCTGATGATACCGCGACGAGACTGTTCGAGCGCAACGCTCCGCTGGTATACCAGGTCAAGGTCATCGACAAGGCTTCAGGTAATAAGTCGATCATCGGCTCTGGTTTCCAGGTAACCCGGTCTGGTGTGATCGCCACGAATTATCATGTTGTTTCTGATTATGTACTCGATACAGATAGATATTCGATCGAGATCCTTGATCACGAGGATAATTCGCATCGCTCTTCGCTAATCAGTTTCGATATCGTGCATGATCTGGCATTGCTGCAGACTGAAGGCCTGGATGAACAAGAACTGGCATTGAGCCAGCAGACACTCGCACAAGGCAATCGCATCTATTCGATGGGTAATCCTAACGACCTCGGTATGACCATCGTCGAGGGGACATATAATGGACTGGTCGAGGCTTCACGTTACAATAAATATCTTTTTTCAGGCTCACTCAATCCGGGTATGAGCGGTGGTCCCGTGTTCGATAGCGACGGTGACGTCATCGGTATCAATGTATCTAAAGGTGGCGAGCAGATCAGCTTCCTGGTGCCCGTCAGGCACCTGGTCGAACTCATGTCGCACGGTTATGAGCCATTGAGCACCGACGATTATAATGCTCACGCCGTGGATTACCTTGTCAACGACCAGGATATCTATTACCGCAGCTTGCTCGATGCTGAATGGCTGACGAGAGATTTTATAGACTTCGAGTTGCCAGACAAGATAGATGATTCTCTAAAGTGCTGGGGACATAGTGAAGATGACAAAGATGTGCGCTACCAAGAGACGCATCGCCATTGTAAAGCCGAGGATGAGATATACCTGAATTCTGACTTCTATACGGGCTCATTTAACTTTGACTATATAAGCATCAGTAGTGAAGAGCTTAATACCATCCAGTTCTACAAACTGCTGGAGTCTAACTATAGTGTCTCCAGTTTTTCCAATAGTTACGACAAGCAAGAGACGACTAACTTTGCCTGTCACACTAAATTCATAAACATTGGCAGCAAGTCTGAACAGCATGAAACGCCATGGAAGGTGACGAGTTGTATTCGCGCATATGTAGAGTATGAAGGACTCTATGATGCAGGCTTGATTGCGATGTACGCGGATTCTTCAGGCGGCAGGCATGATGCCCTGAGGATCACCTTGAAAACATCCGGCATCAGCAAGCAAAACATAGCCAGGTTGCATAAAAAGTTCATGGACAAGGTTAGATGGAAGCATTGATCTTAAAAATCGGGGATTCGTATAACAAGTATCATCTGCATGGTGATGAGGCACCGGTTTTGAGTATCGGCCGCGCTTTCACAAACGACATCATCATCACCGACCCGTATGTCGGTGAATTCCAGTTGCGAATCAGCTCGTTACCGGACAGTGAATACGACTGGCACATCGAGATAAGCGATCAAACCAATCCTGTTTTTCTGAATGGCAGGGATGTCGAGTCTGCGAGCGTTGATATACGCTCTGGTGATCAACTCACTACTGGACGCACAAACATCACATTCTATAGCGAAGATTATGCCGTGCCAGCAACACGTGAGTTTTCCTTTACCAACTGGTTGCATAATCATAAATTCAAGCCATACATTGCTATCCTGATGTTACTGGTGCTGTTCGGCTCGACCTTGTTAGCGAGTTACCTGGAGACGAGTTCCGTGCCGGACTGGAGCAGTTTATCTGCGGTCGGCTATGGCTATCTCCTGTTGGCGTTTTTCTGGGCTTCAGGCTGGTCACTGGCGGCAAGGTTACTCAAAGGTGAGTATTATCTATCATCGCATCTCTTCTTCGCCTCGATATGCCTGTTGCTGCTGCTGATACTGGGTGGTCTTGGTAGCTACATCGATTATATATTCTCCAGTCCGCTGGCCGGTGAGGTCGTCGACTGGATGGTATTCGTCATACTGCTAGGATTATTGATCGGCTTAAACCTGTCGCTGGTCACCCACAGTACTCGCACTTTCAGGAAGGGCATGATAGTAAGTGCCTGCTTCGTCGGAACCATCACCGCTATGATTTATCTGAACAAGGAGGAATACAGCAGTACGCCTTCTCATTCCGTTGCCATCAAGCCTTCCTTCATCCCCAAAGCTTCGCCGGTGAGTATCGATCAGTTCATTGCTGATTATGATGAGATGTTTGACCAGCTTACTGCGATGAAAATTGATCAGAAGTAGTAGAGTCGATCAATTCAGGCTTTCATATTAACGTGAGTAGGTTCAGCTGACTTTTTTAAATATCTGTAACCCTTAAAACTATGTTATGAAATACGATCTTTCTGCTCTAAAGAAAATAATAATAAATGCAGCACACGATGAACTGCTGCCGCGCTTTGCTGATGTCCAGCGTAATACAAAGATCGATGGCAGCTTCGTCACCGAGGCCGATCTGGCGGTACAGACACGTATAACGAAAGCGTTGCGAGAAAGTTACCCGGATACCGCACTTCTCGGTGAAGAGATGACAGCGCAACAGCAGGCTGAACTGTTATCTGAAAGTGATTCGCTGTGGTGTCTCGATCCGCTTGATGGCACCAGTAACTTTGCGGTAGGTACACCGTACTATGCCATATCACTGGCCCTGATCGAATGTGGTGTGGCGACACTGGGTATCGTTTATGATCCTAATCGTGATGAGTGTTTTGTCGCTATCCGCGGGCAGGGTGCCTGGCTCAATGATCAACCGCTCAAGGTGAAAGCGGTTGCACTGCCGCTTTCACAGTCTACTGCGCTGATCGATTTTAAGCGCCTGCCAGCGCCACTGGCGATGGCTCTCGTCGCACAGCGGCCCTATGGTTCTCAGCGCAGTTATGGTTCAGTCGCGCTGGACTGGTGCTGGATGGCGGCGTCACGTTTTCATGTCTATCTGCATGGTGCGTCCAGCCTGTGGGATTACTCGGCAGGGTTACTGGTGTTCAGTGAAGCGGGTGGTTATTCTTCAACCCTGCAAGGCGATGCGATCTATGTCAATGAGCTCAGCAAACGCTCCTCGGTCGGTGCGCTTGATCAGGCGACTTTTGATCAGTGGTATGGCTGGTTGGGTGAGCACTCTGATTAGAGTATCAAGTAAGATCGGCCTGTTTAATCAAGCGCTGTCATTGCGAGGCACGAGGCAATCTCATGAAGATGGCTCGGTTGTGACTGGAGATTAACCCGCACCGCTCGCAATAACTAACCAATAGAGAGATAAAATAAAACACGGCTGTGTTTTACCCCATGGATCCTTAACATACTATGACACTCGAAACTTACCTCGCAGCGTTCTTTATCCTGCTGTTAGCTTATCTGTTACGCGGCATCACCGGTTTTGGTTCGGGCTTGATCGCTATACCGTTGTTAGCGCACATCCTGCCGCTGACCTTTGTCGTGCCCATGGTGCTGGTGCTCGATTTTGCCGCATCGATCGTACTTAGCAGCCGTAAGCATATGCAGGTGCGCTGGGATGAAGTTCGTCCCCTGGTACCGACCAGCATTGTCGGTATCCTGCTGGGTTCATTCTTATTGATAACTCTTCCACGCGAGCCCCTTCTGGTCAGTCTCGCACTGTTCGTCATTTTCTTCGGCTTACGTTATGTGTTTAATGTGCATGGTGAAAATCCGATCAGCCGCTGGTGGTCGGTGCCCACCGGCTTGAGCGGCGGACTGATCGGTGCACTGTTCGGTACCGGTGGACCGCCTTACGTGGTGTACCTGTCTCATCGTCTGCATGACAAGACGCAGTTGCGCGGAACCTTATCGGGCCTGTTCCTGCTCGACGGTGCGTTTCGTATCATCACCTTTTTGAGTTTAGGTCTGCTGCTTCAAGCCGATATGTTCACTGCCCTGTTGATGGGACTGCCGGTCACCGGCATCGGGCTCTACCTGGGCAACAGGGTGCACCTGGGTATCACGCATCGTCAACAGTTGGCTATTATTGGCGGCCTGTTATTACTCAGTGGCAGTTCGCTGTTATGGAAGGCATTTATATCCTGATGAGACTGGATGTTTCCTGCTATCAATAAATAATTGTAGAGGGGTTAGTGCGTGAGACTTCTGAAACGAAGTAGCACACACTAACCCAAAAAATTTATTCGCAGTAGATATGGTACTTGCTGTGGCTGAGTAACATCGCTTCGATGCGTTTTTCTTCCTGTGACTCGTATGGTTGAGCGCTGACCTGTTGCAGTTCGAGCTGTTGATCGTATCGTTGTGATTCGTTATTAGCGGTCAGACGGATTCCTGAGAAATCTGAATAATTATAATTACTGTTCATAATACTATCCTCTCGATTTGTAATTTCATTGTTCTACACTTTTATACAATACATAAAATATGCCAGATTTTTATCTGCGCCGATGATCGCTTCTAAGTTTCTGATTACTCGATTTATTTATTTAGTAAAGGAAAATACGAGTGAGAAATTAAACTTTTAACAGACAATGGCGATGCTTTGTTTTTGTGCAAAAGATCATGTCTGGATGCTACATTGGTGCACAAGGCTCCTGCTTATCCGGTAGCGGTTCTATCACCCTGTTAATTCTATTGACTCCTCATAGCCATCCAGTACTAAAATAGAAAACTTTCTTATTTCGTTTTGTTATTAATCGAGCTGTATTCCATGAATGACTATGTCAATAGTGTCGCCAGGCAATTCAAAGACATCGCTCCGGCTGTCGATTTCTGGACTCTGCGTCTAACCTCTGAGACTCATGAGGCGGTGAGTGTGCGCCAGGGGGTGATGCAGCCGGTTTATAACCACCATGCTTTCGGCGCGATGCTGACGGTGGTCATCGGTGATGGTTGCGGATATGCCGCGACCAGCGACCTGAGTCTATCCGGACTGAAAAGGGCGGCTGAGCTCGCCTGTGACTGGGCAAGACAGTCTGCAACATCGGGCCTGTTAAAAGCACATGATTATCCGCGGCCGGACGCCAGGGCCTGTTATGAGACTCCGGTGAAACAGCCCTGGCATGACATGCCGCTGGATGAGAAGATCACGCTGTTGCAGGATGCGAACACTGCATTGAAGATCAGTGACAGCATCGTCGACTGGTCGGCTTACCTCGGTTACGGCTGCGATGAGATCGTCTTTGTCAGCAGCGCTGGTGCACACATCGAGCAGCGCTTTCAATATATTCAGCCATCACTGTCAGCCGTTGCCAACAAGGGCTCTGTCACCCAGTTCCGTTCCGGTGGCGGTTATAACGCGTCTCGCCAGGGCGGACTGGAACAGCTTGCGCTGCTGGATTTCCCAGATGCTGCAGCTGGTCTGGCAGAGGAAGCGGTGGCATTGTTGACAGCTGATGAGTGTCCGCAGGGCAACATGGACCTTGTGCTCGCGCCCAGCCAGATGGTGCTGCAGATCCATGAGAGCATCGGTCATCCGCTGGAGCTCGATCGTATCCTGGGTGATGAACGCAACTATGCCGGCACCAGTTTCGTCACAGAAGATATGTTTGGCAGTTACCGCTATGGTTCCGAGCTGTTGAACGTGACCTACGATCCCGGCCACAGTGAGCAGCTGGCCAGTTACGGTTATGATGATGAAGGCACGCCGGCGCAGCGTGAATACATCATCCGCAATGGTATCCTGCAGCGTCCGCTGGGCGGAGCAACTTCGCAGGTGCGTGCCGATATGCCAGGAGTGGCTAATGCACGTCAGGCGGTGTGGAACCGTCCGCCGATCGATCGCATGGCGAACCTGAATGTCGAACCGGGTGACAGCACGCAGGCAGATATCATCGCCAGCATCGAGCACGGTGTCTACATGGAGACCAACCGTTCATGGTCGATCGATGACAGCCGCAACAAGTTCCAGTTCGGTTGTGAGTTAGGCAGGGTGATCGAGAACGGCGAACTGAAAGGGCTGGTACGTAATCCGAACTACCGCGGCATCTCCGCAACGTTCTGGCGCAACCTCGCGGCCGTCGGTAATGCCGACAGCTTTACCGTGGCAGGCGTTAATAACTGTGGCAAGGGTGAACCCAACCAGTCGATCTATGTCGGCCATGCATCCCCGGTGTGTCACTTTCATGATGTCGATGTTTTTGGAGGTGCCCAGTGATGTCAGACAGGGTACCAAATGCGATGCAGGATTATTTTTACTCACTGAGTGATGCCCTGTTTAGCAAGTTGCAGGGGGATGAACAGCTGCTGCTCGGTTTCTCCGGTGAAGACTCCGATTTCGTGCGCATGAATCATAACCGGATCCGGCAGGCGGGAAGTGTCGCACAACGATCGCTGTCGCTTGACCTCATCAGAGGTAAACGTCATGCCCAGGCCAGTATCGAACTTTCCGGTGAACAGGCTCTCGATATGGCGCAGCTTGATAACACGCTGAACAGATTACGTGAGCAGCGAGAACTGCTGCCGGAAGACCCTTACCTGGTGTTTGCAGACGAGATCAACAGCACTGAATACCACCATGATAATGCAGCCATCGTCAGTCACGATGCGGTGCAACAGGTTATCGATGCAGCGGGTGACATGGACCTGGTCGGGCTGTTTGCCAACGGAATACAGTATACCGGTTTCGCCAATTCGATGGGACAGCGCAACTGGCACAGCAGTGCCAACTTTAATCTCGACTGGAGCTGCTACCTCTCTAAAGACAAAGCGGTGAAGGGCAGTTATGCCGGGTTTGACTGGCAGCCGGCAAAACTGGCCGAAAAGATGGACAGTATCAGGCACCAGTTGAGCATACTGTCGCGGCCGTCGATAACACTGGAACCGGGAAACTACCGTGCCTACCTGTCACCTTCGGCCGTCAATGAGATCATCAATATGATGTCATGGGGCGGCTTCGGTCTGAAGAGTCATCGTACCAAATCGACGCCGCTGTTGCAGATGGTCGAGCAGGATCGAACTCTTGATGCCTCGATATCATTGCGTGAACATCATGGCCGCGGACTGGTACCGATTTTTACCGGCAGTGGTTTCATCAAGCCGGACCATGTTCAGTTGATCAGGGATGGCCGTTACCAGGACTGTCTGATCAGCTCGCGCAGTGCCATGGAATACGGCGAGGTGACCAATGTTGATTATGAATACCCGGGTTCGCTGGAGCTGGCAGCGGGTGAGTTAAACAGTGCGGATATTGTGAAACAACTGGATACCGGTCTCTATATCAATAATCTCTGGTACCTGAACTTCTCCGACCGCAATGCCTGTCAGATGACCGGCATGACTCGCTTTGCCTGCTTCTGGGTAGAGAGAGGAGAGATACAGGCGCCGGTCGATGTCATGCGCTTTGATGACAGTATCTATAACCTGTTCGGAACAAACCTGCTTGGCCTGACAAAAGAGCGTGAGATGATCCTTGATCCGGGTACCTATGGCCAGAGGTCGGATCACAGCATCGAGCTGCCGGGTTTACTGGTGAGCGCGTTGAGACTTACCCTGTAAGCTGACGATGCCTGTGCAAGATAATATGTAAAGTCACAGGCATGGTTATGGCGAATCCTGAATGGCAAGGATTGATACAGAACTGAAATGATAAAACTGTGACACAATATAGCCGTGATATGACGGTGGCATTTATCGTTGCTGCAATGATTTAGAGTAAACCTTATGAGTAAACATTATGACCTGATCGCTATCGGTGCCGGTAGTGGCGGACTCTCTGTCGCGGAACGTGCTGCGCGTTATGGCAAGCGCTGTGCTGTTATCGAGTCTGGCAAACTCGGCGGTACCTGTGTCAACGTGGGCTGTGTACCTAAAAAAGTGATGTGGTACGGCGCCGAGATCGCGCACAGCCTGGAGATGGCCGGCGATTATGGTTTCGATGTCAGTACCAACGGTTTTGACTGGGCTGAGCTGGTTGCCAAACGCGAGCACTATATCGATGGCATCAATACCTGGTACCACAGCTATCTCTCGGATTCAGACATCGATGAGATAAAAGGCCATGCCAGCTTCGTCGATGCGCATACGCTGCAGGTGGGTGATGAGACTTATACTGCCGATCACATCGTTATCTCTACCGGTGGCCGACCGGTCAAGCCTGATGTGCCCGGCAGCGAACTGGGTATCGATTCTGACGGCTTCTTTGCACTGGATGAAAAACCCGGACGTGTCGCAGTAGTGGGTGCAGGTTATATCGCCGTCGAGGTCGCGGGTGTGATGAATGCGCTGGGTTGTGATGTGAGTCTCTACCTCAGAAAGCAGCATTTTTTGCGCAGCTTCGATGCCATGTTACGCGAAGGTCTGATGGAGCAGATGATCAAAGACGGGGTCTCTATCTTTCCCAGTACCCAGGTAGGCTCGGTGGTAGAAGAAAATGGCAAGTTAACCCTGATCTGTGACAAGGGCAGCCGTACCGAGGGTATCGATCAGATCATCTGGGCCATCGGTCGTGTGCCAAACTCAGATGGGATCGCACTGCAGAATGCAGGCCTGGAGGTCGACGAGCAGGGTTATATCAAAACAGATGAATACCAGAACACTGAGGTAGAAGGTGTTTATGCGATCGGTGATGTCACTGGCCGGGAACAGCTGACACCGGTCGCGATCGCCGCAGGACGTCGTCTCGCTGATCGCCTGTTCAATAACCAGCCTGAACGCCGGCTCGATTACGAGAACATCGCATCAGTGATCTTCTCACACCCGCCTATCGGTACCGTCGGATTGAGTGAGACCGAAGCGCGTTTAAAGCATGGCGATGCGGTAAAGATCTACCAGACCCGATTTACCTCAATGCAATACGCTTTTAGCGAGCGCGGTGTGCCGACGGCGATGAAGCTGGTGACTGTCGGTGCCAAAGAGAAGGTCGTCGGCTGCCATATACTGGGCCCCGGTGCAGATGAGATGCTGCAGGGATTCGCCGTTGCCATCCGTATGGGTGCGACCAAACAGGACCTCGATGATACTGTCGCTATTCATCCCACCAGTGCAGAAGAACTGGTCACCATGCGCTAGTTATTGGCGCGGGAACTTAACACAGCTAAGACGTACACAGACGTCTGTTATTTGAGAACGCCGCTTTCTGTTAACCTGGCGATGACAGCGTTGATATATTCATCGTTAAGCATCAGGTTGTCGAGTTCTGTGGTGCCTTCGCATTGTGCATCGAACTTCTCGAAAACGTGTGCTGGCTCTACGCCGCTGGTCTCGTATTCGGTCCAGTAATCTCTGATCAGTTGCAAACAGGATTGTGTGTCCAGGCGTGCCGCATTATCTGCCGCCTGTGCGGGTAATGTCAGTAACAGCGCTGACATGGCTAAATATTTCATCGGGGTGATCTATTAAGTGAATCGGTATAGATTTTTATCGCATTTTTGAGGCGTGATTCTATAGATTATTACGGCCAGTTACCAGAATTAATATAAAGAACTGGGATAAGGCCATGTGCCGCGGAGACCCTGAGCTGTTATTCAGGGTCTGAATAAATCCAGTCTGACCCTGAATATCTCATTCATATGTCTTGCTGGGGCATCGTTATTGCGCCTGTTGTGCGGCCATCACAGCAGCGGCCTGTTCTTCGCCGTTCTGGTAGTGCGGAACGCGGAAGATCAGGCGCTTGGTCCGCTGCCAGAAGCTGTTGTTGCCATTGACCTCTTCCTGCCAGTAACGGTCGGATAAGGCCAGGTTGTTGTCCAGATCGAGCAGGAAGGCCTGCTTTGATATCTCGCCGCCGAATATATACAGCTTGTCCTGGTGCACGATAAAGTCCTCGGCATTGCCGCCCCAGGGGATACCGAAAACGATGCCATTGGCGCAATAGCCGCCGTATTGGGGTATGTAAGCTGTCGGATCGGCATCGAAAAGGGCCTTGTTCCCGGCGGAGGAGAAATAGAAGTCGACATCCTGATACTCACTGCGATGATCGGCTGAACCCTGGACGTAGCGGTTCTCGGTGAAATAGGCGACCACATCTGCACCGAACAGGATCAGGTGATCATCGCTGTCATTGGCGATACCGTTGATAGGTGACAAGTTGCCTGCCGGATTCTGTGTCGTCATTGCGCCGCATCCTGACATCATAGCGACGATGCTTATCAGTGCGGCAACTCGAAATAACATGGTGCTGTGATTCATCGTTGATCTCCTCTCATTGTATAGGATTCATTCATAAGTATTCAGGCGGCGGCATCGGATGGCCAGTTATGGACTACATCGCGAGGGCTGACGATATCATCGAGATAAGGCGCAGGCCAACCGAGCAGCGAACTGGCATGTTCACAGCGTCGCCTCAGATCGTCCTGGTCCTCACCTCCCAGATGCATGATGCCATAGCGATAACTGCCCAGCCATTTGAAATCTCGCTGGATCTGTCCGCTTAGCTTGGGGTAATGAAACAGCAGGCCGTCAGGAAAGGCCTTTCTGAAAGTATCCAGTCCGGATGGTGTCAGCTTTGGTGCCGCCGCTGCCGGATCGAAATTCCTGTAGACGAAACTGGAGGCGCAGTTCGCGCTGGGCGTCTGTCTTGTTAATGTCATGGGGTCGATATCATGGCTCAGTGCCATGGCCATCGCATGCAGGTTCAAGCCATCCACGCGTAGATACAGGTCGGAGAACTGGGAAGCCAGCCTGGGATTGAATTCTACGACCTTGATCTGGCCGGTCGCCTCATCCTGGATGAACTCCATATTGAAGAAACCGTGGTCATAGCCGATCTCATGCATGAACTTTGTCACCACCTGTTCTGCATACTTGCGCGCGGCTTCAGACAGGTGGCCGGGATAGTCGAAACGCATGAAAGCGTCAGTGCCGGGATACATGACAGCGTCGACCACACCCAGACAGTGGAGTTGACCTCTGTAGAAATAGCCATCCAGACAGTATTGGCGGCCGCGCTGAGGCGCCTCGATCATCAGGCTATGTGCTGAGCCGGCTGCCGGCAGTCGGCTGCGCGCGACCTTGTCGAATGGCTCCACCAGGTGACGGATCACCCATAGCTCCCACGGGCTAAAACGGGTGTGTTCAGCAAGTTGCTGATGACTGTGTACACGTCTGGAGAGGACTGAAAAAGCCGCTTTTACCGGTTTGACGAAAGCGGGATAGCTGAGGTCCTGCGGGATGTCTCCGCCATACTCTGTCTCAAGTCGGAAGAATGGTATATTTGCCTCAGGCGCGACGCGTTGCAAAACTTCTCGTGCATACAACTTGTGCTGGCAGGCCAGGACCGCCTCGACAGGTGTGCCCGGCCATTGCATTTTCTCAGCCAGCAAGGCAGCACATAGTGCACCAAATTGTTCATGGTTACTGACCACAGCGTTTGCGCCAGACAGCCTGGCTTTCAATGCAGCAAGTGTGCAAAAGCGGTCCATATCAAACCAGGCCAAGCGCGCATTACTTGGGAAACTGAAAAGATCGAAACCTGCACGCGAATGTGGCCATTGCCTGCTGAGTTTTTCTAATGCTATGGCATCCCAGTCATAGCTGAACAGGGCAAGGGTCTCTGCTGGCTTGGTAAAATCTGATTTGCTGGACATCCGCATGTGACTCAATTGATCTGGCGAAGCTGTTGAATTTCACCTGAAACCAGGTGCCTTGATAATTATTTAATGATCCTGCGGCGTGCCATCCTTACGGTTCAGGATTATATCGAAACTTGCCTGTTGATCAGCGCCCGTTATGTTAGACGCTTCGAATTTTGCAGTGACCAAATGACGTTTATCCGAGGTGATGCGATTATACAGAAAATCAGTTGCATTGCGCTGTTCGCCAGCGATATAGAGCTGGCTTGTGAAGGGGCGCTCATCCGTCGGGAAAACAGCTATATGTATATGCGGTGTACGTCCGGGATAAGGCACCGGTCGAATGGTTCGAAATCGATATAGCCCCTTTGCATCGGTGATAGTGGAGCCATGTCCCTGGAAGTTTTTATCGAGAGGTTGAGCGGCATTTTCCAGCGGGTGCCGGTAACGGCCGTTAGCATCACACTGCCATATTTCGATGCGCATATCGGGTAGCGGATGGCCGTTGATATCGACGATCCTGCCGCTGATATCGCTGATGATGCCGCTCGCTTTTCCGTTGTTGCCTTTTACTTCGGTGAGGTTATTATCATCGTCCAGCGGTAAGGTTTCAGGGTAGAACGGCCCGGCGCTCTGCCTTGGTGTCGCTATGAGCGCAGCAGCCGTGCCACTGGCACCAGAAGCCAGCAAGCCGGAAAGTGCGAGCATCAGTTTGCGTCTTTTTTGATCGATCATAAATTTCTTCCGATTCCTGTCACATGCAGTGCTGGATTTGGTACTCGTTTCATGCATTGACCAGAATCCAGTATGGATAGTTCAGCAGATAGGGTATTCAGTTTTGTTTAATTCAGAATGCCATACATGATCTTAATATCCACGCATCGTTAACGAATCCACAAACTCTCTCGGGCTATACACAGGATGATATACGTTAGACTTTCACTGTCATAATTTTATTGAGATAAGCATTGAATAACTTTTCATTTAAAAACAGGTATATCGATCTTGGCAAAGGTTTTTACGAGTTACGCAAGCCAACGCCTGTAACGCAGCCCTCATTGATCAAATTCAACGATGAGCTGGGGGCAGAGCTTGGCATGGTTGCAGATGGCCATGATATTGATAAGCAGGACGAGGTGTTTCTTGCCGGACTTTTTTCAGGCAACCTGATCCATGACACCAGTGAGCCGTTGGCAATGGCCTATGCCGGGCATCAGTTCGGTCATTTTAATCCGCAGCTGGGGGATGGCCGGGCTATCTACCTGGGTGAGCTGGCACATGTTGAAGGCAGCTCGCTGGATGTGCAGTTAAAAGGTTCAGGTCAAACGTGTTATTCCCGAAATGGTGATGGTCGTGCCGCCCTTGGGCCAGTGCTGCGCGAATACCTGGTGAGCGAAGCGATGCATAAACTCAATGTGCCTACCACGCGTGCTCTGGCAGCGGTCACTACTGGTGAAGAGGTAGTGCGTGAGCAGCTATTGCCCGGCGGCATCATTACCCGCACAGCATCAAGCTTTATCCGTGTCGGCAGCTTTCAGTATTTTCAGATGCAGGAAGATGCCGTTTCTGTGAAAGCACTGGCTGATTATGTCATCGAACGTAACTATCCTTATGTTGCTGAAACACAGAAGCCGTACATCGAGTTGCTCGAAGCAGTGGTACTGCGCCAGGCCAGTCTCATCGCACAATGGATGGCGTATGGATTTATCCACGGCGTGATGAATACGGATAACATGTCCATCGCCGGTGAGACCATCGATTACGGTCCCTGTGCATTTATGGATTTTTATAACCATGGCCAGGTCTACAGTTCGATCGACCGTAATGGCCGTTATGCTTATAACAACCAGGCATCCATCGGTTTATGGAACCTGTCGCGTTTTGCAGAAACCCTGTTGCCGTTATTTGCCGACGACATCGATGCCGCAGTCGAGATAGCAAAAGATATCCTGCAGAAATATATCGAGCGTTACGACGAAGCCTGGCTGGCGAATATGCGGGCCAAATGCGGCCTGTCAACGTGTGACGATGTTGCAGCAAATGATGATAAAACGCTGATCGAATCATTGCTCGAAATCATGCATGAAAACCAGGCCGACTTCACACTGACGTTTTACCACCTGTCTCAGTTGAACGTGCGACCTGGTGATAAAGACACTGGCATTCGTGACCTGTTTAAAAAGCCTGACGCCATCGATGCGTGGCTGGTCAGGTGGAGGCAGCGTCTGTCATCTGAGACCATGGATGACAGTGAACGGCAGCAGGGTATGCGGTCGGTAAACCCGGTTTATATTCCACGCAATCATCAGATCGAAGCCGTGATCCGCGCAGCAGAGGATCATGATGATTTTGCTCCGTTTCATGCATTGCATGCAGTGCTGCAGGATCCTTTTCAGTACCAGCAAGGCAGGCAGGCTTACATGCTGCCGCCCGAACCAGAAGAAGTGGTACTTCAAACATTCTGCGGTACCTGATAACAGCCGCTGAATAGCATTCGCAGGCAGCAGAGATTATTTCGATGAGCACATTCGATATCAGGACAACACTGGAACGTCTACAGCAGATACTGCTCAGCCATCACAGCAGTGAAGCTGCCTGGCTGGCAAAGGTTATTACGTACTGTGATGTCGATGAGATCAAACTGTTCGAGAAACTAAATTCAAAACGCATGTGGGGCGGGGCGGGTTCAGTTGCAAATGAAGCCCTGGCTGATAATTGTGGTATAGAAGACTGGCAGTGGCGCGCTGAGATCCAGGAGTTTCGAGAGTTGATGATAGCCTTGGGTGAGTATCTGATGATGAGGGAAAACTCGTACCCCGATATCTCTTCATGGCTGTTGGCATTCAATAACTGGAATCAGTCGGAAGTGTGATCATAGAAAAAAAATATAATAAATTTAAGATAAGGCAACGTGAAAGATTACTCGCTAAGGCTGCTGATCACCTATTTATTTCCATGGAAGTTTCATAAATATATAAGAGCTATTTTCGATCTATAAGAGACGCTCATCAAAAGGTGAGAAGCACCGATCAGTCCTCAAGTTGTCCGATTAAGATTGATCCTGATCAAGGACTGCTCCTGTTAGTGGAGCAAGATTAATACTAGCCGGTCGTTACACATCTGAATTGGTCAGGAGGAAGAGAATGCCACTGGTAAATATCGTGTCTCGGAGCAGTATTGTGCTGGTCGTAGCGCTGCTGCTGTCTGGGTGCTACCCATACATATCGCCCGAAGCCAGCAAGGAATTCAATGCCAGGGCGGTCCCGTTCTCTGTATCGGTATACCCGGTGAATGTGATCAAACCACCGGGAACCATCCATCCAAGTATCCGGCTGGCGGAGAAAGTCGTGACATTCCTGGAAACCGAGGAGCTGGCGAAACCGGTGCTGGTAAAGGAACGGGTACGATACGACTTCGTGTTCAGTTCCAACCAGACAAAGATCGTCGCGAGCAGTGCGAAAGCCTTCGCAGCCCAGGTCAGGGAGGCGGGCATCGGAACCGATTACGCGCTGCTGGTGGAGATTATGTTGTTACCAAATGGCGAGCCTGGTGGCGTCCACTATTACCTGTCCGATGCGGAAGGTGAAATCGCAGACGGTTCATTCACCAACGACCACTGGGATGAGTTCAAGGCAGTTCAACCAAAAACAGCCGAAGACGGCTACGAGATTGCAATCCGCATGTTGCGAAGGACCTGGGAGGAATGAGCATACGTCCAGGGGGTTCTTGTCGACCCTTTTCGGACTGTCAGCCTATGTCGAAATTCTTGACGTAATATCGCATCAATACCTACATTTCGTCATCTATTCTTTACACATTAAAATACAAGCAAATACTAATATTTAACCATCTATCTGATATATTGATGATTTTAAATTGTGGCACGTTAGTTGCTTCTAACTAACCAAATAAAAATATTTCGTCGTAATGATAAGTAAAATAAAAGAGGAAAGGGAAAATGGTTTTAAAATCTTTAATAGGTCTGTCTTGCTTAATAGTATCTTTAGTATCAGCGTCTGTTAACGCATCGACAATTTTTGCTCCAACCGATGGTGATGTAAACTTTCTTAATTCAACGATTACTTTAGATGCTAACACGCAAGTAGCTATCTTCAATGTTGGTGATCTGGGTGGTACAAACCATACGGTTGTATTGAACGATGTTTATTCTGCATCACTAGCCAAGTTTACCTTTAGTGGAGGAAATTACTCGGTAGACTCGAAGGCCGGTCCATCCAGTCCAGCATTTGATACTATGACTTTGCTAGGCACAGACAACTTTATACTTGGCCTGACCAAGGATTCAGGTATAAACTGGGCTGCTGATACAGGCTACACTTCTTTAGGTGGTAGTCTCTATAACGTACACTTTACTGATGGCACTATACTTGAAGTAGATGTGCAGGTTGTTCCTGTA
>JABDRN010000128.1 GCA_013041745.1 Gammaproteobacteria bacterium
AATCCTGTACCAAATAACCAAACAGCTGCTGGTACTGGTACCGCTGTTACTGTCATGCCGTAATTTGTCCTACTAACAGCAGAAAATGACCAGTTTGCTTGAGTTGGCGTATATCCATTACCAGACACCATACCTGAGCCTGACAGCCATAACTCTCCTGCATCCTGCTTATCAATAGAGAACGTATCAAGATTAAACGTCCAACCACCAATGTCTATAATAAGATCTATTCCACCTGGTGGAACTGCCGATGATAGATCTAAACTCCCACCGCTACCAGTAATACTACCATTAATTATTGTTGTTGCGAACAATCCTGACGATGTTATATTTGGCACTACACCAGCAGCAGAAAAATCAATTGCTGTCACATCTGACATATCAGATCCAGCGCCACCTGTTGCCGAATAGGCTCCACCAACACCAAACGAACCCGTTATCGTCGCCGCATGTATACTTGCTGTCGATAACAGAACAAAACATGTCAGCATTACCTTAATTACTTTTTTCATATCATCCACCCTAGATAAACCTTTTTTAATTTTTTCTGTGCAAACCAAAGCCAATTAAACCCATCACCAATAAAGAAAGAATCCCTGGCTCAGGAACACTTGTTATGTTTGTTGCTGACCAACTAAATACACCACCACCTGAAGTGTTTGCTGTAAAACGCCAACTAGCTGCTGTATCACTAAATCCAGCAGCACTAATAATACCAACTCCCGCAAGATCAAAGACTGAGTTGCTTGTGGATGTCTGCATGACATCCATCAATGTAAAGCTAAAAGCATCAATCTTCCAAAAATCTGCGATTGGACCCGCAAAAGAATTAAACTGAAAATCTTTAATGTCACCTTTACTGCTAACAATACTTGCAAAATCACCACTTTTTGTTGAAACACGAAATTTATCGGCTCCAAATAAATCAAAATCGATAGCTACAGCTGATAATGCATTATTCGTACGATTACCTGCAGCATCAATTGCATATGCACCACCTGTCATTTCAAGTGTTCCCGTAATAGGTAACGCCTGTACATTAAAAGCGACAATAGCCAGCAGACTGGCAATTAATAACTGTTTGAAATTTTTCATAATTTATTCCTTTTCCTTATTCATTTACATAAATCCAAGTTATACATTTTTATGTATTTGAATCAAAGATACATATTCACGAAGCAATTCCTATGCCAGCGCAAACATATTTCATCAATATCAATGAGTTAGCCACAGCACCATAAAAACTAAAAATCAAAAAGCACAATTTTTGTCAAAATAAAATCCATACTGTCAATTTATTCGACGACTTAATCACATCTTACTATTAAAGAAGCCATAATATAAAGCTTACCTCGTTGATAATAATGTATATTTTAGATGAGTTCGTCACTTTAGCGGTTTTTCTTAACGTAAACAATTGTGACACCTGTTTCATCTTTGCTTTAGTAAAGATAAATCTCTCTTCAAACGCTACAATGCAACAAAAAGCTCATGCTAGTTTAATAGCCGCACTCATACTTATCATAATTTATAATAATCTATCGAAATGAAACTACCGGCACCTATTAATTACCTCGCCCAGCAGCTCCTTTATCTCTGGATCAAAACAGATGTTATACAGGCTAACGATCAACAGCCGAATGATGAAAATACGGTTGTCGTCTATGTGTTACAGTCTCGCGCCTGGTCAGACCTGCTGGTCGTCGAACATGAATGTAAATTATTAGAGGCTACCCGGCCGCTGGCGCGAATCAAACACAAGCCGCTAAAGAGATGGCATCACGTCTACACTGTCGCCCAGGCACGACCGCTAAAAGCGTGGTTACAACAAAAAACCAAGCATTCATCGATGCTAAGTGGCATCTATGAGGCGCTGAAAGAGAACCCTGAGCTTGATGTGCACCTCATACCGGTAGTCGTTTTCTGGGGCAGGCCAGTTTTAAAACAGAAACACTGGTTACATGTTTTATTCTCTGACACCTGGGGCCTGGCCGGCCGAACAAGGCGGTTTTTTACTATTTTATTCAACGGTAAAAATACCCTGCTGCAGTTTTCATCAACGATATCATTTCGTGATGTGATCGATGACCCATCTCCCGGACATACGGTCGACAAACTGCAAAAGCTTCTTTTCGGGCGTCTGAATGAGATAAAAACCGCTACTCTTGGACCTGATATCTCGCACCGGCGCACCCTGGTACGTGACCTGCTTGAGAATAAGGATATCGTCAAAGCGATCAATCATCGCTGCGAAGCAGATAATATCACCGAGTATAAAGCGACCCGAATTGCAGAAAAGTATCTTAATGAGATCGTCGCTGACCGCAGCTATATCACTATCCAGATATTACAGCGAATGCTGACTTATTTCTGGAACAAGTTTTATGCCGGAATACAGGTCAATTTCAGCAAACAGCTGCACCAGCTTGCCCTGTCCCATGAACTGGTTTATGTACCGTGCCACAGGAGTCATATCGACTACCTGCTGCTCTCTTATGTGATACACAATGAAGGCCTGGCAATCCCCTATATCGCGGCCGGCAAAAACCTGAACATGCCACTGATCGGGCCAGTGCTGAGAAAGGGTGGTGCCTTCTTTATCCGCCGCAGCTTCAAAGGTAATGAGCTTTACTCTACCGTGATGTTTGAATATCTTGCTTCACAGGTTTCGCAGGGCATGCCAATCGAGTATTTTATCGAAGGCGGACGCAGCCGAACCGGACGACTACTACAGCCAAAACCCGGGATGCTGGCAATGACCATTCGAGCATTTTTGAAATATCAGCGTCGACCGATCGCTTTTGTCCCGGTCTATATCGGCTACGAAAAGATGATCGAGAGCAAATCATATCTTGCAGAACTAAAAGGTGTCGATAAAAAATCTGAAACACTGCTTAACTCTATACGGTCCATCCTGGACATCCGTGGATTTTACGGTTGTGTTACTACTAACTTCGGACAGCCCGTTTTATTGAGTGACGTACTGGATGCGCAGCATCCTGAATGGCAGAGCGAAAGCTATGATGACCAACAGCGGCCCGACTGGCTGAGACCTGCGGTGCAGCAAACTTCGCAGCTGATAATGCAGCGCATCAACGAGAGCTGTGCTGTCAATGCTATCAACCTGATCGCTACCGCTCTTCTCACAGCACCAAACCAGACCATGGACGAAGGAGAGCTAATCCGCGTCCTTTCTTTTTACGTCAAGGTCATAAATAATCTCAGTTTCTCGGACAGGGTCACAATAGCGCCTTATGAAGCCAGCAGCCAGATCCATCATGCTGAAGCGCTTGGCCTGGTGAAAAGGCGAAAACACGAGATGGGAGACTTTATCTACCTGGATAAACCGCATGCAGTCATGCTTACCTACTACCGCAATAACATTTTGCACCTGCTGGTGATGCCTTCGATTATCGCCTGTTGTTTTAATAATTCTGCGACCATCAGTCGCGACTCGGTAAAACGCTATATCAAGATAGCCTATCCGTTTCTCAGCACTGAATTCTTTTTACCATGGGCTTCATCTGAGGTAGGTGTGGTTATCGATAAGATACTGGACTGTTTGAGCAGCGCCGATCTCATCACTCATCACGATACCGTCGAGAGTTTTAGCAGACCGCCTATCAGTACCGAGCAGCACGCACAACTCACCACTCTCGCCAGGGTGATCTCGCCTGTTCTTGAGCTGTATTACATGATATTTGCTTTGCTCGCGGAACATGGTTCCGATACTTTACCTCGTGAGCGACTAGAGGAATTATGCTACCTGATGGCACAACGATTATCACTGATGTACGAGATAAACTCACCGGACTTTTTCGATAAAAAGTTAATCGCCAACTTCATAGACTCCCTGATCTCGCTTGGATATGTTTCGATAAACGACTCGAATAATTTAGAATTGAGTGATTACGCGCTAAATGAGGGCAGGTTTGCTCGCCGCCTGTTAGATAAGAACATGCAATACAACATATTGCAGATGCTACGAACGACGACGGACCATAAATGATAAATAAATCCAAAATATTTGATCGTATAAAAACATTCCGCAAAGAGAGACGCTGGCAGAGCAGGATCATACTCACTCTGCTCATACTGACCCTGCTCCTCGTTATTGCCCGCCTGCTCCTTGCACCGACGATAATATATGGCACCACATCGTGGCTAAAGAAACAGGACATCGAATTGACTATCGAGACTATCAACATCGACATATTCGATGGTACTGTCTCACTGGTCAATGCAAAAGGATATAGCGACGGCACCCCTCTTTTCAACGTAGGCCTGGTCGACATCTACTGGCGATGGGCACCGCTATCAGATAAAACCATCGAGGTAACAAAAGTAGCGCTAGATGACTTGAAAGTTAGCATCGAAAAATATAGTGACGAGATGATAATCGGTGGGGTCCACATACCACTGGGAGCAAACGCTGTACCTGAAGCGGAAGTGCCTGCTGCAGAGGCGGATAACAAAACAAAACCCTGGGCAGCTGAGCTGGGCGAGGTTATTTTTACTGATCTAAATATCTGCTACCTGCAACACAATGCAGCTCTCCAACAGGCTAACAAAGAGACTTTATATGTCGATTACTGCGTCGACCTGGGAGAAGTATCATGGTCTGGCACTATCAGCTATGCAACCGATAAAGAGCTACTTAAAACCGAAGATATCGCAATATCCTCTAGCGGCGATTTCAAACTAAATGGCCTGGATATAACAGACAATAAGCTCGGTAGAAAGTTATTAACCTCAAACTCTAATACGTTAAAAAACGTGGTCATATCCGGCTTGAACAAACTTCACATCGATGAGCTGGATATGAATGAGCTTTCACTCCTGCAGCGCGAAGATGAAAAACATAAAGACTCTATCCGCTTCCATCAGCTGACGATCGACGACATCAGCCTCAGACAGCTCAACACCCTGACCATAAATAATATAAATATGGAAAAACCAGGTGTCTACCTGGTAAAGCAGAACGAGACTGACTGGGAGTACCAGCAATGGCTGCCCCCGGCCGACGATGGCAGCCAGCCGGATGAAATAAAAGATAGTAAACAGGCTTCCACTTCACAGTCTTCATTCAAAGTCTCTCTGAAAAATATAGATATCAGCGAATCCGATTTATGTTACCTGGACAACAGCACATCCATATATTATTGCCTGACCTTTAGCGATTTCGCCTGGAACGGTTCCATCGATTACGATACCAGGACAGCTGACAGCGATGATATAAACCTTGCCGCAAAAGGAGACCTCGATCTTTTACGACCCAATGTACATAACCACAGCATCGAGCGTAACCTTATAGCTCTCAGCTCTCTGTCCCTGGATGGTCTCGATATCACAGGCATAAATAAAGTTGCATTAAAGAATTTCTCTGTTGAAAAACTTTCTGCGTTACAGAGAAGCAACAATAACGATGACTATACCGCTGCGTTCGACGAACTATCAATCGATGATATCCTGTACACCACGAACAAGGTTGCGGTAAAGTCTATCCTCCTGAGCGGGCTCACCAACACGGTTTCAATAAATAAAGACGGCAGCTGGGAGCATGACAAGTGGCTGCAGAACAGTAAAAAAGAGAAAGAGACCGGCGATCCACAAACCGTACAACAGGCTGCAGACGGCGAGCCGTTTATCATCGCTCTACAAAAACTGAAGGTCACATCTGACAAGAAAACGACATTCACTGACAACAGCACACAGCCGGCAACCAATGTCGGCCTGCAAAACCTTAATTTTGATATCAGCGATATCTATTCAGAAAAGCCTGATTCGGAAAGTCCGTTCAAGCTAAATGCAAAGACGCTTTTACACAGCACCATAGATATCGAAGGCAAGGTCAAACCATTTGCAGAAAAAATATCATTTGATGCGGATGGTAAGTTAAAAGGCTTCGATCTACGGGTCGCATCTCCCGCAACAAAAAAAGCTATCGGTCATATAATAAAAAGCGGACAGCTCGATGCTGAACTGAAACTGCTGGCTGTTGACGGCGTACTCGACAGTAACATCGGCTTATCACTGTATCATTTCAATATTAAAGCAACCAGCAAAGAAGATGCAGATAAACTCGATGAAAAGTTTGGTATGCCGCTCAATCAGACACTGGTATTGCTCCGAGACAAGGATGACAGCATCCACCTTGATATTCCGATTACCGGTGACGTGAACAATCCTGACTTTAACCCGATGGATGCTATCGTCAAAGCGACATCTAAAGCAGCTACCGTCACCCTGATCACATTTTATACACCTTACGGCCTGATCTATGCTGGCGGCAACATGGCTTTCAACCTTGCTACCGCATTAAATTTTGACCCGCTTAATTTTACCCCTGGTTCTTCTGAGATCACGGCCGATAACAAAGAACAATTAGGCAACCTGTCCAAGCTATTGACCGAGAAACCACAGGTACGCCTGACTCTATGCGGTGTCACCAACCAGCAGGATGCGCTCGCTCTATTCTCTGAACTTAAAGAGCAACTCGAAAAAAGTAACAAGGAAGGAAAGAAAAGCGGTGTCGATATCAAGTTGACTACTGAACAGTCATCAAAACTAGATCAGCTTGCCAGGGATCGCCAGGATAACAGCAAAAACTATCTGATCGATAGCCATGGTATTGCACACGACCGACTGGTCGTATGCGAGCCTGAGTACAGGAAAGAAGCGGATGCGATCGCCGGTGTGGAGATCAATATCTGATTTTTATCTGGCAATACGTATGAAAAGAGAATGCGCTATCTGGCTCTTTTCGAACGCCTCGTCTGCACAGATTTCAATATCTTCTGCTTCTCTTCATCATCCGCTTCTCCCCAGCGGATGATCTCCTGAACCGTCCTGCCGCAACCGATACATACGTCCTGTTTATCCAGGCAGCAGTTTCTCACGCAGGGAGACGGTATCTGCATCAGCTGGTCTGCTTCTGTTAACGCACGTTGAAATATATCTTTTCAGAAATTTCATGCCAGGCAGAGGCCTGTTTATAGAACTTACTATAGGAATCGTAGATCTTCTGTGCCGCTTTATTCTTTCCTGCCAGTTCTGATACGACTTCCTGTGACAGTGTTTTCAACTTGAGCAGGACATCATCAGGCAGCCTGCGAAGATCGACATTATGTTTGTTTACCAATGTATCCAGCGCTGCGTTATTTTTAGCTGTGTATTCCAGCGACATGTTCTGGTTAACTGTTTTACAGCAATTCTCTACGATAGACTGCAGATCTTTTGGCAACGCCTCAAATGCTTTCTTGTTGATGATCGCTTCCAGGGTAGTACCCGGCTCATGCCACCCGGGATAGTAATAATATTTTGCTGCCTTATGCAGGCCAAATGCCAGGTCATTATATGGACCAACCCACTCGGTGGCATCGATGGCGCCCGTTTTTAACGAAGTGAACAGTTCACCACCTGGCAGGTTAACGGGTGTGCCGCCCGCACGTTTTAATACCTCACCGCCCAGGCCCGGGATACGCATCTTTAAACCCTTAAGATCGTTAGCACTGTTGATCTCCTTGTTGAACCAGCCTGCCATCTGTACCGTGGTATTACCGGCCGCTGCTGGTATGACACCAAAAGGTTCGTAAGTTTCACGCCACAGTTCCATGCCTCCGCCATAATATAGCCAGGACGTCATCTCCTGTGAATTCATTCCAAAAGGCACTGTCGAGAAAAACTGCGCTTCCTCGATCTTGCCTTTCCAGTAGTAAGCAGCACCATGACCCATCTGTGCCGTGCCACGTGAAACTGCATCGAACACCTCGAAGGCTGGAACCAGTTCACCGCCACCGTATACTTTTACTTTTATACGGCCACCACTCATCTCTGTGATCAGTTCTGCCAGTTCATTAGCACCGGTACCCAGCACAGGAAAATTCTTTGGCCAGGTGGTAACCATCTTCCACTTTACCTCTGTCTCTGCACTGACGATCGCAGGCGCTGCAACACCTGTAGTTGCCACTGCGCCGATGCTTGCCTGTCTAATAAAATCACGACGTTTCATACTGGTACCTTGTTAATTTGTTTTTTTAAAAAAATAATACTGTGACTACAACCCGAACCGGTTAGCTTCATGCCGGTAATAAATTAGCATAAGCCATCACCAGCCACTTACTGCCTTCGTACTCAAAGTTGACCTGAACTCTCGCATGGCTGCCACTTCCTTCCAGGTTGGTTACCATGCCCTCACCAAACTTCTTGTGCATGACTCTTTGCCCGACATACAGACCGTTAACTGTTTCATTCGATTTATAACCCGGTGTTTTATATTGTGAAGAAGAGACGCTGTGGCTGGTGTTGTGTCTGCCTCTCACCTCATTAAGCAGGTGCCCGGGTATCTCGCTGATAAAACGTGATGGCGAGGGGTACAGGTCCTGGCCATATAGCCGACGATGCTCGGCACAGCTGAGCACCAGCTGCTCGCGGGCTCGTGTGATACCGACATAACAGAGACGGCGCTCTTCCTCAAGCTTGCCTTCTTCCTCTAGAGAACGCTGGCTCGGGAACAGGCCTTCTTCCATACCGACGATGAAGACCAGTGGAAACTCCAGGCCCTTTGCGCTATGCATGGTCATCAGCTGAACACAATCATCCCATTCGGCGGCCTGGCCTTCTCCCGCTTCCAGTGCAGCATGCGTCAAAAACGCGGTTAGCTCATCCATCGGCACTTCGAGCTCTGACTGGTCGTAGTCAAAGCCTCGTGCTGCTGTAATCAGTTCCTCGATATTTTCTATACGCGCCTGTGCCTTTTCCGTTTTCTCTTTTTCGTAGTACTCGATCAGGCCTACGTTATGAACCACGTGATCGACCTGCTGGTGTAAGGACATATCACTGGTGTCTGCACGCAAGTTATCTATTAGATCGATAAACCCCTGTAATGCATTAGCTGCTCTTGTCGGTAGTCCCTTGTCTTCGAGGATCAGTCCGGCCGCTGCCCATAACGGAATATTACGTTGCCTTGCGACATCGCGGACCTTATCGACACTGCGCTCACCAATACCACGCGTCGGCGTATTGACCACTCGTTCAAAAGAAGCATCGTCATTCTTATTGTCCATCAGGCGTAGATAGGCCAGCGCATTTTTGATCTCTGCACGTTCGAAGAATCGCATGCCGCCATAGACACGGTATGGTATCGCCTCGCTGACAAAGCGCTCCTCGAAGATACGCGATTGTGCGTTTGAACGATACAGTATCGCAACATCTTCACGGGCATTTCCTGCTTCTACAAACTGTTTGATCTTATCGATCACGAACTTCGCTTCATCTCGTTCATCGTATGCGTTATAGAAGATGATAGCTTCACCATCTTCACCGCTGCTCCAGAGCTTCTTGCCCATACGGTCCGCATTATTGTCGATGAGTGCATTGGCCGCAGACAGGATGGTCGTGGTCGAACGATAGTTCTGTTCAAGACGTATTACTTCGGCACTCGGAAAGTGCTTCTGAAAACGCTGGATGTTTTCTACTTTTGCACCGCGCCAGCCATAGATCGCCTGGTCATCATCACCCACGATAAACACTTTGTTGGAAGCACCGGCCAGCAGCTGGATCAGCGCATACTGAATTGTATTGGTGTCCTGGAACTCATCGACAAGGATGTGCTTGAAACGTTTCTGGTAATGTGACTGTAACGACTCATTATCACGGATCAGCTCGAGTGTACGCAGTAACAGCTCGGCAAAATCGATAACACCTGCGCGTTCACAGGCAGCTTCATATGCGGTATAGATCCTTACCAGCTGTTCATACATCGGATTACGCGATGTATCGATATGAGAAGGGCGCTTACCCTCATCTTTGCGTGCATTGATAAAAGCCTGTGCCTGCTTCGGTGGCCACTTTGCTTCATCCAGTTCCAGTGCTTTTAATACCCGGCGCACCAGTCGATACTGGTCATCGGCGTCAAGTATCTGGAAACTCTGCGGCAACTTTGCTTCTTTCCAGTGATTGCGCAACATGCGGTGTGCCAGGCCGTGGAATGTACCTACCCACATGCCGGCAACAGGCATGCCCTGGAGATTTTCAACCCGTTGCCGCATCTCGGCGGCAGCCTTATTGGTAAATGTCACCGCAAATATATTGTAGGGAGAAACACCTTCAACCTGGTTCAACCAGGCGATGCGATGTACCAGTACTCGGGTTTTGCCACTGCCGGCACCGGCCAGCACCAGCATATGCTCTGGCGCAGCGGTCACCGCCTGACGCTGCGCATCATTCAGATCATTCAGAATATGCGAGATATCGGCCTGTGAAGCTTCATCTACTACCTGCTGAAACAGGTCATCGACTATTTTTGGGGTTTGCTCTGTGCTCATTTTGACAATACTATTTCGCTGATGTCGGACAACCTGGCTCTGAAAAAAATCTTACTTTATCACATCACTATGTGGTTAAAACTTCGGCCAGCAAACTAAAAACTGCTGCCTATCCTGAGGTAGGCCATATCATCACCAAGCTCATCGTCAAAACCATGAGCCAGGCCGGCGCTGACACGAAGCAGCACGTTGTAAAACAGGCTTATGTCTGCATCGATCTCCACTCCCAGGCTGGTGTAATACTTTTCCGGTGAGTCCTGGTATGCGCTGCCGGTCTCGGCAAATACTGTTCCGAACCACTGCATCAGTCCCACGGGGGGCGCCATGATACCACTCTCGACACGCTGTAAAGGGAAGCGCCATTCACCACTTAACAGCTGGGCACGGCGGCCTCGCAGCTGAGGCAGGCCTTCTTTATAACCACGCAGCGAATATTTTCGATTATCAAAGACTGATTCGTATGCCGAACCCAGCAGGATATTGACAGCATCTCCCTGCGAGATGACACCGCCGAGCTCAAAAGGACGTGGCTGGTCAGTACCCCAGCCCTGTAAAAGCCGCAGCGCGAATACACTCTCCCTGCCGGTACGGATATACTGTCGCCAGTCAAATGTATAGGCTTGCCCGGTATAATCGGAATTCAATGCGTCGCTGTCTTCAGCGACCAGGCGAAGACTCATTCCATCATTCTTACTGATTGATAGCGGGTTTATAGTCGAGGAGTTATACAGCCAGGCAGCACCAAGAAGGTTATCTTCGATATCGCCCTGCGGCATGACGCCCGCAGCAAGCTCCTCATCGGCAGTATTATCATAGGTAATACTGAACAGCAGGTTTGACTGCTTCTGAATATAGTTATCGGGAAAGGCCAGTACGGCACTCATTATATTGCGCTTTGAAAGCCGGCTCAGCTCTTCATTACTGTCCAGGGTTATCTCATTGAGCCGGGCAGCTGACAGCAACACACGGTCCGCGTAGGCATAACTGACCTGAGCTGCCGGTTTCTCCAGCTTGAAGTCATAGCTGGCGGTCAAGGTATAGTTATGGATTGCCAGGGCATCAGAGCCTGCCGTGGTCAAACCCAGCTCTGATCGTTGCTCGGTGAACTGCCAGGCAGGAA
>JABDRN010000135.1 GCA_013041745.1 Gammaproteobacteria bacterium
GCCTTTATCATTTCCTTATCACCGGTAACGCCGATAAAGTCTTTGTCAAAGTACTGGA
This sequence comes from Gammaproteobacteria bacterium, assembly GCA_013041745.1. Classification (GTDB taxonomy): domain Bacteria; phylum Pseudomonadota; class Gammaproteobacteria; order SZUA-229; family SZUA-229. Next base: position 59 of record JABDRN010000135.1, read on the forward strand.
CATAATCGGCCAGCATCTCGACCTTATCCCGCTCGGGATCCACCGATACGAAGACGACATCTGGAAACATGTGATTGATGCTGGTAGCCGCTTTCTTGGCCTGTGCCACGATACCCAAAGTCACCGGGCATATATCAGGGCAGTGGGTATAGCCAAAGAACAAAAGGCTCCAGTGGCCGGTGAGATCATCCAGGGTAAATTTTTCGCCATCGTCTCGATACAGTTCCGGTATGATGATCTTTCGTGGCGGAGACAGGATCGTACCCTGTACAGGTGAGTAGTTGTTTCTCGCTTCGGCAATTTCTTTCTGCTTCTGCACCGACATATCATCTCGCTGTTGCTGCGATGACAACCAGAAACCTGCGGACATCGCCACGACGGCAGCGACAACGATAACAAACTTCGAATTTAACATCATATTTTAACGCTCAACACTTGAACTGGAAATTATGACAAAGGTATTTACTGACATCACTCGCAAAATAATGATCGACCACCATGGCGACGAATAGCAGCATAAGATAGTTGATCGAATAAACAAAAGTCGATATCGCGGCATTCTTTCTATCGCTGAACATGAGCAGGAATACTTTGTAGAAGAAATACAGGCCTAGCAGCACCGCAGCAACCAGGTAGATCTCACCACGCATGTAAGCGAGGTAGGGCAGCAGTGTCACCATAAACATCAGGATGGTATAACCCAGGATCGAATATTTGGTAAATTTGATGCCATGCGTCACAGGCAGCATAGGCAGGTTCACCTTAGCGTAATCATCACGTCGATGGATCGCCAGCGCCCAGAAATGTGGTGGCGTCCAGGTATAGATGATCAATACCAGCAAGACGCCATGTGGATCAATACTGCCAGTGACAGATGTCCAGCCAAGCAGCGGTGGTGTTGCGCCGGCAAGGCCGCCGATAACGATGTTCTGTGGTGTCGCTTTTTTCAGATACATGGTGTACACCACGGCATAACCGATCATACTGGCAAAAGTTAAAACAGCAGTCAATGTATTGATCCAGGCGGTCAGAACAAAGACCGATGCAGCAGCCAGCATGATAGCGAAAACGAATGCATTCTGTTGACTCACACGCCCTCTGGGTAATGGTCTGTTTTCAGTCCTGGCCATGCGGGCATCACTTTCTCTCTCAACGATCTGGTTTATCGCAGCACCGGCGGCAGATCCCAGCCCGATACCAAGGGTGGACATGAACAGCACAAACAAGGATATCTCACCAGGCGGACTGGCTAAAACGACACCGACGACAGAGGTTAACAGCAATAAGGCAACGACTTTTGGCTTACACAGATCATAGTAATCTCGCCATGTTGCTTTATCATCGCCAATATTTATTTTATCTACATCTGTACTCATAACTGTATTCTATTAACTAAATAGCTGTCACAGGGAATCTCACGATCAACCTATCTGGGACGCTTTCAATAATTTCTTCAGGTCATATAAAAATTCTTTATTCGGCTGATCCACAGTAAAGCGCATCATCACGTTACCCATCGGATCCATGATATAGGTTTCGTTATTCATGATGCCAACGCCCTCACGGTTATTATCACCCAGTGCATCGATGATAGCATCAGCATCAGCATTGACATGGATAACATTCGGATGTGCCTGTTCGATCAATTTACTCAAGGAGTCGCCGGCAGGCTCAAGATGTACGAACATACGCATCACACGATGCTGATTTTTTGCTAATGATTTATGTATCTGGCGCGTGTCATAAAGACGTGTTTCACACTGCTCATTACAGTCTTTTCCGAGAAATGAGATCAGCCGCCACTTATAGGTCAGCACATCCTGGGGGATGATCTCGTTATCTTCGTCTTTAAGTTTAAAACTGGAGATATGTACGATCGGCTTTAATATCTCACCATGATTGACGAACGATTTGACGTCGACAAAAAAGAACATGATATAGGCAAGTACTACAGGCGCTATAAAAGCGATCACCACAAACCATACGGTATAGGGATTCCTGTTACTGCTTGCGATAGGATTATTTACCTTTGGTGTATCGTTACCTGCTGGTTCGCTAGCAGGCGTATTATCTTCAGACTTTTCTACTTCATTCATTGTTTAACCATTCGCTTCGTATTTACTACAAGATAAATAATCAATAGTGCGACCGACATCGCAAACCACTGAAAGGCGTAACCGTTGTTCTTGGCAGAATTCAAATTTAACACGGGCAGATCATGTTCAAAAACCCCCGATGCATCAGGATTAAGCCATATCACCATATCATACAGCTCATAATCCAAAAGCTGGCCTATCTCATCAATATCGATATACTGCAGCACAGCCGGCCAACGTGAGATCTGATGCACATTCTCCGCCAGTAACAGCGTCCGTGAAGGCGGTAAATCCAGCAGACCGATAAACTCTAACTCACCATCTGGTGTCGTGATCTCCGGCAGCTGGTCTCGCGTTTCACCCTGCGCAACAAAACCTCGAGCGACCAGAACTGCCGTTTCACGATCAATTTTTACCGGGGTAAAGACATGATAGCCAACCCGGCCATTGAAGGTAATATTATCAAGTAAGAAGCTATGCTGCGCATCAAATTCACCGCTAAAAAGTGCCGGATGAAAACGCCTTTCTGCAGTTGTGGCCGGCAACTCTTTAAGACTCAAGGGCGATAACTTTTTACGTTCGCTGATATTATGCTGTAAAGTATCCTTATATTCAGCGCGATCCAGTTGCCACAACCCCAGGGAGATCATGGTGTAGAGCAGGGCTGCCGTTACAAGACTGCTGACAATCCCTGGATGAAAACGAAAACCGGCGAATTTAATAGAAACTAAACGGTAATCTCTGATTGCTTTGATAATGCTCATAGGCAGCCGTAAAATTAATAGTAAGGATACTGTACCCGACTAACAGAAACATATTTATACGGAAAAAACATGATATTTAAAATCGTCATATTGAGCTTACTATTCGTTGTGCTCATAAGCCTTGGTTCAGCACTGGTCGCGATGGCGAAAGGTGACAAATCAGACAGGATGTTGAAGTCGCTGACATGGCGCATTGGTCTGTCGGTGTTTATTTTTATCCTGCTCTTAATAGGACAGGCCACGGGGTTGATTACACCCCATGGCCTGTTGCATTGATTATCCCGGAGTTTGTCCGCACCTGGTTTTCACACGTGATTGTAGGCGCGGATCGCAACCCGCGATTTCTCTATTGTATTACAACCAATACACGAAGATAAACAGACCCAGCCATACCACATCGACGAAATGCCAGTACCAGGCTACCGCTTCGAAAGCGAAGTGCTTCTCTGGCGAGAAGTGGCCCTTGATGGCACGTATCAGCATGATCAGCAGCATGATAGTACCCATGGTCACGTGGAAGCCGTGGAAGCCGGTCAACATGAAGAAGGTACTGCCATAGATGCCTGACTCCATAGTCAGTCCCAGATCTGTATAGGCGTGGATATATTCTTCAGCCTGGAGCACCAGGAAGATACAGCCTAATAGAACGGTAGCGGCTAACCATAATATCAATGGTTTCCTGTGGTCGGCACGTAACGCATGGTGTGCGATAGTCACGGTAACAGATGAAGCCAGCAGTATCGCTGTATTCCATGCCGGCAGGCCGGTAGCTGGAATAATATCAGTAGGTCCTGCGTATTTCGCGTTATCAGGGTTAATCATGACAGGCCAGACCGCTTCAAACGCGGGCCATAACAGCTCATGTGTCATGGCATTGTTGCTGGCGCCTCCCAACCATTCAATGGCGATGACACGCGCGTAGAACAGGGCACCGAAGAAAGCTGCAAAGAACATCACTTCAGAGAAGATAAACCATAACATGCCGATGCGGAAAGATTTATCCACCTGCTCATTATAATTGTCAGCCATCGATTCCTTGATAACAGCACCAAACCATCCGAAGAAAAGGTAAGCGATCATTAACAGACCAACAGGGAGTATCAGATTGATCGAACCCGCATGGATTGAAGTGACTGCGCCGATGACTGCAGTCGTCAGTGCAATAGTTCCTACGACAGGCCACTTGCTCGGCTCTGGTATGAAATACACATCATGGT
>JABDRN010000046.1 GCA_013041745.1 Gammaproteobacteria bacterium
TCGCCACCCATCGCTTCCGCCATGACTTTTGTCATCGCCGCTGTCAGCGTGGTTTTACCATGGTCTACGTGACCAATTGTGCCTACGTTTACGTGCGGCTTGGTTCTTTCAAACTTTTCCTTAGACACTGCTATTACCTCTTCTCTTTATCTTGTAAATGTTTAATAAAATATATTCAATAAAACTTTCGTTTACTGGTCAGCACTCTAATGCCAATCGCATGCAAACTTTCTTTCGCGGAATGAAAAAAATCCGCTCCTACAAGGGCGTCACTGCGATTACATACAACTTGTAACTTAAAACTTGTAACTTTCTTTACATTCCAGTCTTGCTGGAAACCACCGCATCAGAAACCACCTTAGGTGCTTCTGCATATTTTTCGAACTCCATCGAGTACGTCGCTCTTCCCTGCGTTGCCGAGCGTAACGATGTGGCATAACCGAACATCTCGGACAACGGCACATCGGCCCGGATGATCTTGCCAGAAACGGTGTCTTCCATGCCGTGGACGATACCGCGGCGCCTGTTGAGATCACCCATCACGTCACCCATATACTCTTCCGGTGTCACCACCTCGACCTTCATCATCGGCTCAAGTATCACCGGAGCCGCTTCCAGAGCACCCTGCCTGAAACACATCGAGCCGGCGATCTTGAAGGCCATCTCACTCGAATCCACATCGTGGTAGGAGCCGTCGTACAGGGTAACCTTCACATCCTCTACCGGGTAACCCGCCAGTACACCACTGCGCATCTGCTCCTGCACCCCTTTATCGACTGCCGGTATATACTCTTTAGGTACGGCTCCACCGACGATCTCATTGACAAACTCGTAACCGGTACCAGGTTGCTGCGGCTCGAGCCTCAGGTAAACATGGCCATACTGGCCGCGACCGCCTGACTGTCGTGCAAATTTTGCTTCATGCTCTACCGACTTCGTCAGTGCTTCACGGTATGCCACCTGCGGATTACCGATATTGGCATTGACGCTAAACTCGCGCAGCATACGATCGATAATGATCTCAAGATGAAGCTCACCCATACCAGAAATGATGGTCTGGCCAGACTCTTCATCAGTATGCACACGGAAAGATGGATCCTCGTGTGCCAGCTTACCCAATGCAACACCCATCTTTTCCTGGTCGGCCTTGGTTTTCGGCTCTACAGCTACCGAGATAACCGGATCCGGAAAATCCATTTTTTCCAGCGTGATCACCGAATTTGGATCACATAGAGTGTCACCCGTGGTGACATCCTTGAGACCGATGGCAGCAGCGATATCACCTGCAAGCACTTCTTTGATCTCTTCTCGATGATTGGCATGCATCTGTACGATACGGCCAACACGCTCTTTCTTGCCTTTGACCGGGTTATATACCGTGTCTCCGGTCTTCAAAACACCAGAATAAACGCGGAAGAAGGTCAGGTTGCCGACGAATGGATCAGTCGCAATCTTGAAACCCAGGGCCGCAAATGGTGCCTTGTCATCAGATGGCCTCTCAGCCACTGTCTCATCTTTATCATCGAGGTGCCCGGTAATGGCTGGCACATCGATCGGTGACGGCATATAGTCGATAAAAGCATCGAGCATCGCCTGCACACCTTTGTTCTTGAAAGCGCTGCCACAGAAAATCGGCACGATCTCATTAGCCAATGTACGCAGACGTATCCCCTGCCTGATATCATCAGCCTCGAGATCACCGCTCTCGAGATATTTATCCATCAACTCTTCGTTGGCTTCGGCTGCCGCTTCGACCATCATCTCGCGCCGCTCATTACACAGATCGAGCAACTCGGCCGGAATATCGCCTTCGATAAACTCCGAACCCATGTTCTCCTCTTTCCAGCGGATCGCTTTCATCCGAACCAGATCGACAACACCTTCGAAGTGCTCTTCTGCACCGATCGCTATCTGCATCGCTACCGGGTTGGCGCCGAGACGCTCTTTGATCTGCTCTACCACACGCAGAAAATCTGCACCCGCACGATCCATCTTGTTGACGAACGCCATGCGTGGTACATGATATTTATTTGCCTGCCGCCACACCGTCTCAGACTGCGGTTCGACACCGCCTACAGCGCAAAAAACGGCGCAAGCACCGTCTAGAACACGCAATGAACGCTCAACTTCGATAGTGAAGTCGACGTGACCCGGTGTATCAATAATGTTGATACGGTGCTGCTCGTACTGCTTATCCATGCCGCTCCAGAAACAGGTGGTAGCTGCGGAGGTTATAGTAATCCCGCGCTCCTGCTCCTGCTCCATCCAGTCCATGGTGGCCGCACCGTCATGTACCTCACCAATCTTGTGAGATATGCCTGTATAAAACAGGATACGTTCGGTTGTCGTCGTCTTGCCCGCATCGATATGCGCCATGATACCAATATTACGGTAGCGCTTGATTGGCGTGGTGCGAGCCATGACTTCTGATCCTACTCAATTAAGGCCTGATATAAACTTCAGACCGACAAACTATACTGCAAAGACTACCAGCGGAAATGTGCAAAAGCTTTGTTAGCCTCAGCCATACGGTGCGTATCTTCACGCTTCTTGACTGCATTACCGCGATTTTCAGCTGCATCCATCAGCTCGCCCGCCAGTTTCAGCTGCATGGATTTTTCACCGCGCTTACGTGATGCTTCGATCAACCAGCGCATAGCCAGTGCCGTACGTCGAGCGCTACGCACTTCGACAGGCACCTGGTAGGTGGCACCACCGACACGGCGAGACTTGACCTCTACCATCGGGCTGACATTTTCTAATGCTTTATCGAGAACATCCATTGGCTCGCCATCGGCTTTCTCACCGATACGGTCCAGCGCGTTATAAAGGATGGTTTCAGCGACTGATTTTTTGCCGCCTCGCATGATCATGTTGACGAATTTAGTGATCTGGACACTACCGAATTTAGGATCAGGCAGTACTTCTCGTTTGGCGACTTCTCTTCTTCTTGGCATTAGTTTTCTCTAGAATCTTGTTTCTTTAATTAACCCTTAGGGCGTTTAGTACCGTATTTAGAACGGCCCTGGCGACGTGTTTCTACTCCCTGCGTATCCAGGCTACCGCGAACCACGTGGTAACGAACACCAGGTAAATCCTTAACACGACCACCGCGAATGAGCACCACGCTGTGCTCCTGCAGGTTATGACCTTCACCACCAATGTAACTGGTCACCTCGAAACTGTTAGTTAAACGCACACGTGCAACTTTACGCATCGCTGAGTTCGGCTTTTTCGGTGTTGTCGTATAAACACGGGTACATACACCACGTTTCTGCGGACATGCTTCGAGAGCAGGCACGTTGCTTTTTACAACTTTGCTACGGCGCGGTTTACGCACTAATTGGTTAATTGTTGTCATCTATAACTCCAAATTCCGTTAAATTACATATATTTAACGGCGCCCACTGGCATTTACTGCAGGCTCATAATAAACAACAGGCCCAGAATATTACTCAGGGGCCTGTCAAAAGAGGCGCAATTCTATGCTCACCGCCGGTAACTGTCAAGCTACCAGCGGCCAGAAACGCGCCATTTAAAGGCATTTTTTGCCATAGATATCGACTCTACGGCAAATATCTATCAAGCGTCCTGCTCGGGCTGCTCGGTCTCTGCAGCATCCGCCGCATCGACGATCTCCGCTGGCATTTCTGTATCATCAAGATCTTCGGTTGATACATCCGCCAATTCAGCACTGGCCTCTTCTTCAGTGATGAAAGCAGCCTCGATATCGGCGGTACGCTGGCGCTGCCTGTCTTCATGGAAAGCAAGACCGGTACCGGCAGGGATCAGTCGACCGACGATGACGTTTTCTTTCAGGCCACGCAGTTTGTCGCTGCCGCCACGGACCGATGCTTCAGTCAGCACGCGGGTTGTTTCCTGGAATGACGCTGCCGAGATGAAAGACTCGGTAACCAGTGAACCTTTGGTGATACCCAGCAATATCGGCTCAAAGATGGCAGGCTCCTTGCCTTCCGCGACCAGTTGCTCACATTCATCGATAACACGCGCACGCTCGACGATCTCACCTTTCAGGTAGTTAGAGTCGCCACCTTCGATGATCTCGCATTTACGCAGCATCTGGCGAATGATCACTTCAATATGCTTGTCGTTGATCTTCACACCCTGCAGACGGTATACATCCTGGATCTCGTTGACCAGGTACTCGGCGAGGGCCTCTGCACCCAGCAGGCGCAGGATATCGTGCGCACTGCGCTCACCGTCAGCGATGATCTCACCCTGCTCGACACGTTCACCTTCGAAGACGTTGATGTGGCGCCATTTAGGAATCAGTGACTCGACCGCTTCCGAGCTGTCCTTGGTGATCACCAGGCGCTGCTTACCCTTGGTCTCTTTACCGAAGCTGACGACACCGGTCGCTTCCGCCATGATGGCCGGCTCTTTCGGCTTACGTGCCTCGAACAGGTCGGCAACACGTGGCAGACCACCGGTAATATCACGCGTCTTACTGGACTCCTGCGGAATACGTGCGATGACGTCACCAACCGTCACATCGTTACCATCTTCGATATTGATGATCGCGCCTGATGGCAGGAAGTAACGTGCAGGCTGCTCAGTACCGGCGATATTGAGGTCCTTACCTTTGGCATCGACCAGGGTGATCAACGGACGCATATCCTTACCCGCTGTCGGACGCTGTTTAGGATCGATAATTACGATAGATGACAGACCGGTAATCTCGTCAGTCTGTTTCTGAACACTGATACCTTCAGCAAAATCGGTAAATTTAACCTTACCTTCCACCTCGGTAATAATCGGGTGAGTATGCGGATCCCAGGTTGCTACCACCTGCCCGGCAGCGACATCACCACCTTCTTCGACAGAGATCACCGCACCGTATGGAATCTTGTATAACTCGCGCTCACGGCCATGCTCATCAGTCACACCGAGCTCACCGGAACGGGAGACCGCTACCAGGTTGCCACTGCTCTGGTGCACCACCTTGATGTTATGCAGACGGACCTTACCGGCAGACTTCACGCTGATGCTGTTGGCAGCCGCAGAACGACTCGCCGCACCACCGATGTGGAAAGTACGCATGGTCAGCTGTGTACCAGGCTCACCGATTGACTGTGCAGCGATTACACCGACTGCTTCACCGTGGTTCACCAGGTGGCCACGGGCCAGGTCACGGCCATAACACATAGAACATACACCCTGCGTATTTTCACAGGTGATCACCGAGCGGACAAAAATCTCGTCGACACCGAGTTCGTCCAGCTGTTCCACCCACTGCTCATCGAGCAGGGTACCGCGAGGTATCAGCACTTCGTCATCGGTGTTGACTACATCACGTGCCACGACGCGACCCAGTACCAGCTCACTGAGCGGCATGATCACGTCACCACCTTCGATGATCGACTGCACCAGCATACCTTTTTCAGTCTCACAGTCTTTCTTCAGAATAACCATGTCCTGAGCCACGTCGACCAGACGGCGGGTCAGGTAACCTGAGTTCGCTGTCTTCAGCGCGGTATCAGCCAGACCTTTACGAGCGCCGTGCGTCGAGATGAAGTACTGCAGTACGTTCAGACCTTCACGGAAGTTCGCCGTAATCGGTGTCTCAATGATGGAACCATCCGGTTTCGCCATCAGGCCACGCATACCGGCCAGCTGACGAATCTGCGCAGCAGAACCACGAGCGCCGGAATCAGCCATGACAAAGATATTGTTGAACGACGGCTGTGTCACCATGTTGCCTTCAGCATCTTCGACTTCGATGGTGCTGAGCTTGTCCATCATGGCTTTCGCCACTGCCTCATTGGCATGTGACCAGATATCCACCACCTTGTTATAGCGTTCGCCGTTGGTAACCAGGCCGGAAGCATACTGCTCCTGGATCTCTTTCACCTCGGCATCAGCACCGGCCAGCAGAGAAGCTTTCTCTTCAGGGATGACCATATCATTGATACAGATCGAGATACCTGAACGGGTCGAATACCTGAAACCGGTGTACATCAGCTGGTCGGCAAAGATAACAGTCTCTTTCAGACCGACCTGGCGGTAACATGAGTTGATCAGGTTAGAGATGGCTTTCTTACCGAGATCCTGATTTACCAGCTCGTAAGGGATACCCGCAGGGATGATCTCTGACAGGATTGCGCGGCCCACCGTCGTATCGACGATGGAATAACGCTCTTCCAGCTCACCAGCCTCGTTGAACACGACCTCTTTGATTCGTGCTTTCACTCTTGCCTGAAGGTGTGCAGCGCCGCTATCATAAGCACGATGCACCTCATCGACGTTAGCGAAGATCATACCTTCACCTTTCACGTTGATCGACTCACGCGTCATGTAATACAGACCCAGTACGATATCCTGAGAAGGCACGATGATAGGATCGCCCGATGCAGGTGACAGGATGTTGTTTGTTGCCAGCATCAGGGTACGTGCTTCCAGCTGCGCTTCTATCGACAGCGGAACGTGCACGGCCATCTGGTCACCGTCAAAGTCGGCGTTGAATGCAGTACATACCAGCGGATGCAGCTGGATCGCCTTGCCTTCGATCAGTACCGGCTCGAATGCCTGGATACCTAACCTGTGCAGAGTCGGCGCACGGTTGAGCATGACAGGATGCTCACGGATGACCTCATCGAGGATATCCCATACTTCGCTGCCCTCTTTCTCGACCATCTTCTTTGCAGCTTTGATGGTTGTCGCCAGGCCGCGACGCAATAATTTATTGAAGATAAACGGCTTGAACAGTTCCAGCGACATCTTTTTCGGCAGACCACACTGATGCAGTTTCAGCGTAGGACCAACCACGATCACAGAACGGCCGGAATAATCGACACGCTTACCTAACAGGTTCTGGCGGAAGCGGCCCTGCTTACCTTTGATCATGTCTGCCAGTGATTTCAATGGACGCTTGTTGGTGCCGGTGATAGCGCGGCCGCGACGACCGTTATCCATCAATGCATCAACAGATTCCTGCAGCATACGTTTTTCGTTACGTACGATGATGTCTGGCGCATATAATTCCAGCAGGCGCTTCAGACGGTTGTTACGATTGATGACACGACGGTACAGATCATTAAGATCAGAGGTCGCAAAACGGCCACCATCGAGCGGTACCAGTGGGCGCAGATCTGGCGGCAGTACCGGCAGGATAGTCATGATCATCCACTCAGGACGATTGCCTGATGCGATGAACGACTCCACCAGTTTAAGGCGTTTAGCCAGGCGTTTCAGCTTGGTTTCAGACTTGGTAGCACCCATGTCTTCACGGATCTGCACACGCTCTTCTTCCAGCACCAGGCCTTTTAGCATCTCGTGAACAGCTTCAGCACCCATGCGCGCATCGAACTCGTCACCATGCTCTTCGATGGCTTCGAGGTATGACTCATCAGTCAACAGCTGGCCTTTTTCAAGCGTGGTCAGGCCGGGCTCGATAACAACAAATGCTTCGAAGTAAAGGATACGTTCGATCTCACGCAGGGTCATATCCAGCAACAGTCCGATACGTGATGGTAATGATTTCAGGTACCAGATGTGTGCCACCGGACTGGCCAGGTCGATGTGACCCATGCGCTCACGGCGTACTTTTGACTGGGTGACTTCGACGCCGCATTTCTCACAGACGACGCCGCGATGCTTCAGGCGCTTGTATTTTCCGCAGAGACACTCGTAGTCTTTTACCGGGCCAAAGATCTTGGCACAGAACAGACCGTCACGCTCCGGCTTGAAGGTACGGTAGTTAATGGTTTCCGGTTTTTTAACTTCACCGAAAGACCAGGACTGAACCTGCGCTGGCGAAGCAAGGCTGATCTTGATCGCGTCAAAATCGTCATTCTGGCCTGGTTGTTTTATGAGCTTAAGTAAGTCTTTCATTGCCCTTAATCCTGTCTTGTTTTAGCTATTTCAGCTGATTTATATGGTTACGCATATGCCGCTTTGTGTGCCTGGTGCTGACGCACCCGAGAAGGTCTGGTTTAAGACTCCTTCTCCTGTTCCAGCTCAATGTTGATACCTAAAGCACGGATCTCTTTAAGCAACACATTGAAGGACTCGGGCATTCCCGGCTCCATATGATGATTACCATCAACAATGTTCTTGTACATCTTGTTACGACCAGCCACGTCATCAGATTTGACTGTTAACATCTCCTGCAAGGTATAGGCTGCACCGTATGCTTCCAGCGCCCACACCTCCATCTCACCAAAGCGCTGTCCACCGAACTGCGCTTTACCACCGAGTGGTTGCTGCGTTACCAGACTGTAAGGGCCGGTAGAACGTGCATGCATCTTGTCGTCGATCAGGTGGTTCAGTTTCAGCATATACTTGTAACCGATGGTTACAGGATTATCAAACTGCTCACCGGTACGGCCGTCATACAGGGTGGTCTGACCACTGGTTGGCAAGCCTGCCAGTTCCAGCATGCGATGAACCTCTTCCTCTTCAGCACCGTCAAATACCGGTGTTGCCATGGGCACACCTTTGCGCAGGTTGTTTGCCAGTTCTAGCAACTCTTCATCACTGAATGACTTGAGGTCGACATTCTTCTGCTTGTGGTTGTATATCTCGTTGAGGAACTTACGTATATTTGCCACCGACTCGTTGTCGTCCAGCATCTTGCCGATGATGTTGCCCAGGCCTTTCGCAGCCAGGCCCAGGTGCGTCTCCAGTACCTGGCCAACATTCATACGTGAAGGTACGCCCAGCGGGTTAAGGATAATGTCGACCGGTGTACCGTCTTCAGTGTGCGGCATATCTTCGACCGGAACGATGGTTGAAACCACACCCTTGTTACCGTGACGACCCGCCATCTTGTCACCAGGCTGCATACGACGCTTAACTGCGAGGTATACCTTGACCATCTTCAGCACGCCAGGCGCAAGATCATCACCGGCTGTCAGTTTGTCTTTCTTCTCCTGGAAGTAAGCATCCAACAGTTCACGTTGCTCTTTATGCTGCTTGGTCAACGCCTCGATACGGGCGTTTTCAGTTTCATTCTTGAGACGGATCTGCATCCAGTCTTTATGATCCAGCTCTTTCAGGTAAGCAGCAGTGATCTTGTCTCCTGACTTGAGTCCAGCCGGACCACCGGCGGCCTGCTTACCAGTGAAAACTTTTTCCATACGGGCAAACAGATCTTCCTCGATGATGCGCCATTGTGCATCGACGTCTTTCTTCACAGAAGCGATCTCTTCTTCTTCGATCTCCATCGCGCGCTTGTCTTTATCGACACCATCACGGGTAAAGACCTGTACTCCGATGACCGTACCATAGGTGCTTGCACCGACGCGTAATGATGAATCTTTTACGTCAGACGCCTTCTCACCGAAGATGGCACGTAACAGCTTTTCTTCAGCTGTCAGCTGGGTCTCGCCTTTCGGCGTCACTTTACCGACCAGGATATCACCCGGTCCGACTTCAGCACCGACGTATACCACACCAGACTCATCTAGTTTAGATAACAGGCTTTCACTGACGTTAGGGATATCCGCGGTGATCTCCTCAGAACCCAGCTTGGTATCGCGCGCGACACTGCTTAACTCCTGGATATGTATAGTGGTATAACGATCTTCTTCCACCACGCGCTCAGAGATGATGATTGAATCCTCGAAGTTGTAGCCATTCCACGCCATGTATGCCACCAGCATGTTCTGACCCAGCGCGAGCTCACCCATATCAGTCGATGGACCATCGGCGATGATGTCGCCGCGCTCCACCGTTTCACCGACCTTCACCAACGGGCGCTGGTTGATGCAGGTGTTCTGGTTTGAACGTGTATATTTTGTCAGGTTGTATATATCAACACCGGTCGCACCATCAGCAGCTTCAGCTTCATGTGCCCGGATCACGATACGGCCTGAATCAACCGAATCGATCAGACCGCCACGTTTAGCGATTACCGAAGCACCGGAGTCATGCGCAACTGCACGCTCCATGCCGGTACCGACTAACGGCTTGTCTGCACGCAGCGTAGGCACCGCCTGGCGCTGCATGTTTGAACCCATCAAGGCGCGGTTAGCATCGTCATGCTCGAGGAACGGAATCAGTGACGCAGCAACTGATACGATCTGTCTCGGTGAGACATCCATATACTGCACGTCTTCCGGTGCGGACAGAGAGAATTCATTCATGTGCCTGCAGGAGACCATCTCGTCTAACAGCTTGCCCTTGTCGTTCATGCTGGCATTCGCCTGCGCGATGACAAAGTTGCTTTCTTCGATCGCAGAGAGATAATCAATATCTTTTGATGCCACACCTTTTACAACCTTACGGTAAGGCGTTTCCAGGAAACCGTATTCATTGGTACGAGCATATACCGACAAAGAGTTGATGAGACCGATGTTTGGTCCCTCAGGCGTCTCAATCGGACAGACACGGCCATAGTGAGTCGGGTGTACATCGCGCACCTCGAAACCGGCACGCTCACGGGTCAGACCGCCGGGGCCCAACGCCGAAATACGTCGCTTGTGGGTAACTTCAGATAAAGGATTATTCTGATCCATAAACTGTGACAGCTGACTGGAACCGAAGAATTCCTTAACAGCTGCTGCAACAGGTTTTGCATTGATCAGTTCCTGCGGCATGAGGCCGTCCTGCTCAGCAGTGGTCAGACGTTCTTTCACTGCGCGCTCGACCCGGACCAGGCCGACACGGAAAACATTTTCAGCCATCTCACCGACGCTGCGTATACGGCGGTTACCGAGATGATCGATATCGTCGACGGTGCCGTTACCATTACGGATCGAGATCAGCTCCTGCATCACAGCCAGGATATCTGATGACTCACCTAGCTGCTCGACCAGCTCTTTTGCGTAATCGTCCTTGCGCTCGATAAAATGTTTGTAGTCATAAAGGATACCCGGACCTTCTGAAGTATCACGCTGCAGACGACGGTTGAACTTCATGCGGCCAACGGTCGAGATATCATAACGGTCTTCAGAGAAAAACAGGTTATTGAACAGGTTTTCCGCGGCATCTTTTGTTGGCGGCTCACCCGGACGCATCATGCGATAGATCTCTATCTGCGCTTCGAGTTTGGTCGTTGTGCTATCGATTGCCAGCGTGTTCGAAATAAACGGACCGGTATCCAGATCGTTGGTATAGATAACATCGACACTCTTGATACCTTTTTCCTGAATGAAAGCGATCAGCTCTTCGGTAAACTCGGCATTGGCCGGAACCATCACTTCACCGGTTTCCTCATCGATGAGGTCTTTGGCGAGGATCTTGCCGACGAGATAATCCAGCGGTGCGTTAAGCTTCTTGACCTTTTTCTTTTCCAGCAATTTAATGTGGCGCATGGTCACACGCTTGCCAGTCTCGACGACCACCTCTTTACCTGCCGTGATATCAAAACTTGCAGTATCACCACGCAGACGTTCAGGCACGAGGTCAAAACTGACGCCGTCTTTAGTGAAGCTGTACTCGATACTGTCAAAGAAGATATCAAGGATCTCCTCGTTGTTATAACCCAGTGAACGCAACAGGATCGATGCAGGCAGTTTACGGCGACGGTCAATACGAACGAAGAGAGCGTCTTTAGGATCGAACTCGAAGTCCAGCCATGAACCACGGTAAGGGATAACGCGTGCAGAATAAAGGATCTTTCCAGAGGAGTGCGTCTTACCTTTATCGTGATCGAACAGGACACCGGGCGAACGATGCAGCTGAGACACGATGACGCGCTCCGTACCATTGATGACGAAGGTACCATTGTCAGTCATCAGCGGCATCTCACCCATGAACACTTCCTGCTCCTTAACTTCTTTAGGCGCAGTCTTCTTCTTGTTGTCTTTGTCATATATCTCGAGACGTAAGACTACACGCAGCGGTGCTGCATATGTCATGCCGCGAAGCTGACATTCTTTTACGTCAAATACAGGCTTACCCAGTTTGTATTCAACAAACTGCAGCTTCACATGGCCTGAGTAACTGACGATCGGGAATACTGACTCAAAAGCACCCTGCAGGCCTGTAGCCTGGCGCTGTACAGCTGTTTTTTCTGATTGCAAAAAGCCATGAAATGAATCAATTTGCATCGATAACAAATAGGGTACATCCAGAACCGGTGGACGCTTACCGAAATCCTTGCGGAGTCGTTTTTTCTCGGTAAAAGAGTATGTCATCAGTAATCCTCGTTTAA
>JABDRN010000048.1 GCA_013041745.1 Gammaproteobacteria bacterium
GTACCGCTGATAGTGATTGCTTCAGCTACCGTATTCGTGATCGTTGCGGTATAGGTACCATCGTTATTGTCTGTTACTGAACTAATGGTTGCCGAACCGTTTTCACTCAGCACTACGGCACCGCCACTAGCAGTCAGATTGTTACCACTCGCATCTTTGGCCTGGATCGTAATGGTTGAAGTGCTTACGCCATCCGCTGTAACGGATGCGTTATTTACGCTGATCGTGGTATCAGCCGCTGAAGCCGCACCGGTAGTGAACGTCACAGCTGCTGTATCGGTAATGGCATTACCACCGATCGTACCGCTGATAGTGATCGCTTCAGCTACCGTGTTAGTGATCGTCGCTGTGTACGTACCGTCATTGTTATCAGTTACTGCACTAATAGTGGCTGAGCCATTCTCACTCAGCACCACTGCACCGCCACTGGCAGTCAGGTTGTTACCACTAGCATCTTTCGCCTGGACCGTAATCGTTGAAGTACTGACGCCATCCGCTGTAACACTCGCTGCACTAACAGAAATCGTGGTATCGGCTGCTGAAGCTGCACCGGCTGTAAAGGTAACACCAGCCGTATCGGTAATGGCATTGCCGCCGATCGTACCGCTGATGGTAATCGCTTCGGCCACTGTATTAGTGATCGTTGCCGTGTACGTACCGTTATTATTATCGGTTACCGCACTGATCGTGGCTGAGCCATTCTCAGACAAGACTACCGCACCGCCACTCGCAGTCAGGTTGTTGCCGCTGGCATCTTTGGCCTGTACGGTAATCGTTGATGTGCTGATGCCATCTGCTGTAACCGATGCGTTATTTACGCTGATCGTCGTATCAGCCGCTGAAGCTGCACCTGGAGTGAAGGTCACCGCCGCGGTATCGGTAATAGCATTTCCACCGATGGTACCGCTGATGGTGATCGCTTCAGCGACGGTATTGGTGATCGTCGCTGTGTAAGTACCGTCATTATTGTCTGTTACCGCGCTAATCGTGGCTGAGCCATTCTCACTCAGCACCACTGAACCACCACTGGCGATCAGGTTGTTACCGCTGGCATCTTTTGCCTGAATAGTAATGGTTGATGTGCTTGCACCATCAGCAGTAACAGAAGCGTTGTTGACGGTAATCGTCGTGTCAGCCGCTGAAGCTGCACCAGGTGTAAAGGTTATAGCTGCGGTATCGGTAATGGCATTGCCACCGATGGTACCACTGATGGTGATCGCTTCAGCAACGGCATTCGTAATGGTCGCTGTATAGGTACCGTCATTATTATCAGTCACCGCACTGATCGTGGCTGAACCGTTCTCACTCAGCACCACAGCACCACCACTGGCGATCAGGTTATTACCGATGGCATCTTTGGCCTGCACGGTGATGGTTGATGTACTCACACCATCCGCAGTAACTGAAGCAGCACTTACACTGATTGTTGTATCGGCTGCGCTTGCTCCACTCGCAGTAAAGGTCACCGCCGCGGTATCGGTAATGGCATTTCCACCGATCGTACCGCTGATAGTGATCGCTTCAGCGACGGTATTGGTGATCGTCGCTGTGTACGTACCGTTATTATTATCGGTTACCGCACTAATGGTTGCCGAACCGTTTTCACTCAGCACCACTGCACCGCCACTAGCAGTCAGATTATTACCGCTGGCATCTTTCGCCTGGACCGTAATCGTTGATGTGCTTGTACCATCAGCAGTAACAGAAGCGTTGTTGACACTGATCGTTGTATCGGCCGTACTTACCGCACCAGGTACAAAAGTTACTGCTGCGGTATCAGTCATCGCGTTGCCACCGATCGTACCGCTGATAGTAATCGCCTCGGCCACCGTGTTAGTTATCGTCGCGGTATACGTACCGTCATTGTTATCGGTCACACTACTTATAGAACCACTTCCGGTAGAAGCTAGTGTTACTGCACCACCACTGGCGGTCAGATTGTTACCGCTGGCATCTTTTGCCTGGACCGTAATCGTTGATGTACTTGTACCATCAGCAGTAACAGAAGCGTTGTTGACACTGATCGTTGTATCGGCCGCACTTGCCGCACCCGCAGTGAAGGTCACCGCCGCAGTATCGGTAATCGCGTTGCCGCCGATCGTACCGCTGATAGTGATCGCTTCGGCCACTGTATTGGTGATTGTTGCTGTGTAGGTACCGTCGTTGTTGTCTGTAATGCTACTTATAGAACCACTTCCGGTAGAAGCTAGTGTTACTGCACCACCACTGGCGGTCAGATTATTACCACTCGCATCTTTGGCCTGGACGGTAATCGTTGAGGTGCTGGTGCCATCTGCTGTTACGCTAGCATTATTCACGCTGATCGTGGTATCAGCCGCACTTGCAGCACCAGCAGTAAAGGTTACTGCTGCTGTATCAGTTATCGCGTTGCCACCGATGGTACCGCTGATAGTGATTGCTTCAGCTACCGTATTCGTGATCGTTGCGGTATAGGTACCATCGTTATTGTCTGTTACTGAACTAATGGTTGCCGAACCGTTTTCACTCAGCACCACTGCACCGCCACTGGCAGTCAGATTATTACCACTCGCATCTTTCGCCTGCACCGTAATCGTTGATGTACTGACGCCATCAGCTGTAACTGATGCGTTATTCACGCTGATTGTGGTATCGGCTGCTGAAGCTGCACCGGTAGTAAAGGTCACTGCCGCAGTATCGGTAATCGCGTTGCCACCGATGGTACCGCTGATGGTAATCGCTTCGGCCACTGTATTAGTGATTGTTGCTGTGTAGGTACCGTCGTTGTTGTCCGTAATGCTACTTATAGAACCACTTCCGGTAGAAGCTAGTGTTACTGCACCACCACTAGCAGTCAGGTTGTTACCACTCGCATCTTTAGCCTGCACCGTAATCGTTGATGTGCTGACGCCATCTGCCGTCACACTCGCCGCACTAACGGAGATTGTTGTATCGGCTGCAGAGGCCGCACCAGGTGTAAAGGTCACGGTGGCAGTATCGGTAATGGCATTGCCGCCGATCGTACCGCTGATAGTAATCGCTTCGGCCACTGTATTAGTGATTGTTGCTGTATAGGTGCCGTCATTATTGTCTGTTACTGCACTGATCGTGGCAGAACCATTCTCAGATAAGACGACCGCTCCGCCACTAACGGTCAGATTGTTACCGCTGGCATCTTTTGCCTGGACAGTAATCGTTGAAGTACTTACTCCATCCGCTGTTGCACTGGCATTGTTCACGGAAATGGTGGTATCGGCAGCACTTGCCGCACCCGCAGTAAAGGTCACTGCCGCTGTATCGGTAATCGCGTTGCCACCGATCGTACCGCTGATAGTAATCGCTTCGGCCACTGTATTAGTGATTGTTGCTGTATAGGTACCGTCATTATTATCGGTTACCGCACTGATCGTGGCTGAACCATTCTCTGATAATACGACCACCCCGCCGCTTGCAGTGAGGTTATTACCACTGGCATCTTTGGCCTGGACCGTGATCGTTGAAGTGCTCGTGCCATCAGCCGTCACACTACTATTATTTACTGAGATTGTCGTATCGGCCGCACTTGCCGCACCAGCAGTAAAGGTAACACCAGCCGTATCGGTAATCGCATTACCACCGATGGTACCGCTGATAGTAATCGCTTCGGCCACCGTATTGGTGATCGTTGCTGTATAGGTACCGTCATTATTATCGGTTACCGCACTGATCGTGGCTGAGCCATTCTCTGATAATACGACCACCCCGCCGCTTGCAGTGAGGTTATTACCACTGGCATCTTTGGCCTGCACCGTAACCGTTGATGTGCTCGCACCATCCGCCGTAACAGAAACATTGTTGACACTGATCGTGGTATCAGCTGCTGATACCGAACCTGGTGTAAAGGTCACGGTGGCAGTATCGGTAATGGCATTGCCGCCGATCGTACCGCTGATAGTAATCGCTTCGGCCACTGTATTAGTGATTGTTGCTGTGTAGGTACCGTCGTTGTTGTCCGTAATGCTACTTATAGAACCACTTCCGGTAGAAGCTAGTGTTACTGCACCACCACTGGCGGTCAGATTATTACCACTCGCATCTTTGGCCTGCACGGTAATCGTCGAAGTACTTGCACCATCGGCTGTAACACTCGCTGTACTAACGGAGATTGTTGTATTTGCTGCTGAGGCCGCACCAGGTGTAAAGGTCACGGCCGCGGTATCGGTAATGGCATTGCCGCCGATGGTACCACTGATGGTGATCACCTCAGCAACTGTATTGGTAATCGTTGCTGTGTAAGTACCATCATTATTATCGGTTACCGCGCTAATGTTCGCTGAGCCGTTTTCACTCAACACCACTGCGCCGCCACTAGCAGTCAGGTTGTTACCACTCGCATCCTTGGCCTGGATTGTGATAGTAGAGGTGCTGGTGCCATCAGCGGTTACACTACTATTATTTACTGAAATTGTTGTATCGGCAGCAGAAACTGTACCAGCTACAAATGTTACGACTGCAGTATCGACAATGGTACCCATATTAATAGAACCACTGATTGTGACTGCTTCTAAGAACAGGTTACTTATAGTAGCTGTATAAGTACCATTACCAACATCGGTTACACTACTTATTACAGCACTCCCTGTGCTAAACAACATTACGTTGTCGCCACCACTAGTTAAATTATTACCATTTGCATCTACAGCCTGTACTGTAATAGTACTTGTAGAACCATTAGCAACTACGACAACAGGGTTTGCAGTTATTGTAGTATCACCGACAGATGGCGCGCCAGGTGTAAACATAACACCCTCTGTATCGGCAATCGCATTACCACCGATGGTACCGCTGATAGTGATCGCCTCGGCAACCGTATTGGTTATCGTGGCAATATATGTACCGTCACCATTGTCTGTGATTGAGCCAATTACTGCGCTGCCAGTAGTAGACAGTACGATCGAATCTCCACCTATGACTAGATTATTGCCGTTGACATCTACGGCCTGGACTGTAATCGTCGAGGTACTTGTGCCATCAGCCGTAACGCTGGCAGAACTGACAGAGATTGTGGTAGTGGATGCAGTAGCGGCGCCTGGCGTAAAAGTTACCGTTGCCGTATCTGTTATCGCGCCACCTTCTATCGTGCCGCTGATAGTTACAGACTCTGCTACAGTATTCGTGATCGTAGCTGTATAAGAACCATCATTATTATCCGTGACACTGCTGATTGAGCCACTACCAGTCGAGCTGAGCACCAATGTGCCTGCACTGTTCAGCAGGTTTACGCCAGCACTGTCTTTTGCTTGAACCGTTATAGTACTAGTAGTTGCTCCATCAGCAACAACAGATGCTGGTGACGCTGAAATTGTTGTCAGCGTCAGATCTAACGGATCAGTATCTGAATAGGTGATCGTAGGAGTGAATGCACCTTTAACGGTATACGTCGTTGCTTCGTCATTATCAGCCGAATCATAGCCGCCCAGATCGCCGTTAAGTGAATTTGTCTGTTGCGCACTCGATACGACTATCTTGAATGGTGTATCACTATCGACACCTGCACCACTATTTAAAGTCGATAGCGCGGAACCTGTAGTGGACAGTGTCGTAGTATTCAATGCTGCAGCAAGGCTGTTAGCACCGATTAAGTTGATCTTATATGAGACGATATAATCAGTATCGCCATCACTATCTATATCAGTGATATCTGTTGCTGGTGCATGATAAAAAGAAAATCCAGAAGTAGCTGCCACATTCGAGCCCGAATCAAGGCTCGTGGTAGATGGCGAGTTATTTGCCGATCCATCTGAGTTATAAATTGTTAATGTATGAACGCCTTTACCATCACCATATAACACCATGAAGTTATCGATGACGCCATCGTTATCAAAGTCGAGCCCTATCCAGAGATATCCTTTAAAGTCTCCCTGTGCATCTACAGCATTATCAGCTCTAAAACTGAATGCAACCTCATCATTTGATGGCAGGGCATCTCCCTGGTCATCAAACTCCATATAAAACATCGGATATGTCGCGTCACCCAGTAAGTCGATCGAGGCCGCTGCCTGCTGGTCATTACCAGGGTCTAGATCTGCACCCTGTAATACAGTTGACCAGCCAGAGACTGTAGTAAGGTCAATGACCGCATACAAGTTAGTGCTTACCAGCAGTAAAACCAGCGAAAAGAGAACTCTCTTTATCAAAACAATCTCCGACAGATACACATGAGTGCATCGATAGCTAATGATTAATTTTTATTTTTATTTCATTTAGCGCAGCGCGGGATATTGCTTTACTACTCAGGTAACAAGCTGCTGCAGATTGCTACCTGTTCACATCTATTTATGTAAATAATGAAACCATTTGCCAGGAATCAGACAATTTTGTCAGCATTGTGACAAAAAATGACCGATATCAGCGACATACAGTTAAGAACTGTATCCCCTACAGTGTTATAGGCAATATTGATGCCAAAAACCATATAAACGGACTATTTCTATGTTTCGTAGTGAATTTACTATTCAAGAGAAAGTACGGCTTGACGAATTGCGCCAACCGGGAGGTTGAACACGACCTGACAATGCAGGCCGGATTACAGATGGTAGAACTGATCTGTAAAACTTAAGGCTTACTCTTTGATGCGATATTCAGCAGACCGTGCATGTGCACTCAGACCCTCACCATGTGCGAGAGCTGATGCTGTTTTACCCAGCTCGGATGCACCTTCGTGAGAACAGCCGATCAGGCTGCTGCGTTTCTGAAAGTCGTAAACACCCAGAGGTGATGAGAAACGTGCTGTGCCAGAGGTTGGCAGTACGTGATTTGGGCCAGCACAATAATCGCCCAATGCTTCGGCAGTGAAGCGCCCCATAAATATGGCACCGGCATGGCGGATCTTTTTCGCCCACTCCTGAGCATCGTCCATCGACAGCTCCAGATGCTCGGGGGCAATAAGGTTTGCCACCTCTATCGCCTGTTCCATGGTGTCTACTGAAATGATTGCTGCGCGGTCTTCGAGCGATGTTTTGATAATCTCCTTGCGCGGCATCTCTTCTAACAGACGCTCGATACTCTGTTTCACCTGCTCGATGAAGCCCGCATCAGGACAGACCAGGATAGACTGCGCTTCCTCATCATGCTCGGCCTGTGAGAACAGGTCCATGGCGATCCAGTCCGGGTCGGTCTTGCCATCACACACTACCAATATCTCTGAGGGGCCGGCAATCATATCGATACCGACCACGCCGAACACCATACGCTTTGCTGTGGCAACGAAAGAGTTACCCGGGCCGGTAATCTTGTCTACTTTAGGAACCGTCTCGGTGCCATAGGCCAGTGCAGCAACTGCCTGTGCACCGCCGATGGTAAATACACGGTCTACGCCTGCGACTGCTGCCGCCGCCAGTACCAGCTGATTAACCTCACCATCCGGTGTTGGCACCACCATGATCAGCTCAGGCACACCGGCAACTTTTGCAGGGATCGCGTTCATCAGCACAGAAGATGGATAAGCCGCCTTACCGCCCGGTACGTAAAGACCGACCCTGTCCATCGGGGTAACGCTTTGTCCCAACACGGTGCCATCTTCTTCAGTATATGACCAGGATTCCATTTTCTGGCGTTCTGCATATTGACGTATGCGCAAAGCGGCTGTCTCCAGAGCCTTGCGCTGCTCAGCATCGATCGATTCCAGTGCCTGCTGTAACTGTAATTTATCCAGCTCGAATTCAGCTGCATCAGCTATGCTCATGCGATCAAATTTATTGGTGTATTCGATTACCGCTGCATTGCCGCGTTTTTTTACATCAGTAAGGATATCTGCCACAATTTTCGTGACATCACCATCGATGCTGGCATCCCAGGCAAGGACATCATCAAGCTGCTGATTAAAATCAGCATCGGTATAATTCAGAGAAGTGATATCTAACATCGTACTATGTATCTGTTATGCAACGGCAGCGCCGATCTGATCGATGATGGCACTGATCTGCTCATGCTTCATTTTCATTGAAGCTTTGTTCACGATCAAGCGAGAGCTGATATCGGCAATATGATCGACCGGTTTCAGGCCATTCGCTTTCAAGGTGTTGCCTGTATCGACAACATCAACGATCAGGTCAGACAGGCCAACGATCGGCCCCAGTTCCATCGAACCATAGAGTTTGATTAGTTCGATCTGCTCACCACGTGATTCGAAATAACGTTTGGCCACATTAGTAAATTTTGTCGCAACCCGCAAACGGCTACTCAACCTCGGTTTAGGCTCTACCAGCCCGGCAGTCATCAGCTTACACCTGGCGATCTTCAGGTCCAGTGGCTCATACAGACCTTCACCACCATGCTCAAGAAGGACATCTTTACCAGCAACACCGATATCTGCAGCGCCAAACTGTACGTAAGTCGGTACGTCGGTGGCACGGATGATAACGAGCTTCACATCATCATGGTTGGTATCGAGGATAAGCTTGCGGCTTTTTTCGGGATCATCCGCAGGCACGATGTCAGCAGCAGCTAACAGCGGTAACGTCTCTTTGTATATCCTGCCCTTTGATAATGCGATGGTAATCATAAGAACAGTGAATAACGAATAGTGAATAGTGAATAGTTGTTCATTTATGTAAATTCTTCTTGGCGGTGTTTATGCTAGAGGTGAGTATCTTTTTCAACTCATTTATATCCGGTTCAATATAATCGTGCATTTTCTTCGTAATATATTCTGTATCTTTTAACAGTATTAGCCAGTACTGAGATTCATTAGCCTCTTTCAGAGCAATACTCATTTTATTTATAAAATCTTTTGTGGATTGCGCATACTGCGCCTCTCTTACCAATGCACCAATCGAGGTGCCAGATCGCAAGATTTGTTTGCTTAGTATATATTCTTTATGTTGTTCATTTAAATGTTTGTAAAGCCTGACAACTCTCAATGCAAACAGATAACTCTTATCCCTGAGAATACTTTCCATAATAATTCCACGCTAGTTATTCCTTAACTATTCACTATTCGTTATTCACTGCTTTACTCGTGTGTACGACGAATCTTAGCACCAAGTAGCGCCAGTTTTTCTTCGATATTCTCATAACCACGATCGATGTGATAAATACGCTGAACCTCGGTCTCACCACTGGCGACCAGGCCGGCGATGATAAGGCTGGCTGAGGCTCGAAGGTCGGTTGCCATAACAGGCGCCGAGGTCAGTTTATCAACACCACGGATGATGGCGGTATTACCCTCTATCTCGATGTCAGCACCCATGCGCTTTAATTCCTGCACGTGCATAAAACGGTTTTCAAACACGGTCTCGACCACGGTAGCTGTACCTTCCGCTACCGTATTCAGCGCTGCGAACTGAGCCTGCATATCAGTAGGAAATGCAGGATATGGTGCAGTGCGTACACTGACGGCTTTGGGCCGTTTACCCTCCATATCCAGCTTGATCCAGTCATCACCGACTTCGACTTTGGCACCTGCCTCACGTAACTTGTCGATAACTGCGTCCAGCAGTTTCGGTTCGGTATCTTTGACCGTGATACTCCCTCCTGTGATCGCCGCGGCAACCAGAAACGTACCGGTTTCTATCCGATCAGGCAGCACCCGGTAGCGCGTACCATTTAGCTTCTCCACACCTTCGATAGTAATGGTATCGGTACCAGCACCGGATATCTTGCCGCCCATGGTATTGATAAAGTTTGCCAGGTCGACCACTTCCGGTTCACGTGCGGCATTCTCGATGATAGTGGTACCATCAGCGAGAGCGGCCGCCATCATCAGATTCTCGGTGCCGGTCACAGTCACTATATCCAGAACCAGCCGCGCACCCTTCAGGCGTTTGGCTTTTGCGTGGATATAACCATTACTGACATCTATTTCTGCACCCATGTCCTGCAGGCCTTTGATGTGCAGATCAACCGGACGCGAACCGATCGCACAACCACCCGGCAGTGAAACTTCCGCCTCACCGAAACGCGCCAGCAACGGACCGAGCACCAGTATGGAAGACCGCATGGTTTTAACCAGGTGATATGGTGCAGTGTAGTTCTCGATCGTCGAGCTGTCGACTTCGACACTGAGCTTCTCATCGACTGATACCATTACGCCCATACAACCGAGCAGCTCCATGGTGGTGGTGACATCATGCAGATGTGGTACATTCTCTATCGTGGCAGGACCATCAGCGAGCAGAGTCGCAGCCAGTATTGGTAAAACAGCATTTTTCGCACCGGAGATACGCACACTGCCATGCAGTTTTGCACCACCATTGATCATTAATTTATTCATCGACAATATTCTCTAATCTCATCTTCAACACCGTACGCTCTTGCGATCGTCGATATCGTGGCCGGCATGTTTTCAAAATATAACTCTATATTTT
Organism: Gammaproteobacteria bacterium; assembly: GCA_013041745.1. Taxonomy (GTDB): domain Bacteria; phylum Pseudomonadota; class Gammaproteobacteria; order SZUA-229; family SZUA-229. The sequence goes on from JABDRN010000048.1 coordinate 10,326, forward strand.
TTTGCTTGGCACTCTCTACTATTTCCAACATCAATGCCAATGCAGCACTATTGCATTCGAGCACCTGTGATAAGTCGATCATTACCGGTTTATCTTCTGATGCATCGCTTGCCGAGATTAATCCTGATATCTTTCGCAATAAATCAGGAACCGTGGAAAAATCCACGGTTCCTGAAATAAGATATTTCTGCTTATTTTGCTGAGTGACTTCAGCCTGACTTTTCTGCACTCGGTAGCCTGCTAATCTCTACTTAAGACTCGACATTGCTAGCAAGGGCGCTGTTCTTATCACGCAGGTATGTTAACAGACCATCGATACCGCTTTTACGTATTTCCTGGGTAAAAGTACCACGATAGCTGGTAACCAGGCTGATCCCATCGATCTTGATGTCATAGACCTTCCATGCATTATTCTTTATGCGCACCCTGTAAGCCATCGATATAGAGGGCCCACCGGGCTGTATGACCTCGGCTTTCACCGAAGCTTTATGTGCGTCATCCGCCAGTTTAACAGGAAAATAGTTGATCTTCTGATCCCTGAATTCCAGCAACGACTTGCTGTATGTTCTGACCAGTAAATTTTTGAACTCTGTGACAAACTCGAGTTTCTGATCTTTTGACGCTTTTTTCCAGTTCTTGCCCAGCGCCAGCTTTGCCATAGTGACTTCATCCAGGTGCGGCAAGATATAGTCATCGACGATCTTGTAGACACGCTCTGGTTCCTTCTTGAGCAGCTCCTCATCATCTTGCAAAATCTTGATGACCTGCTGTGAGGTCCTTTCCAGCATGATTACCGGAGACTCGATCTGCTGCGCCGCAATAGCCTGCGACCAGGACGCGCCCAGGATTAAAAAGATTGCAGCGATTACGGTAAAACCAGGTTTAAATATACTCATAGTATTCATATCCTATTCAGCTTCTCCACTATCATCGGCCATACTGTACAGAAACTGACCTATGATCTGTTCCAGCACCAGTGCCGACTGTGTCAGGTCTATGACATCGCCGCCCTGTAAAAATTCCTCTTCGGCGCCCGGTTCAAAACCGACAAATTGCTCACCCAATAAGCCGGACGTCAGTATGCTCGCGGCCGTATCGATCGGAAACTTGTCGTATTTCGCTTCGATCTGCATGCTAACTTCAGCTTCGTAAGACTCACTATTATATTGAATATTACTCACCCGCCCAATCGTAACACCGCCGGCAGAAACAGGTGAACGTACTTTTAGACCACCTATATTATCAAAACGCGCTTTTATTTCGTAAGTCTCGCCTGTGCTGTAACTGCTCATATTACTTACACTCATCGCCAGCATGAAAAAAGCAGCAATACCAGCGGCGACGAACAGTCCGACCAGAATTTCAATTTTACGAGATGTCATTTGTTAACCTCTTTCTTCATTTTGTAAACATTAATGCAGTTAGCACGAAATCCAGAAACAGTATCGCCAGCGAGCTATGAACTACCGTACGTGTAGTTGCCTGACCCAGCCCTTCCGATGTTGGTATGCAGTCATAGCCTTCGAACACCGCGATCCAGGTAGCAACCACCCCGAACACTACACTTTTGATTATTCCATTGTATAGATCCAGGTGTAAATCCACCTTGTTTTGCGGCTGAGACCAGAATGCACCAGAATCCAGCCCCAGCAACTCTACCGCAACCATATAGGCACCGATAACACCGACTGCACTGAATATAGTCGCCAGCAATGGCATTGATATCACGCCGGCCATGAAACGCGGTGCGACCACCCGCTGCATCGGGTTAACTGCCATCATCTCCATACCGGACAGCTGTTCAGTCGCCTTCATCAGGCCTATCTCGGCAGTCAGCGCAGAGCCCGCACGACCAGCAAACAGCAGCGCAGTGACGACCGGGCCCAGTTCGCGTAACAACGACAGCGCCACCATCACGCCCACCGAATCTTCGGCACCAAAATCAACCAGTGCATAATAGGACTGTAACGCCATCACCATTCCGACAAACAGGCCAGCGACCACGATGATAATGAGTGTCTGCACGCCCACCGAGTACAACTGCTTCACTACCAGCAACGGGCGTACGAACAGGCTGGCACAGCTGGATATCACTTCCAGCAAAAAGACACTGCCCCTGCCCAGCCGACGAAAGCTGTGTAAGGTTGCAGCACCTATTTTTTGCATTCTATCGAGAAATCGATTGATCAAGTTCATTTCCCTCGCTGGTACAGATCATCCATTATCGGATCAGCAGGGTAATGAAATGGTACCGGGCCATCAGCATCACCGTGGATAAACTGATGAGTCCACTCTACATTACTGCTGGTCAATGCTTCGGGAGAACCGCTTTCAACGACTTTACCCGCCGATATAAAATGCACATAGTCCGAGATTGACAGGGTATCGGGCACATCATGCGAGACCACGATGCTGCAGACATTTAGTGCATTATTGAGCTCACTGATCAGTGACACCAGAACACCCTTCGATATCGGATCCTGTCCGGTAAAGGGTTCATCGTACATGATCATCATCGGATCTAGCGCGATAGCCCGTGCCAGAGCGACACGCCTCGACATACCACCAGAAAGTTCAGAGGGCATCATATCGGCTGCACCGCGCAAGCCAACGGCGTTTAATTTCAGTAAAACCAGGTGCCTGATCAGCGCTTCATTCAGCCTGGTGTGTTCGCGCAAGGGATAAGCCACATTTTCAAATACGCTCAGGTCAGTCAATAATGCGCCGCTCTGAAACAGCATGCCCATGCGCTGGCGCAACTCAAACAGTTTTTTTGTCGAAAGCTGATGCACATCCAGGCCATCGACTTCGATGCTACCCTCATCCGGCGTCAACTGCCCACCGATTAGTTTCAACAGTGTTGTCTTGCCTGTACCGCTGGGCCCCATGATAGCCGTGACACCTTGCCGTGGAATATCCATGGATAGCCCGTCAAAAATTTTACGGCTGCCGCGGCTAAAGTGTAAATCTCTAATTTTGACCAGGGTATCGCTCAAGTCAGCTGCCTTATATGAAATTTTGTTATTTTCGCGGGATTGTACCATGACAGATACGATGCCACGGTCTGATATTGGATAATTTAAGTGACGTTCCATAAAATAATCAGAATAATCCAGCTAATGGCCCATAATTTCCAGCATCGAACGGAACTTGCCCAGGTCTGCAGCCTGTAACTGCGGATGACTGACTATCATGACGACAGATGCATCCTCCTCGCTTAGATCTTGCAACTGGCTGATAAATGGCTCGATACGAGGTCTGACGGCTCTTAGATCGCGCAGATCATCTTCAAGAAGTGCAAATCTCACCTGTTGTCGAGCGTCCTTCGAAGAACCAGCCGAGCACCATAGTTTATCGCTACCGGACTCAGACTGGCCTTCAATCATGTCAACCTGAAGTGAGTCTGCCAGCTCAATAAACCGTTCATCCATGACTTTCTCTACCTGCCCACCGCCCGGAAACACCAACCCTGATAATTGTGGTTTCAATAAGTTCAAAGCGTCAGATAGTTCCGACAATGAGACCATATCGAATATCCGGTTATCGCATTCTATATAAAACTGAAAACTTGAATGCACATCATCCAGCAACGTTTCACAGTCAACCATATACCGTTGCTGCCAGTAAAAAGATGGCACCAGAACGGTATTAAACTCATTGCTGTAATATCCCAGTCGCCAGTCAGCCGGCAGATCCTCAGGGTAAAAGCTGTTCATCCAGTGCTGATGAAGCCATCCATAGGCCCCTACATGAATCGTTGGTTTCAAATTGCCACCTAATTTATTTCGCAAGATTTCTTGGAGAATTCAATCGCATAGCGTATTCTTCGCACCTTAATCGCAAATAGTAAGAATATTCAACTGCAACACCCCATATTAATTTCCTATGTTAATAGATAGCATCGCCATTATTGCTGGTTTTATTTTATTGATATGGAGCGCAGATCGCTTCATCGTCGGTGCTGCCTCAACGGCGCGAAACTTTAATATCCCTCCCCTGATCATCGGTCTCACCATCGTCGGATTTGGCACCTCTGCACCCGAGATGATGGTCGCTGGATTCGCTGCTTACGAAGGCAGTCCGGAAATGGCCGTCGGTAATGCGCTAGGCTCAAACATTACCAACATCACACTGGTGCTGGGAGTGGCCTCACTAATCGCACCGATGGAAGTACATTCCCGAATCGTCAAGAAAGAATTGCCGATCCTGTTGCTGGTAACCCTGGTAGCAATAGCCCTGATGCGCGATCTGACGCTTGGCCGATTTGATGGTTTCATCCTGGCAGGCCTGCTGATTTTACTGATGTGGTGGATAACACGTCAGGGTTTACGCAACCAGCTGGACGATGCATTAACCGATGAGATCATCGAAGAATTACCGGGACGAATACCGACATCGCATGCATTGTTCTGGCTGATCACCGGCCTGATAATGTTAACGGTCAGCTCGAAGATACTGGTATGGGGAGCAGTCAATATTGCCACCGAGCTCGGCGTCAGTGAACTGATCATCGGACTCACCGTTATTGCTATTGGCACCAGCCTACCAGAACTCGCCGCCTCCATCACCGGGGCGCTGAAAAATGAAGATGATATCGCCATCGGTAACGTGATCGGCTCGAACCTGTTCAATACACTGGGTGTGCTTGCGATACCCGGAATAATCAACCCGTCGATACTGAGTGAAGCGGTACTAGAGCGGGACCTTGCTATCGTGTTCGCACTCACCATGATGCTGTTTGTAATGGCCTATGGTTTTCGCGCTGAGGGCAGGATCAATCGAATCGAAGGTGGCATATTACTGAGTTCTTTCATTGCTTACCAAATACTGTTATTTTTTAGCTTAAATAACTAGCGGAACAGCGATGTCATCAAATAATAAATCCAACTTTTCCTCAGTTGACTTCCAGCGACTAGGCCGTGAAGTGGTGTCAACGGAACTGGCAGAGATTACAGCACTGCAATCACGTATCGACGAAAACTTCTCCAGTGCCTGCGAGCTACTGCTGAACTGCAAAGGCCGCATCGTTGTCACTGGCATGGGTAAATCAGGTCATATCGGCGGTAAGATCGCCGCCACGCTGGCCAGCACTGGCAGCCCGGCGTTTTTTGTTCATCCCGGTGAAGCCAGTCATGGCGACCTGGGCATGATCACCAAGAATGATGTGGTCATCGCCCTGTCAAATTCAGGCAACACTGCAGAGATCACTACGATCATCCCGATACTGAAGCGATTTTCCGTTCCACTGATCAGTATGACCGGCGATAAAAATTCCACGCTGGCAACCGAAGCCAATTTCAATCTAGATGTCGGTGTCAGCAAAGAAGCCTGTCCGCACGACCTCGCCCCGACTTCCAGCACCACGGTAGCACTGGTCATGGGTGATGCCCTGGCCGTGGCCCTGCTGCAGGCCCGTGGCTTCACCGCTGAAGACTTTGCCCTCTCCCACCCCGGTGGCAGCCTGGGTAAACGATTATTACTGCATGTTTCAGACGTCATGCATACAGGAGACAACATTCCTAAAGTGGCGGAGTCAGCAACCGTCTCTGAAGCTCTGCTGGAGATGAGCAAGAAAGGGCTGGGCATGACGGCCATCGTAGATGAAAAAGATGCTGTCCTGGGGTTATATACCGATGGCGACCTTCGCCGCTCGCTGGATAAAAACATCGATGTCCGCAGCACCGCCATCTGCAATGTGATGACAAAAAACTGCCGTACCACCTCCGCCGATGAACTGGCAGCCAGCATCGTCAAACAGATGGATGACCATGGCATCAATGGTCTATTGGTCACCGATGAAAACAACAAACTTATCGGTGCCTTTAACATGCACGATATCTTGCGAGCCGGTATCATGTAAAGCAGTGAATAATTAATAGTGAATGACGAAATAATGCAAACAACAAACTATTGACGGCTTCGCTCTTACTATTCACTATTCACTACTCACTATTCATTATTCATTATTCACCGATCACTATGGACATAATAGAAAAAGCAAAAAAGATAGAACTGGTCATCTTTGATATCGACGGCGTGATGACTGACGGCGGTCTCTTCTTCGACAACCACGGCGGTGAATATAAAGCATTTCATTCACTGGATGGCCATGGTCTGCGCATGCTGCAGGAGTGTGGCGTCAAGGTCGCTGTAATCACCGGACGTAAGTCTGAGCTCGTCAAACACCGCATGAACGACCTGGGTGTCACTCTCTTATACCAGGGCTATCGTGATAAAACACCGGCTTTTGCAGCCCTGCTCGAAGAAGTCAGTCTCGACAAGGAGCAGATAACTTATGTCGGTGACGACGTAGTCGATCTGCCTATCATGTCACAGCTGAATTTCGCTATAGCTGTACAGAATGCCCATCCTTTTGTTAAGCAGCATGCTCACTGGATAACAGATCGCAGCGGTGGCCGCGGTGCTGTAAGAGACGTCTGCGAATTTATCCTCGAAGCGAAAGGCCTGCTCAACGACAAACTTCACTCTTATCTTCACACAGAAAAGTAGATCCATTAACGATGAAAAGCCTGATCAGTCTCATAGTGTTCGCTACTGTAGCGATAATCGCCTGGTGGACCACCACCGGCTATTTTAGCGACGAAGAAGAACCCCAGACAAAGAGCATTAGATATATCGAGATATTCATGAATGAATTCGAAATGACCGCGATGGACGAGAATGGCGAACCCGCATATAACATCGATGGCAAGCGCCTCGAACGCTATAACGACTCTGATATATCCAGAGTCGAACTACCAGTCATCCATATGCTGGAATCAGGCAAACAATGGAAAGTCAGTGCAAACTTCGCTCTGCTCAATGATGAAAGAAACACCATAGAACTAAAAGAAAATGTGGTCATGCAACAGCAGAATATCGAACCTGCCGTCACCATCAAGACCGAGAGTATGCTGATCCATACGAATACACAGGTAGCAGAGACAGATGCACAGGTCGATATCACTCAAGGGAAATCGAAGATCACCTCGACCGGTATGATTTATAATAATATAACCAGTAAACTCGAACTCACATCCAGCGTCAGCGGTTATTACTTACCTTATGACTAATATTTCAAGATACAGCATATTTGCCGGCCTAATGCTCATTACCCAGATTAATACCTGGGCAGCCGAAAACAACGAGAAAATATATATCGATGCTGACTACATGCAGCTAAATATCGAAACTGGCTACAGTGTCTATATCGGCAATGTAAATATCAAGCAGGGCGAACTGAAACTAACCGGTGACAAAGTAACCATTGAACAGAGCAAAGAAGAAGTAGAACGAATCACTGTTACCGGCAAACCGGCGCATTACAACCATGTCACCGACAAAGGTGAGAATATTCAGGCCGAAAGTGAGCAGATGGTCTACACCGCCAGTCAGAACAAACTGGTGATGACGGTCAATGCCAACCTGAAACAGCCCGATCACCAGGTCAGTAGCCAGAAGATTATTTATGACACAGAAAAGAAGATCGTCATCGCTGGCGACAAGAGTGAAACTTCCACCGGCTCAGATAGCAAGCAAAGGGTAAACATCACCCTCACACCCAAAAAAGACCCTGCTAAAGAACAGAAATAAATGCCCACTCTCATCGCAAAAAACCTGGTGAAATCATATAAATCACGCACCGTCGTCGATGATGTCTCTTTTCAGGTAAATAGTGGCGAAGTCGTCGGTTTGCTGGGCCCTAACGGTGCTGGCAAGACCACCAGTTTCTATATGGTGGTAGGCCTGGTGAAGGCAGATTCAGGAATGATAGACCTCGATGATAAGGACATCACCCGCCTGCCGATGCATGCCAGGGCTCAGCATGGACTGGGATACCTGCCGCAGGAAGCCTCGGTTTTCAGAAAATTAAGCGTGGAAGAAAATATTCTCGCCGTGCTGGAAGCCAAAAAAGACCTCACCGAGCAGCAGAGAAAAGAGAAACTGGACGCACTTATCGATGACCTGCAGATTGACCATATACGCCAGAACACCGGTATGAGCCTTTCTGGAGGTGAGCGGCGGCGAGTTGAGATAGCCCGTGCTCTGGCATCGCAGCCAGCATTTGTACTGCTCGATGAGCCTTTTGCCGGAGTTGACCCGATTTCTGTCATCGAGATTCAAAAAATCGTAAAACACTTGATTGAGCGCAATATCGGGGTACTTATAACCGACCATAATGTCCGTGAAACACTGGGAATATGCGATAGAGCTTATATACTAAGTGGTGGTAAAATCATTGCCAAAGGGCAACCAGAAGACATTCTTTCAAATGAAGAAGTGCGAGAAGTCTATCTTGGCCGAGATTTTCGTCTATAAATAGGATAATGATTTAACATTTGATGTAACGGGGAGTTATACGACATTTCTATTCATTCATGCTGCAGCACCCAACTCAACTAGTAACCGTAAAAACAGTGCAGTATCGTTGTAACGGATGAAACAGTCTACAGATACACCATGAAGCCCACACTTCAGCTAAAACTTGGTCAACACCTGACAATGACCCCACAGTTACAGCAGGCAATACGCCTGTTGCAGCTGTCAACGCTCGAATTACAAAGCGAGATCCAGCAGACATTAGAAGAAAATCCCATGCTTGAGCAGGATGAGGACAATCCAGACGCCACTGCTGAAACGGATAATAACGCGGAGAAACAGGAACAGGAAAACCTGAACAGCGCCAGCGAACAGAGCGCTGAAAACGAAGATCCGCATATAGATATGGAAAATCAGCAGGAGATGCCGGACGATCTCGCCGTCGACTCCAACTGGGAAGACACCTATGATATCACCACTGCTAGCGCACCCAGCAGCCAGTCGAGCAGTGATTCAAACAATGATTTTCTTGAAAATCAGAGCATCGAAGGTGACACTCTGAGTGAACACCTGATCTGGCAACTGCACAATTCACAGTTTAGCGATACCGACCAGATCATCGCCATCGCTATCATCGACGCCATCAATGATGACGGCTATCTCACTGAATCAGTTGAAGAAATTTTCGAAGGCCTGAAAGATGAACTGGATATTGAGATCGATGAAGTCGAGGCCGTATTACATCGCATACAGCGATTTGACCCGATAGGGATCGCTGCCCGTGACCTGAGAGAATGTCTGCTGCTGCAGCTGGAACAGTTCGACGAGAAAACACCGGGATTGGCCGATGTAAGAAACATCATCGAACACCACCTCGACCTGCTGGGTGCGCATGATTATGCACGACTGCAGAAGAAAACCCGCCGCGACGAAGAGCAGTTGAAAAAATTGATCGCCTTCATCCAGGCACTCAATCCCAAACCTGGAGCCAGTATCTCGCGTAATAACGCGCAATACGTGATCCCGGATATCTTCGTCAGAAAGATCAACGGTCAGTGGCAGGTCAGCCTAAACCCTGAAGCCTCACCAAACCTGCGAATAAATGCTGTTTATGAGAATCACCTGAAAAATGCCGGTCGAGGCAACAACACCAGCCATCTGCGCAATAGTCTGCAGGAAGCACGCTGGTTCCTGAAAAGCCTGCAGAGCCGCAGTGACACACTGCAACGGGTCGGCGAGGCCATCGTCAAACGCCAGCGACTGTTTTTAGATTATGGCGATGAAGGCATGAAGCCCATGGTACTGCGTGATATCGCCGAAGAACTGGAGATGCATGAATCGACCATCTCCCGTGTCACCACGAACAAGTTCATGCACACGCCACGCGGCGTCTACGAATTCAAGTTCTTCTTCTCCAGCCATGTCAGCACCGCTGACGGCGGCGAATGCTCAGCGACAGCGATACGTTCCATGGTGAAAAAGCTGATCGAGAACGAAAATCCTAAAAAACCGATGAGCGACAATAAAATATCTTCACTATTAGTCAAAGAAGGTATTAATGTTGCACGTCGAACTGTGGCAAAATATAGAGAGTCTATGTTGATACCACCTTCAAATGAGCGTAAGCGCTTAGCCTAGGAGTATCTACTAAGTACTCCTTAATCAACAGTGGAGAAATGCAAATGCAAATAGAACTGACAGGTCATCACATCGAAGTTACCGATTCCTTAAGAGACTATGTTAACGAGAAAATGGCAAAACTCGAGCGCCACTTCGATAAGGTCAGTAACATACATGTCATACTCGAAGTAGAAGCCAGCAGGCACAAGGCAGAAGCCACCGTACACATGAGTGGTCATGACGTCTTCGCCAACTGCACAGAAGACGATATGTATGCCGCTATCGACGGCCTGGTCGACAAGCTTGACCGTCAGGTGAAAAAACATAAGGAAAAGATTACAAACCACCTGCACAACAAGCAAAACAACAACTTCACCCTGGAAGAAACCGAGTAACCTGGACAGGTAACTCAGACCATGAAGAACAGCATTCGAGATTGAATACTCAATAAATCATCAAGTTAACAGGCAACAGCAGCAACATGAACCTTGATACACTAATCAGCTCGAATGCTGTTATTAGCAACCACGAAATAAAAAGTAAAAAACGCGCCCTGGAACTGCTGGCAGAACAACTGGCAAGTGAAGCCATGCGTGTCAACCAGCCACTAGACGATGACATCGACGCACTGGATATCTTCCAGCTACTCACCGAAAGAGAAAAACTTGGATCGACCGCCATGGGTCACGGTGTTGCCCTGCCGCATGCCCGGACCAGCCTGACCGAGCACGCCATCGGTGCCTTCTTAAAACTTGACGACGGCATTGACTTTGACAGTCCAGACAATCAGAGAACCGACCTGATTTTCGCGCTGATGGTGCCAGAGCACTATACTGATGAACACCTGAAAATACTTGCCTACCTTGCAACACTTTTCAACAATGCAAATTTCTGCAAGGAAATTCGCGAATCCGCCGATACCAAACAAATATATCACCACCTAATCAACTGGCAGTTAAGTTCCCAGGCATCATGAAAGAGATCCTGTCTGCTGAATCGATCATCGTGAATCTTGCCAGCAGGATTGAACTGAAGTGGGTCGCTGGAGCCGAGGACCCGGACAAACCCTTACATGAGCTCGATGTTAACGAGCACGCCACACTGATAGGCCATCTCAATCTCATCCATAACAATATTATCCAGGTAATCGGAAAGACCGAATGCGAATACCTGCATGGCCTTGAAGATGATTTTAGAAGAAGCACACTGACACAGCTGTTCACCAACAATACCGTCGCTATCATATTGTCAGATGGACTGCCCGTACCAGAGTTACTCTGTGAATTTGCCAATAAATACTGCGTGCCCGTATTAAGCTGCAAGGCTGAGAGTAACGATGTCGTTGATGCTGCCCGCTATTACCTGAACAAGTTATTCACTAACAAAGAAATCTTGCATGGGGTATTCATGGAGGTGCATGGTACAGGTGTATTGATCACCGGAGAGAGTAGCGTCGGTAAGAGCGAGCTGGCTCTCGACCTCATTTCCCGCGGCCACAGGTTAGTCGCTGATGATGCACCGGAATTTACCCGCATCGGCCCCGACATCCTTGACGGACGCAGCCCCGCTATACTCCAGGGCTTCATGGAAGTCCGCGGCCTCGGTGTACTGAATATCCGTGAGATGTATGGCGACAACGCCATAAAAAGAAACAAATACCTGCGCCTGATCGTTCACATGGAAAAGATGAATGACGACAACCTGGGAACATTCAACCGGCTAACCGGCCAGACCGAAGTACAGAGAATACTCGACGTCGAGATTCCAGTGACAATCGTTCCGGTAGCACCTGGGCGAAACCTCTCGGTCATCGTCGAAGCCGCTGTACGCAATCATATCCTGCGTAAGAATGGCTACGATGCGAGCCAGCAGCTGATCGACCGTCAACAGCAAGCAATAGATAACAACAGCTAAATATTCGATCCGTATGAAACTAGTCATAATAAGTGGATTATCTGGCTCGGGAAAATCAGTCGCCCTGCATACTCTGGAAGATGAAGAATACTACTGTGTCGACAACCTGCCCATAGGGTTACTGCCACAGTTCATCGAGCGCATCCTGAGTAGACGGGTACAGCTGTACGACATGATCGCCGTCGGTATCGATGCCCGCAGTGACTCGGAAGACCTGCGAGATTTCAATACCATCATCGAATGGATCCAGCGGCGTGATAAGCAAACAGAGATCGAGATAGAGATTATCTATATGCAGGCGGAACTCGATACCCTGATAAAACGCTTCAGTGATACCCGTCGAAAACACCCCTTGACCAAGAAAGGGCTGCCACTGTCCGAAGCCATCGAGGTCGAACGTAATCTGCTAAAAGAGGTTGCCACTGCGGCAAATCTTTATATCGATACGACTTATACTAATATTCATGAACTGCGGAGCTATATCAAGGAACGCGTGGTTAAGCGGCCAAAAACAAAGTTATCATTACTGTTCCACTCATTCGGATTCAAGAATGGCGCTCCGGCAGACTCCGATTTTGTGTTTGACGTACGCTGCCTGCCGAACCCGCACTGGGAGCCGAATCTGCGTCCGCTGACAGGCCAGGACCCGGAAGTTATCGCTTTCCTGCAGGATCAGGAAGATGTGCAACAGATGCTCGACCATATCAAAAGCTTTCTAAACTTTGTCATACCCAAGTTCAAACAGCAAAACCGCTATTACCTCACCGTCTCTATCGGCTGTACCGGAGGCCAGCACCGCTCGGTATATATCGCCGAAACATTGTATGATGAATTCAGAGAGAGCCACGAACTTGTCTCTGTTCACCATCGCGAGATGGGTTATGAGGAATAATAATCCATCATGAGTGTCGCATTATTTCTCGTTACTCACGAAGGTATCGCCAGCAATCTGATAGCGGTTGCTGAAGCGGTCATCAAAAGTGAGAGCCAGAACCTCTCATACACAGAAGTCCCGATGGATGCAGACCCCGCCCTGATCAGCGAAGACATCGATCAACGCATCGCTAAACTCGACACGAAACAGGGCATACTCTTCTTGACAGATATTTACGGTAGCTCACCCAGCAATATCGCCATGCGACTGGCAGAGAAACACCATGCACACATGATAAGCGGCGTTAACCTGCCGATGATCATTCGCTTGTTAAACTACCGGGACGAAATAGAAGACAGCTTGATAGAGAAAGCTGTTAACGGCGCGATAAAAGGTATACAGGATAATTTTTGAATCTTCATAATATAAATATCATGAGCATCAGCAGAAATATAGAGATCATTAACAAACTGGGACTACACGCAAGGGCTGCAGCACAGCTGGTCCAGCTCGCTTCCAGCTTCTCCTCTCATATCGAGATTGAAAAAGATGCGAGACGTGTCAACGGAAAAAGTATCATGGGAGTTATGATGCTGGCAGCAGGGAAAGGCAGCGAGATAACTCTGCACGTAGACGGCGAAGACGAACAGGAGAGCATGGACAAACTGGAAGAACTTATCATCAACCGCTTCAACGAAGACGAATAACAGGTCGGGAGAAAAGACTTGAGCATCTACATCAGTGGTATCGGCGTATCCAAAGGCATCGCAATCGGTGAAGCCCACCTGATAGCGCGCGAAACGATTGATGTAACAAAAGAAACCTTGCCTGCTTCTGAGATCAGGGCCGAGATAAGGCGCTTCAAACGAGCACTTAAACTGGCTAACTCTCAATTACACGATATAAAGAAGAAGATCGCGCAGAACACCGCGGATGATATCCTGGTGTTCATCGACACACACCTGCTGATGCTGGAAGATCCGGCATTTGACGAAGGCACCATAGCAAACATCAAACGCTTCTCGTGCAATGCTGAATGGGCATTGCAGATCCAGGGCGAGCGCCTGGTACAGGTGTTTGACGAGATGGAAGACCCGTATCTCCGCACTCGCAAAGATGATGTCCTCCATGTCGTCAAACGCATACAGACGGCGCTACTGGGTCAGAGCGAAGACAGCGAAAATATCTCATATAAAGGCAAGATCATCGTCGCAGACGACCTGACACCAGCCGACACCATCATGATGCAACACCAGAAAATTGCGGGGTTCATCACAGAGTATGGCGGCCCGCTCTCTCACACTGCGATCCTGGCAAGAAATCTAGGTATTCCCGCCATCGTCGGCCTGCATCATGCGCGAAGCCTGATCCACCGTGGCGAGACACTGATCATCGACGGACTGGCCGGGACGGTAATTAATTCACCGGGTAAAAAATCACTCAAGTATTATCGCGCAGTCAGACGTGACGAGATCGCCAAGCGCAACCTGTTAAATGAATTAAGCGGTAAACCAGCCATAACCCTGGATGGAAAACAGATCACGCTGCATGGCAATATCGACAAACCTGCTGATATACGCACAATAAAAAAATACGATGATACAGGTGTCGGCCTTTACCGTACCGAGATGCTGTTCATCGAACTGAACCAGTGGCCGGACCAGCAGACACACTTAAAGACCTACAAGAGAGCGGTAAAGGCGCTTAAGGGGAAACCATTAACCATTCGAACCATGGACCTCGGTGCCGACAAAGAGATACAGGACACCATCGATCACGGTCCGATGGCGCACAACCCGGCCATGGGTTTACGTGCTATCCGCCGCTGCCTGAAAGAACCGCAGGATTTCATGCCACAGCTACTGGCCATCTTGCGTGCATCGGCATTCGGCCCGGTGCGCATCATGATCCCTATGCTGACCAGCACCAACGAGCTCACCCAGGTCCTGGCCCTGATCGAAGATGCAAAAGAGATATTAAAAAAGAAAAAAATCGCTTTCGACAAAAAGATCCCGGTTGGCGCCATGATAGAAGTTCCTGCAGCAGCCCTGGCTGCAGATGCATTTGCCAGCAAGCTGGATTTCCTCTCCATCGGCACCAATGACCTGATCCAGTACACACTGGCCATCGACCGCATCGATGACGAGGTCAACTACCTTTTCAATCCGCTGCACCCTGCTGTACTGAGACTGATCCAGATGACCATCGATGCCGGAAAAAAAGCCGGCATACCGGTTTCGATGTGTGGCGAGATGGCCAGCGACACCTCATACACTCGCCTTCTGCTTGGCATGGGGCTGGAATATTTCAGCGTACAGGCAAATGCTTTGCTCGAAGTGAAACATATTATCGTTAACAGCAAGATCAATAACCTGCAGGATGAGGTAAAACAGATCATGCAGATTCATGATTCAGATGAGATTACGTCGCGGGTTCAGCAGTTGGTTAATTTACTGTAGGTGCGAAATACATTCGCACGCTTTTCTCTTCTTAACGCTGCATAGGTACGTGGACTTTAAGCCATGAGTTTCGCCTGACCATCTTGTGTCGGGTGTTTTGCAGTTACGGTGTTATTTTTTTCAGGCCTTGTGGTTCTCGCACCGCGGGCGAGTTACTCGTTTCTTTTTTTATTTTCTCTTTTTGACGCTACCTAGGTACTTAATATTCTACCCATGAGTTTCGCCTTTTACGGCGAGTGACTCTTTTGCAACAGCCCAAAAGAGTAACCAGAAAAGGCCGTCGCTACGCCGGGCGCCCCGTAAAAGGCACGGGGTTCCCATTGCTGCGCTGCCGGCACCATGCTGTGAAAAGACTCGTAGAAGACGCTCAGACAGTTTTCACAGACAGCCCATGATACCGGCAGCACAGCAATGGCTTGGCTGATGCGAGAGAGTCAAAAAAACACAAACCAGAATCCAGAAACAAATAAACAAAGAAGTAGCACAATACTAAAT
>JABDRN010000078.1 GCA_013041745.1 Gammaproteobacteria bacterium
CGGCGATGCATTGCTGGCACCGACCAATATCTATGTCAAAGCCATACATAACCTGCTGCCAAAATATGATATCCATGCCATGGCCCACATCACTGGCGGCGGTCTGCTGGAAAACATCCCTAGAGTATTGCCGGAGAACAGCCAGGCTATCGTCGACACCAGCAGTTGGCAATTGCCTCTGGTTTTTCAGTGGCTGCAGGACAATGGCAATGTAGAGATCAACGAGATGTACCGCACTTTCAATTGCGGTGTCGGCATGGTGTTGATCGTAGCCGCCGATGACGCCAACGCGGTCATCGACAGCTTGAATCAAAATGGTGATACCGCATGGCAGCTGGGCAATATTGTTGATGGCGATAGCGAGCAGGTTGTTTTTAATTAGTATCTTGCAGGGTTAACCGTGGCAAAAGCTTCTCTCGTCGTATTAATTTCCGGTAGTGGCAGTAACCTGCAGGCGATCATCGACGCGATAGAAAACAAGGAACTTGATGCCGAGATCAAAGCGGTGATCAGTAATACCGCGACAGCGCTCGGCCTTGAGCGCGCAGCCAGGGCGAACATCGAGACCCACGTTGTCGACCATAAACAATACTCCGACAGGGAATCTTTCGATCGTGCGATGATGCATATCATCGAGCCACTGGAACCTGACCTGGTCGTCCTCGCCGGATTCATGCGCATATTGAGCGATACTTTCATCGACCGCTACCAGCATCGTCTGATCAACATTCACCCATCGTTGTTGCCAAAATATAAGGGGCTGAATACTCATCAACAGGCGCTAGACAACAAAGATGCCATACATGGTGCCAGTGTGCATTTTGTCAGCCACGAACTTGATAGCGGACCGGTTGTCATACAGGCAGAGATTCCGGTACTTGATACGGATACCTCTGCATCTCTGGGCGCACGGGTACTAAATGAAGAACACGTGATATATCCAATGGTTATCGGCATGCACACAGCAGGCCGCTTGACATTTAAAGGAGACCAGTTGAATCTCGATGAGAAACCACTAACTGAACCACTGATCTGGAAAAACCAGCATTTATCCAGATAGGCAGTCAAAGAACATGATGATCAAAAAACGCCTCTATCTGTCACAAGCATTACTATTGTTAGTTGCAGTATTTGCACATAATGCTTTTGCACAACAAGACTTACCTGAATTTACCGCCCGCTATGCTATCCAGAAATTCGGTATCAAACTGGCTGAAGCGACCTACCAGTTAAGCTACACAGACAAGGGTTACAAGTTCACTCAAAACACTGAGCTGCACGGCATGGCTAGCATGTTTGCCAGCGATACCGTCTCAGCGACCAGCTATGTCGATGAGATAGGCGATAACCTGCTCCTTAGAAAACATATATACATTCAGACCGGTAGAGAGAAAAACAGGGACGAAGATATCGATATACTATGGAACACGTATAAGAACACCTTAAAAGGAAAAGTCACCGGTGTTGTCAGGAGCAAAGAGATAGCTCTACGCACTGACAGGGAAATATGGGATATGCTCTCATTTCAGATCCCGCTGATGATCGAGTTCGATGAGAATGTAAAAGAATACCCGTACCGGGCTTTGCTTAAGGGCGAGCTCGATGATTACAAATTTGTCATGGGATCGAGCAAGACCATCAGCTTTGCAGGCAAGGATTACAATATCATACAGCTGGTACGCACAGACCCGAAAAAAGACAGGCAATTGCATCTATGGATAGCACCGTCACTAAACAACCTGCCGGTAATCATAGAAAATTATCGTGACGGCAAAGAGCACTCTCGTGGCGAACTCGAAAGCGTCAGCTTTAATAATGAAAAGGCACTGACTGTTTCAAATACAGATGATGACGATGACTTCTAACAATTACGACGAGGATCCGAAGCTTGAAGGACTGTATGATGGCCCGAGTAAAACTCAGTTAAAACGTGAAAGCCATCACCTGGTCGATGTCGGTGAAGAGATCCTGAAACTATCGAGTGAAGACAGACGCTCCCTGCAATTACCAGATGAACTGGATGAAGCGATCGCTACCGCACTGAAGATAAAATCAAGAAGCGGACTGAAGAGACAGCGCCTGTACATCGGTAAATTATTACGATCGATAGATAGCGAAGTTATAGAAGCTCGACTCAGAAAAATACAACATCGCCATGATACTAATACCGCTCAGTTCAAGCGACTGGAAAAATGGCGTGACAGTTTGATAGAAAATGACAAACACACACTCAACGAAGTCATCTCACGCTACCCTGATATAGACCGGCAGCACATAAACCAGCTCATCCGCGCCGCACATCAGGAAAAACAGCAAGACAAACCCCCTGCTGCTTCACGTAAGCTATTTAAATACTTGAGAGAGCTGGAAGACGAGAAAGCAGTTAATAGTTAATAACTAATAGTGAACTGAAAAACTTCTAATGCATAGCGTTAGATTTAAACAGGTGTTTTTTTAAGATTCATTATTCACTGTTAACCAGTTGCTGCCTTTCAGTCCATACGGTTTTTATCTGTACTGGAGATAGGAGTACGGTAGCGGTATACCACCCAGTAGGTCGACAAGATGAAAGTGACGATCACCACCATCTGTATCAAATACGATGCACGCAGATCGATCAGACCGATCGCCAGTGCACTATAAGACACCAGTATAGAGAACTCACTGCCCTGCCCTAGCCTCGCACCAAGCTCCATTGAAAACCTCTTGCTCTCGCCGATAAACTGGAATCCCTGCTTGAACACCAGCGGTTTTAAAACGACGATAAGTAGTGACATCAATATCCCTGCAAGTAAAACCTGTTGAGTGACAAGAAAGTTAAACTGTGCGCCGATTGAAAAGAAGAACAGGATAAGAAAGAAATCACGCAACGGCTTCAGATGCTCGGCGATCGCCATAGACACTGGAGACGAAGCAAATGCGACTCCAGCGATGAAGGCACCAAGTTCGTAGGACAGGCCGATGGCACTGGCAACGCCTGAACCTAACATGCCCCAGCCTAACGCCAGCAGAAATACATATTCCTTGATAATATCGAAACGTAAAAACAGCTTGTCAACGACATACCTGACCAGGCCATAAGCGACCACAGCAAGCACCACCAGTTTGATAATCAATATGCCGATTGTCAGCGCGACATTTTCACCCTGACCACCGGTCAACATCAGGATCAATACGATAGCGATAACATCCTGCATCAACAGTACGCTGGTCATCAACTCACCGGTATGCCTGTGGTGCAATGCCGTAGTCGGTATCAGCTTAAGACTGACGATGGTACTGGAGAACATTAATGCTGCACCGATCACGATGCTTTCGATAAAACCAAAACCCATGGCTAACGACGCAGCTGCGACAACTACCAGGAACACCAGGCTGGTCATCAAGGTAACGACAGCTGTCTTACTGAAGAGATTAATCAGGCGGTCAGGTTTTAGATTGATACCCAGGAGATAAAGAAGCAGTATCACACCAAGGTGTGATATCTCTTCGATATGTTCCGGCTCTTTTATCAGCCCAAGACCCCATGGACCGGCAACGATACCGAAACCGATGTAGGCCAGGATTACCGGCTGCCTGAGATACAGGAAGATAGTGGCGAAGACAGCCGCCCCTGCATATATAAGAACAAATTCGAAGACGATGTTCTGAAAGTCCATTTAATTATCAGGCATCAGCAAGGGATTCGAACGGTGAACCGCCTTAGTGAGGTACCAGGCCGCATTGAAACCTTTTATGCTCGAGTGCAGGAAACATTTTCCTGGTATGCTCCAGCTTGCTGATATCGATATCTGCGACCACCACACCTGTACCATGAGGCAGGCGGTTTAAAACCTGGCCCCAGGGATCAACGATCATACTGTCACCATGCGTTTCACGCCCCCCTACATGATACCCCCCCTGATCAGCTGCGATCATGAAGGTAAGGTTTTCGATGGCACGCGAGCGTAGCAGCGACTCCCAATGTACTCTACCGGTCAAACTGGTAAAGGCTGATGGTAAGGCGCATATCTCCATTTTCTGCTCTACCATGGCACGGAACAGTTCCGGAAAGCGAAGATCATAACAAACGGCAAGGCCCAGTCGGCCAAATGGCGTATCGACAACGAGGATATCCTTGCCCGCAGAAACAGTTTCAGATTCCGTGTAACTTTCATCACTGGCTTCAATGGTGACATCGAAGAGATGGATCTTGTCGTAGCGACCGACCAGCTCACCCTGTGGATTGATCAGCAGGCAGCTGGCATAAGCCTTGCCCGCTTCCTCAGATCGCAGCGGAATGGTACCGCCAACCAGCCAGATATTATATTTCATAGCCTGAGCTTTCAGAAAATCCTGCAACAGGCCACTGCCAAGATCTTCAGCGATCTTGACCTTGTCCGTCTCAGCCATTCCCATGATGGCAAAATTTTCGGGCAATACGACTAACTCGGCCTCTTGCTGGACTGCAATCTTAATCAATTTTTCAGCTTCAGCCAGATTTGCCTTGACGTTAGGGCCTGATGCCATCTGTATTGCTGCGACTTTACTCACCAATCATCTCCTGCTACTCGATCTTTTTTATTATCTTGAATTTAATCACATCATCAGCACCGCTGCCCGGTGTTGTGACCATATTATCTGATGGAATACCCAGAGAGACCAGCCAGTCTGTCAATTCCTGTACCCAGAATTCGCCATCTTCGCCTCCCGGGTACTGTATTTCTATCATCTTCTCCTTATCGGCCAACCATGCACCTATTACCTGCTTTAGTACCGGTAACGACAGGATCGTCTCACCACTGCGTGCCAGCTCCCATTGTTCAGCATGTAATTTCAGGGCAGTTCCGTCCGATGCAGCTGCGACAACAGGCTTACCCTGAGCCAGGTTGCTGTTCGTGACTACTTCGCTGCTTTTGCCAGTACCCTGTCCAGTACCCTGCACTTCCACTTCAGCATACATTAAAGACGGCGACAATGACAAAACGATACTAATAAGCCATCGACAACTAAATATTAAAGGTCTATTCATCACTATAAATCATCATCGTCAGTTGTATCCTGGCTTCTTTCTACTATCTGCTCAATTATCGGCTCATCCCAGGTGCCGGTAATAGAATAGACATTATGGCCGATCACACCGAGATCGAACACTTTCTGAATCAACGCCAGACCGGCACCGACAACGACCCCACCGAGCAGAGTACCACCGGCAAACGTCAATGTATCGGTATGTGGTTTAACCCGCATCAACAGCCCATAGTCACGCTCCACCATGCCTATTCTACCAAACATGTTTATGTCTGCAGCAGGTGCTGATACATCAAAGTTTTTCAATGAGCCGTTACCGTTGGAAAACTCCAGTTCTCCCTTGATATTATCGAAAGAAAAGCCCTGACGGGTAACATCATCAAAATCAAATGCCAGCCGGTTTGCCAGTTTGAAAATGTTTAATAGACCCAATAAACGCCCACCAGTGCCCGGTTCAACTTCAAGGATCTCTCCATCATTCATCTCGAACGAGGTATTACCTTTCATGATCGCCCACGAGATAGCATAAGGCTCTGCCGGCCATTTCGAGTCGAAAGTGGCCTGGTAAGAGCAACGATCCAGACTCCGCTGATAACCGAGACCAACCAGTGACACTCCACAATTGCTACTGCTGATCTCACCCTGAAAAACTGTCTCGTGTGCTGCGTTCCATGATGTCAGCCAGGTACCGCGCGCATCGAATGTCATCGCTGGCCCTTTCAGCGAGAAGGTATTGATCAACATACCATGTATATGCCAGTCTGATACCAGCTCTACATCAGTGAAAGTCCAGTCATCCCAATGTACTATCCTGGCTTTCCAGTCTAACGGAGGGAAATCTGACGGATTCAATGGGTTGGAACCTTTGCCGTTTTTAGTGACGAACAAAGAGTGTACATCCACTTCCTCCAGATCCAGCTTTATCTTTGTATCCTTGCCAAGGCCTTCGGTAACTTCACCCTTACCCGTCATATAATCTGATTTGACGTTGAAGCTCCAGGTGTTTTTTTCATCACGTACGGCAAACAGATCAATGATATAGTTTTCATCACTGTCGATATCCTCTTTTTCACTCAGGCGGGCACTGACCTGGAGGTCACCGCCACCCAGTATATTGATATCTGTAGTAAAAAACATATTCCCGGGATTTTCGAAGTGTACTTTATCAGACATATCGATCACCATATTCTGCAATTTAGAGCTGGCGGAGACATGTACCAGGTAATCATCAGGCTTATATGGCACCTCGAAGTCCATCGACCATTCGGCGTGACCTGATACCCAGTCTTCCGGTATCCAGGTATAACGTTGTAGCAGATAATCGGGTTCGATTATGCCATCGAGGTGGAACACAACTTGCTGGCCAGCAGCACCATCTTCTGTATACGCGTTGATCGAAACCGGCCGCTTATTGATAGTTGCTACAATCGAGTCAGCAAATACGCTCTCCTTGGTAAAATCGACCACTCCATTGATAGCTGACAGTTCATAACCCAGCGCAGGATAATATATTTGAGTATCGATAAAATTGAGGTGACCATCGATAGCGACGTCAACATTCTTCTTATCAAGAGGAACATCTATCGTCAGGTTCAGATCATTGCTACCTTCAAACTGGAATAGCCGCAAAGTATTACCCAGGATATCATCTAGTGGGCTGTTCCAGACGTATGACTGCATCTGTTCATTCTTGCCTCTGGCGTTGGTCCTAACAGTTAGGTGAGGTTTCTTCAGATCTAAAAATTCAGCATAGCCATCAAATAGCTCCACTCCCTGTGATTTAGCTTTTGCATCGGTAACGAAGAGTGACTGGTTTTTAAACTTTATCGTACCCGATGCTTGCTTCAATGATGGCCATTCTTTCATAAACTTCATATTGATATCACGGGCAGAAAATAGCACCTGGAAGACACCATCATGACGGTCATAAGGGAAACTGCCAAGATCACCAAAAAGAATAAATGAACCACTGGGTACATAACCATCGGTCACTGCCATATCAAGCCAGTTGATAAGGTTTGGTTTCATGATACCCACTGGCAGATACTGCGTTGCATGTTTTCCATACGCATCATAAAAATTCGTCTGCGCATCGATAAAAATATTTTCATCTGCAGAGAGCTTAACCTTGAAGCGAGAGAAAGAATTGATATGTGCATTCTTCAACTGCAGTTTCCTGCTATCTATCAGCCAGCCATCATCGCTGCGCTCCAACCTGAGCCGTCCCTGTAAGATATCAGCCTGTACCGGATACCTGAGCAGCTTGTTCAGTTCGACCACCGCATCACTGGTCTGCAGCTCGACGTTAGCGACATCATCTCCATATTGAATAGACGCATCCAGGCCGGTCAGTTTGAACTCATTGACAGTATCATGCATCGAGAAATCATTGATCGTACCTTCAACGGTTACCTGCTCATATATATTCTCTGCGTCGACCTCTTTCGCGACTTGCAGGTTCAGGTTATATATATCTGCTTTCAAGTCATACTTATTGATAACATCAGGGACATCGAACTTACTCTTCAGCTCGGGCGTCAGTGCAACATCTGCCATCTGCTGCAGATCTGTCAATCGTAAAAAGTCAGCGCTGAGATTGTAGTATTCGCCGTCATCGCTGGCCAAAATTGTCACAGGCTGCTGCCATCTGGCATTTGCCTCTGTGCCGAAATAGAAGTTCGAAACCGCCAGGTTCCAGCCTTCATCCTGTTTCAGGTAACGAAAGTTTGTCGTCAGGTATGGCGTATCCCATCGTTTCGAGTTCTTCTTATTGGTGATGGACAAATACCTGGAAACAACCTGCGCTACCAATGATTGAATATCATTATCCTCGATAGTTCCCCACAGGTTTACATCTAGAACAGTATCGAGCTGATATTGCTGCACGAATTTGAACTTCTTGATCCATTGCTCCACATTAACTTGCTGAGCTTCGATATAGACTTCACCATCGAGTGAATCCAGCTCACCTTGCAGGTCAGCGACGATAGCCAGGCTTCTGCCATATTCCTCTGGCAGGTTCATCGAAAACTTTATTCGATGATTACCAAAACTATTCCTTACATCCATGTTTATGTCCAGCAAACTAAGGTTTAGCTTCTCACCGGTATGATCCTGGAAATATATGTTGCTATCGTGTAGCAGGTAATCTGCATTCAGCAGCATATAGAAAAACTGTTCTGGCAATTCACTGGAGCCGTCGCTGGTAAACTTTATGCCCTGAACCAGCCATTCGTTTTCTGCCAGTCTCTCGATAGACAGGTCGGCACCAACGAGCCCGATATTATCGACGATGATATCGTTATGTATGATCGAGGCGAGGACATCCAGCTCGACGAAGGCCTCTTTAAAATTAAATAAGGGTACTTTATTCCTCTCATCATAGACTGAAACACCGATAAGTTTCAGACGAGGAGAAAACCAGTGGATGGCCGCATCGATGGATTCGATCTCTACCGGCAGACCGATCTGCTGACTGATTTCCTGTTGTATCTCGATCTTGTAACCGGTCGCATAGGGCAACACCGCACGTAGCACGCTGAAGACAACAGCGGCAGAGATCAGCAGCACTGCAAGACTGATGATGATGAAAATTCTGAAGCGTAAAACCAATCGCATTTGCGTAATCGAAATAGCTGCCTTAGTTAGAACTGCCCATTGTTACAGGATAACGACATCATATTGTTCCTGGGTAAATAATGCCTCGACCTGAAACTTTATCGGGATATCGATAAAATCTTCCAGTTCGGCGAGACTGCTGGATTCTTCATCGACCAGCAGGTCCACCACATCCTGTGCCGCCAGCACCAGCAACTCCTGCGCATCGAACTGTCTCGCTTCGCGCAAGATCTCTCTGAATATCTCGTAACATATCGTCTCTGCTGTTTTGATGGTACCTCGACCTTCACAGGTTGGACAGGTTTCACACAGCACATGTTCCAGGCTCTCACGAGTTCTTTTACGTGTCATCTCGACCAGACCCAGGGAAGACACTTCACAGATAGAAGTGCGCGCGTGGTCTTTTTCCAGGGCTTTTTCCAGTGCACGCATCACCTGGCGTTTATGTTCCGGCTCTGTCATATCGATGAAATCAAGTATCACGATGCCGCCAAGATTCCTCAGTCGCAACTGCCTTGCTATACCCTGTGCTGCTTCGAGATTGGTCTTGAAGATAGTCTCTTCCAGGTTTCGACTGCCGACATAAGCACCGGTATTGACGTCGATCGTGGTCAAGGCTTCTGTCTGGTCGATAATCAGGTAGCCACCAGACTTGAGCTGCACCTTCCGTTCCAGGCCTTTCTGTATCTCATCCTCGACGCCATGCAGATCAAAGATCGGACGCTCGCCGGGGTAGTGCTCGATGAACTCTGCCACTTCCGGAACATACTTCTCTGCAAATTCGAGCATGATGTTACTGGTCTCGCGCGAGTCGACCTTAACCTCTTCGAGATCTTCATCGACCATGTCACGCAGCACCCTGAGATAGAGAGGCAGGTCTTTATGTACGACATTTCCAGGCTTAACATCTGAGGTACTATTGATGTTATCCCAGAGACGGTTCAGGTACTTGATATCACTTGCGATGGCATCCTTATCGGCGACTTCTGCAGCCGTGCGAATGATATAACCCGCATCTTCGATGCGATGCTGCTGTTCCAGTAAATTGTTCTTCAGTCGCTCACGTTCTTCTTCGTTTTCTATACGAGAGGAAACACCAATATTTTCTGCATTTGGCATAAACACGAGGTAACGCGAAGGTATCGTGATATTCGTCGTCAGACGCGCACCCTTGGTGCCCAGCTGGTCTTTTATCACCTGCACCAGTATCTCCTGCCCTTCTCTCAACACCTGCCCGATACTGACAGGCTCGCTGTTGTTTTTATTCTTTTGCGCCACATCGGAAACATGAAGGAATGCTGCCTTCTCCAGGCCGATCTCGACGAAGGCAGCTTCCATACCGGGTAACACTCGCACCACCTTGCCTTTATAGACATTGCCGACCAGGCCCTTGCTGCGGCTGCGCTCGATATACAGATCATGCAGCATACCGTTCTCCAGTATCGCCACACGTGTTTCCTGTGGTGTAATATTGATCAGAATCTCTTTACTCATAATTTTTCTTTATTATTCTTTTATTTATGCACAGCAAGCTCTAATGGCCTGATGCCGCACTGTTTTAACAGTTTTACTGTCTCGTACAGGGGTAAGCCCATAACACCTGAATAACTGCCATTGATATTTTTTACAAACTGGGCCGCAATACCCTGTATCGCATAGGCTCCCGCCTTATCGTCTGCCTCTCCTGTATCTATATAGCTGTCTATCTCCTCAGCTTCCAGTGTTTTGAAATGTACATGTGTGCTGCTGGTATCGATAATGTTCATATCCTGGGTCACTATCGCTACTGAAGTATGTACCTGGTGCACCTGCCCCGATAACATCTCCAATATACCTTTGGCATGCTCCCGGTCTTCTGGTTTACCCAAAACCGTGCCGCCGATCTCTACCATGGTATCGGAGCCAAGCACCGGCAACGCTTCAATATTCTTTAACGTATCATAACCACGCTGCGCTTTTTCCATCGCCAGGCGTTCGACATATGCGATCACCGGCTCATCAGGATTACGTGATTCGTCGATATCCACCGCCTGTACCCTTGCTGTTATACCGATCTGCTCCAGCAGCTCACGGCGCCGAGGTGAAGCCGATGCCAGGATTATTCTTGCTGATTCAACCATTTCCTTCAGTTCTCCTGCCTCAGGCCCGATGATAGGGATGGTTGTTTAAGATACTCCAGGCACGGTATATCTGCTCCAGCAAGATGACCCGTACCAACGGATGTGGAAACGTCAATGCTGATAACGATAGTTTTATCGGCGCCTGCGAGAGTAATTCGTCAGAGACCCCATCCGGGCCGCCGATGACGATGGACACATCCTGGCCCTGCTGTAACCAGGTATCGAGCATGGCAGACAGTTTCATCGTAGTCACAGACCTGCCCAGCACGTCGAGCACGACGAGCTGCGAACCCTTTGGCACTGCAGCCAGCATCTTTCTGCTCTCATCACGGACGATCCGAGGTATGTCTGGATTCTTACCGCGTTTTATCAGCGGCAGGAGGATGGAGTTGATCTTGATTTCGGCCGGAAGGCGCCTGATGAAATCATCTGCTGCAGCATCAACCCAGTCCGGCATTTTGTTGCCTATGGCGATAAGATTTATTTTCACGTCTGCTGTTTTGAGGTGTCCTGGTGGATGACCTAGCCGTTGTCCTGCTCTCTGCGCTGCTCGACAGCATCTACCGACCACAGGCTTTCCAGGTCATAATACTCCCTCACCTGTCGCTGCATGATATGGACGATGACATCACCCAGATCTACCAGCACCCACTCACCATCCTCTTCACCTTCAGCCCCTAGTGGAGCCCTGTTGGCATTTTTTACCGCAGTGATGACGCTGTTCGCGATGGACTTCACATGACGGCTTGATGATCCGGTAGCGATGATGATCCAGTCAGTCACCGTCGTCTTATCTTTCACATCCAGTACCATGATGTCCTCCGCCTTGAGGTCTTCAAGGGCATCAAGCGACATCTGTTTGAGTTCATCGATCGTCATTTATAAAACCTCTTAATTTCTTGTATACCGGCTCAGGCATCCACTGTGTTATCAGTTCCTCGTGCGAAAGGTTATCTCTTATCATGGTCGATGAGATATCCAGCTGTGGCACTGATTGTAACAGGATTCTTCCATTCTCCTGAGTTGTTAATGTATCTACATCACTGCTCATTCTCTGATGCAGAAAGGTATAGTCCGCTGCATCGAATTGCTGCTTTATCGATGCGCTATCAAATCCGGGCCGGTCGATGACCACCAGGTGACACAGGTCGAATAATGACCGCCATCTAAACCAGGTGGTAATACCAAAAAAAGCATCCATACCGATGACCAGGCACAATGCTTCCTGCGGGAATTCCTGTTTCAACGAAGCAAGCGTATCGACCATATAGGAAGGGCCGTCGCGATCCAGTTCACGCTCATCGATGATCACATCCGGATAGTCCAGCAAGGCCGTATGTAATAATTGAAGACGTTGCTCGACGCTGAGCCATGGCTTTGCCCTGTGCGGCGGCATACGGTTTGGAATAAAACGTAACTGGCTTAAGTTCAACGCCTGCTTAACACTGAACGCGGTTTTGATGTGCCCATAATGGACCGGATCAAAGGTACCACCAAAGATACCGATCATTTTGAAAGCAGTGAATAGTGAGTAGTGAATAGTGAATGACGAAAAGCAGGTTTGGTCAGCATGTCATTGACCGCTCAAATAAAATAACTCGCAAAAAAATACATTGTTTAAAATCACAGTACGAACCGTACAAACCTCACTATTCACTATTAACTATTAGTTATTCACTGCCTGATATGGCCATCACCCAGCACGATATACTTCTGACTGGTCAGGCCTTCCAGGCCAACAGGGCCGCGGGCGTGCAGTTTATCCGTACTGATACCGATCTCGGCGCCGAGTCCATATTCGAAGCCGTCTGCAAAACGGGTCGAGGCATTCACCATCACCGAACTCGAATCGACCTCACGCAAGAACTGGCGTGACCTGGTGTAGTTCTCTGTGATGATCGATTCGGTATGCTGTGAACTGTACTGGTTGATATGAGCGATAGCCGCATCGATACCCTGCACTATCTTTATCGATAAAATCGGTGCCAGGTACTCAGTCGACCAGTCATCTTCTACCGCTGAAACAGCATCGATATCAATATTTTTTAAAATACTGAGGGTTTTCTCGCAACCGCGCAACTCGACGCCTTTATCTAGATACATCTTTGCCAGTTCAGGCAGGATTTCAACTGCGACAGAATCTGCAAGCAGCAGGGTCTCCATGGTATTACAGGTACCATAACGCTGGGTTTTAGAATTAAAAGCAACATTCAGCGCCTTTTCCTTATCAGCCTCATCATCGATATAGACATGGCAGATACCATCGAGATGTTTGATCACCGGCACTTCAGACTCATTGCTGATGCGCTCGATCAAGCTTTTACCGCCGCGTGGAATGATCACATCGACAGAGTCTTTCAGACGCAGCAGTTCCCCGACCGCTGCCCGGTCAGTGGTCTCGATGACCTGCACCACTTCGGCAGGCAGGCCGGCCACTTCCAGCCCGTGTTTGATGCATTCTGCAATCGCTCGGTTAGAATGGATAGCTTCAGAGCCGCCACGCAATATCACCGCGTTGCCTGATTTTAGGCAAAGTCCTGCCGCATCTGCGGTGACGTTGGGACGTGATTCATAGATGATACCGATAACGCCGAGAGGCACACGCATCTGACCTACCTGAATCCCTGAGGGACGGTACGCCATATTCGAGATCACACCGACAGGATCAGGCAGGCTGGCGATCTGACGTAATCCATCGGCCATCGATTGAATTCGTTCATCGGTCAGCTCCAGCCGATCCAGCAATGCTGCATCCAGGCCTTTCTCTCTGCCGGCCGCCAGATCAAGCATATTGGATTGCTTCAGACTTTCTGC
>JABDRN010000095.1 GCA_013041745.1 Gammaproteobacteria bacterium
CACTTCTGGCAGCGATATGCCACCTTGTCTTTCTGCATGACGGAGAGCGCCGTGGTCAGGTCGCTGAAAATTTCTTCAGCACCGATTTCTTTTTCTTTGTATGACACCAGTTTTTGCAGACCGGTGAGACTGGGCTGCTGTTTTACCTTGCCGGAGAGATACTCGACGGCGGCCTGCTTGCCTTCCGAGCGTTCTAGCACGTTGGCGATAACATTCTGCAGGAACAGGTTTTCATGACGGCTCTGAAGTTCGACCAGGTATTCGTACAGCTTGTCTTCAGCTGACATGTTCTCATAACACTGCAGCAGCGAGTCTATCACCAGGATCATCGATTCAGGGTCCTGTTTCTCGATACCTTCATATAGCTTGATGGCTTTGCTGTCGTCACCCGACGCTTTCGCCTGGTCTGCCAGCAGGATCGTGGCACGGACACAGTTGGCATCATAGTTCAGCGCCTTGTTGGCATTGTGTTCCAGCTGGCTGATGTCGCCTTTACTCTTGCAGATATCCGCCAGTTCACAGTAATACTGTGCGATCATCGGTCCTATCACAGCAGGATCTTCCGAGAACAGGTCGTCCGCGATCTCGATGGCCTTGAACCAGTCTTTCTCCTGCTGATAGATGAGGATGAGATTATGCCGGGCTTCTTTCGATTTCTTGTCCTCTATCAGTACTTCTTTGAACAGGCCTTCAGCCCGGTCGAACCAGCCGGCACCGAGATAATCATAACCCAGCTCGAGCAGGATCATGCTGCGGTATCGTTCCGGCAGCGACGGCCTGGCGATGAGACCCTGGTGGATCTTTATCGCCTTATCCATCTCACCATTCTTACGATAGATCTTACCCAGTGCAAAATGCGTATCGATAGTATCCCAGTTTGACTCGACCAGCTTGACGAAGATATCGAGCGCTTTACCCTGCTCGTCATTCAGCAGGTAGTTCAGGCCCTTGAAGTATTCAGAAGATAGCGTGGACTGCTGTCTCTTATGTGATTGCGAAGATCTAAATAGTAGCCAAAGGAATCCGATAGCAATCGGAACAATTGCTAAAGACCAGAGCGGAAGTTGTGAAAAATCAAACACGGTTAATTATCAGTTCCTTCCCTGCCTTATCAGAACAGGAAAACCTTTGATATATGGATATCGAAGCAAATGACGGTCGTAGCAAGACAGGTGTCATTCTCTATAGTATATAGCGCTTCGAGTTATACGTTTGATTCAGCTTCTCTTTTCATCGATTCATTGACACGTTCACGCAGCTCTTTACCAGGCTTGAAGTGTGGTACGTGTTTTCCAGGAAGCGCGACTGAGCCGCCTGTCTTGGGGTTGCGACCAGAACGTGGCGGACGGTAGTGTAAGGAGAAACTGCCGAATCCGCGTATTTCTATACGTTCACCGCTGGACAATGAATTACTCATCTGTTCCATAATGCTTTTAACCGCCAGTTCAACATCCTTGTATGCGAGATGACTTTGCTTTCGTGCAATACGTTCAATCAATTCTGATTTCATCATTGCATCTGCTTGCATTTCTTCAGCCATATTTTTTACCTTCCCCTGTTACTAGTTCAACAATCAACTGACAATTAAAATTAATTCAATCCTGTCAACTCGAGCCCTACTGCTTAGTATAGTGCAGAACTCTCGATAAATGCTCCATGCATCACCTGCAGAGATACATCCTTGTATCGATCACCAACTCGAGATGACAGTTGACAGACTTAGTCGTTAGACTTCATCTGCTCCTTCATCAGGTCACCCAATGTCGGTGCAGAACCTGACGCATCCTGACTATCAGAGAAGTCTCTCAATGCTTCAGATTCGTCATCGTAGTCTTTCGCCTTGATCGACAGTGCGATACCGCGGTTCTTACGATCAACACCCATCAGCTTGGCTTCTACTTCTTCGCCAACCTTGAGTACCGTGCTGGCATCTTCGACGCGGTCACGTGACAGCTCGGAAGCACGCAGTGTGCCCTCGACACCATCACCGAGATCGATGATCGCTGCTTTTGCGTCGACAGACAAGACGGTACCTTTAACGATAGAGCCCTTCTTGTTCTCTGCGATGAAGGTAGAGATAGGGTCCTGCTCCATCTGCTTGATGCCCAGTGAGATACGCTCACGCTCTGCATCGATAGACAGTACCACTGCTTCGATCTCGTCGCCTTTCTTGTAGTTGCGAACGACATCTTCACCGGTCTCGTCCCAGGAGATATCAGACATGTGGATCAGGCCGTCGATCTCGCCATTAAGGCCGACGAATATACCGAAATCAGTGATCGACTTGATAGTACCGACAACTTTGTCGCCCTTGTTATGAGATGCGAAGAACTCATCCCATGGATTAGGCTGGCACTGCTTCATACCCAGTGAGATACGACGACGTTCTTCATCGATATCGAGGATCATCACTTCTTTTTCTTCACCCAGGGTAACGACAGCTGCGGGGTTAACGTTCTTGTTAGTCCAGTCCATCTCAGAAACGTGAACCAGACCTTCAACACCGTCTTCGATCTCAACGAAACAACCGTAATCAGTGATGTTGCTGACTTTACCCCAAAGACGTGA
>JABDRN010000108.1 GCA_013041745.1 Gammaproteobacteria bacterium
AACTTCGCGATACCGGCTTCATCGGTTGGGAACTCACGCGCCGGTAATAACTCGACACTGTTAACTTTGTTATCGGAACGCTGGCTCTGCGGGTCGAAGCAGCGGATGCTCTCTATCTCATCATCGAACAGATCGAGTCGGTATGGTACCGTCGAGCCGGCCGGGAACAGATCGATGATGGAACCGCGGATGGCAAATTCACCATGCTCCATCACTTCGCTGACGTTGATATAGCCGCTGGCTTCCAGTCTGCGGCGAAAACTTTCGATATCCAGTTGCTGGTCTATCTTCAGGCTTAGTACATTACCCTGGATATAACTTCGCGGTGGCAGTCTCTGCGCCAGTGTATTCAGATGGCTGATCAGGATGTCACCGCTACCGATAGATTGCAGAGCGTGCAGGGTGGTCAGTCTTTCTGCGATGATATCCTGATGCGGAGAGAAGATATCGTAGGGCAGGGTTTCCCAGTCTGGCAGATGATAGATAGTCTGTTTTTCATCTTTATAAAACTCGATCTCTTTTGTTAACTGGTCCGCATGGGTGACATCTTCGACGATGACAACGACCGGGCCGTTCTTGTGGGTACGAGATGCTTCGACGATAGCGAGTGCCAGCGCACTGCCATAGAGGCGGTTCCAGTAGGTCTGGCTGTTTTTTTCGGGTATCTGGAGCTGTAACAATGGACTGTCGGTTTTGCTCTGGAGCAGGAGTTTGTCGAGAGGTGAATTATCCTTTTCTGCCTGTGTTTATACAAGGATTATCGGATAAAAAGTATGATTTGTTTGTCCTCAAAGGCAATCGCGGATGACCTGGCCCCTGGTTGTGATCTTATGTTTTGTGCCAGTCACGGAAACGGTCGATTATTTCTCGAAGCTCTGGATCGGGCAGGCAGTAAAAAACGAAAGCACCATTTTTTTCAGGCTTAACTAATCCCGCTTCACGTAACGCACGCAGATGAAAAGATACGTTCGTCTGCGTCAGTCCGGTACTCGCCACGATCGCTGAGACGGGCCGGCATTCGAGGCCGAGACTGGTTAATATTTTAAGTCGATTCGGCTCTCCCAGTATTTTGAATACTTTGCTGAGAGACTTGATTTCATTTTTATCATATGCGTTAATACTCATATGTGTAAATACTCATATGTGTGAAGACTCATGAGTATAGTCGACTATTCAACTATTTTTGTCAAACGACTAAGCGAACAATTGTATGGCTGATTTTGAAAATTTTTTAATCAATAATGAGATCCAACTTCGTCTTGCTTTCTTTTTCTGCATATTTGCTGTTATGGCGATATGGGAACTTGTTGCGCCAAGGCGTCAATTGATTGCCTCTAAAGTATTGCGCTGGTCAAATAACCTGGTTCTTGTGCTGTTGAACAGTATACTGTTGCGCCTGTTATTTCCCGCCGCTGCAATGGGTATGGCAATCTTTGTCGGCGAACAGGGGTGGGGCATGTTTAATTATTACCATGTTTCATTTCCCGTTGCAGTGATTGCATCCGTCATCATCATGGATGCGATGATCTATCTGCAGCATGTCATGGTACATGCCATACCGGTCTTATGGCGCCTTCACCGTGTGCACCATGCTGATCCTGATTTTGATGTGACCACTGGCGCGCGATTTCATCCGTTGGAAATCATACTTTCGATGATGATAAAGTTTGCCGTTATCATACTTCTGGGTCCGCCGGTGACAGCTGTTGTTATCTTCGAGATACTGTTAAATGCGACAGCCATGTTCAATCATAGTAATGTGCGACTAAATACCACTTTGGATAAATATTTGAGGTTACTGCTGGTTACGCCTGATATGCACCGTGTACATCATTCGGTCGAAGCTGATGAAACCAATAGTAATTTTGGCTTTAATCTGCCGTGGTGGGACAGGCTGTTTGGTACTTACCGTGCACAGCCGCGTGCCGGTCATAAAGATATGACGATCGGTATACATGAGATCAACCAGCCGAAGCAGGTAACCTGGCTGAGCGGTATACTGACGTTGCCATTTATCGGAAAAATTTCAGAATATACTATTAACAGCAGAGACTTTAAGAGCAGTGAATAGTAAACAGTGAATAGTGAGAAGTGCAATGCAAACGCTCCAGACGATTCTCAGCATACACTCCATCCATGGTGATAAAAAATGAATAACGGCCGGAATAATGCCATCTTGTTATACTGTCATCACAGGAGATGTTGAGATAATAGTTCACATGATGATAACGCTGCACATTAAGTCGCAACTTACGTTATGGTAACGGTTCACACTAAATAGAAATATGGTTATGCATAAGCGGCTATTACAACTGGGAATGACGGTTTTACTTGTTGCCGCAATCGCAACAGCGATCTATTATCGTGAGCAGTTTGATATTGAATTGCTGGAACAATGGCTGGAGCAGGCGGGCTGGTGGGCGCCAGTGGTTTTTATTCTTATCTATGCCGTCGCAACCGTGCTGTTTTTACCGGGCTCGGTGCTTACTGTATCGGGCGGTATCTTGTTTGGACCCATTCTAGGTTCGGTATGCAATATTACAGG
>JABDRN010000059.1 GCA_013041745.1 Gammaproteobacteria bacterium
TCGCCACCCATCGCTTCCGCCATGACTTTTGTCATCGCCGCTGTCAGCGTGGTTTTACCATGGTCTACGTGACCAATTGTGCCTACGTTTACGTGCGGCTTGGTTCTTTCAAACTTTTCCTTAGACATGTCTAGTGTCTCCCCCGGAGGTATAATCTAAATTAATAAATAACAATTTTTTCAACTCTTTGCTTTAAACCACTTAAAGCTGCAACTGGAGCTCATAACCGGATTTGAACCGGTGACCTCTTCCTTACCAAGGAAGTGCTCTACCGCCTGAGCTATATGAGCCAAAACCCTTAACGCGCCCCTTTACGCTACAAACTTTGGAGCGGGTGATGGGAATCGAACCCACGTATTCAGCTTGGAAGGCTGAAGTTCTACCATTGAACTACACCCGCAAAATCACAACCTGCGAATGATCCCCATAAAAACCTGCAGGAATATTCCGCCTTTCTTGGACCATTTCGGGCCAAACTAGCCGCACAACAATTGCGGCCTTTTATTCTGATAATTCAGCATAACCGGCTGAAAACCATTAAAACCAGTATATATGGTGGAGGGGGGAGGATTTGAACCTCCGAAGGTAGAACCAGCAGATTTACAATCTGCCCCCTTTGACCGCTCGGGAACCCCTCCAAAAAACAAGCCGCGTATTTTGCTTGAGCGCAACGCAACTGTCAACCGTAACAGGCTGATACAGCAAATAATTTTTTACACGGCAACACTATGCCGCTGCGGCTATTCTGCCGGCATCTTTGTTGATCTAAAAAACAACATGAGCCGCAGAATAAAAACGCCCACAGCGCCATTATATAAACTGGTATGCTGTGGGCATATATTTGGAGCCGGTGACAGGAGTTGAACCCACGACATCCTCATTACAAGTGAGGCGCTCTACCAACTGAGCTACACCGGCAAGGGGCGCAATTGTAGGGAAACAGCACGCTGAAAGCAATATGATTTAGGGTAAATAAAGGTTTTTTTTTAAAATTATTCGAAATCTTGCCCGATGACACCCCGAGGTTGCTACATTATGACGTCATCAGGCACCGCAATCGCGCGCCAGGCGGCTGATTTTGTCTTTTTTGGATGTTTTGATATATTTATCGAAAATCGATTCGGGGATACTCACACCACTGGCAAGCTGGTAGTCGAGCCAGTACACGGTATAGCTCCTAAAAACCGGTTCTACCAGGACATCAAAGCCAAGCTTTTGTACTTTTTGCGCCAGGCCATATGCACCGCTCCTGTTTCTGAAATGCCCCAGTGATAATCCATTTACCTTTTCACCATCACGGATCACATAGAAATCTTTAATCTTCTTGGCTTTCAGACGATTACCTGTCTCGATAGCCTTTTTGCGTGACTTTTCCGGTTTGACATAAACCCAGTATAGCGTCTGTTCTTTTTCTTCTCGGCCCCGAAAGTCGGCTTCCACCACATAAGATTTGATCTCACGCGTCAAGCCGCGCAAATTATCCAGATCACGAAATGGCCCCAGTGTGAAACAGCTTGCCGTTTGTGCGGCATTACCCTGCTTGGAATCTGTCTTCGCCATTTCGAGCGTATCAGCCTTTCTCGAATCCTGGACGGGCAACTCCTCCTGTTTAACAGGGGCAGGCTGAGCCGGTTTTACTTTCGCAACAGCCACCACCGTAGCCGCATCTTCTGTATCCAGCTGCTGCGCTAAACGAGCATTTTCCTCAGGCATCTGCTTATCTGAATCAGCCACGGCTGCATCACCTGGCACAGCTTCACTTGTTTCTGCCAAGATCGGTCGGGGCTGAGAAGGCGCTTGCTTTAATTCACTAAGAAGTACGATGGGCTGAACATTTTTTATTGCAGGCACATCAGTATAATCAGCCGAAGGTTTACTGACCTCCCAGGTGATATAGGCAAGATTCAGCAATAAAACCAATAAGAACAACCAGCGCATATTTAACTCAATTTAAGCTTTCTTTGTTTCATTATGTCGTATAAACCCTGCATCACCAGGTCAGGCTTATGATGCATCGATGGCATATCGGGATAAGCGAGGATATTCTTAGCAAAACCACCGGTCAGCACGATCTTTACCGGTTCAGCCATCTTATCGTGTGCGAGCTGGCAAAATTCTCTAATCCCGGCCTGTATCAACCTGTGCAATCCCTGGTTGACCGCATCATGGGTATTATCAGGAATCCCCTGCTCATGATACTGTATATCTGACGATGACTCTATGTTGGCTGTATCACTCAACAGCGCATCATGCATCGTCGTGTAAGACGGCAGGATATAGCCACCCAGATGTTGTCCGCTCTTCTCTACCAGGTCAATTGTGATCGCCGTACCTGCGCTGATAACACAGACTGACGAATCTGGAAAATGCGAACAAGCGGCAACGATTCCAGCCCACCTGTCGGCACCATGCTTCGCTGGATCATCATAGGCATTGATGATATTACCGAACTTTTTTTGTGTTTTCAGACACTCGACGGCAAGCCCCCATCGCTGCTGAACCCAGCCACTCAAAACAGGGTAAAGCTCTTCCCCGGCAACACTTACCAGAAAGACTCGCTGCGGTCTCTCTACTACCGAAAACAATCTATCGATAACCTCAGCCGCATTCTCGGCACTATATTCTGAAACTCCACGAGTAATGATCTTCTCTGTCAGCCAGGCTGCCCACTTGATCCGACTATTACCTATATCGATGGTTAGAATCATAAAGCCTTCACGCTGACTACCGCACTGTTGAGGGTGTGACGTTTGCCATCGATCATCACCAGCAGCTCAGCATTGTCATTTACCCCTGTTGCTACACCTGTTCGCCGCTCACCATTATCGAGAATGATTTCAACATTCTTATCTATACAAAAATCATATCGTGCACGAAACCTTTCTAGATACCGTTCTGCATCCTTCTGAAAACACTGGCACACCTGGACTACATGTTGCATCAACAGTGAAGCGACCCGTGAACGTTCCGGTGGCTCCCTTTGCTGGCCAGATTCTAATTCATAACAGATATCTGTCAGTTCAGGCAATTCAGAGGAAACATCATGCCTCAGTAGCGACATATCATAATTCAAACCGATACCGATCACTGCGGCCACATGACGGCTATCGACACTGATCATATCAACCTGTTCTTTTCTTACGGGCTGGGTCTCGATCAAAATCCCGGCTATCTTTCTACCCCTGACATATACATCATTAGGCCACTTCACCTGTACATCGTCCAGCTTGATGCTCTCTAATGTGTCCACGATGGCCATCGATATAGCTAAGGGTAATAAATGCATCTGCTGATACGAGATGGCAAACGGCCATGACAGGCTCATAGCAATATTGTTATGCGGCTGCATCAGCCATTGCTTGCCACGTCGCCCCTTACCTGAAGTCTGCTGTTCTGCAAAGCAGGCAAACGGCAGGGCTTTTCCTGCTTTGCATTGCTGCAGTGACCAGGTATTGGTTGAATCGATAGAATCGTACACCAGCACATCTATGCTTGCCCCACTTGCCGCCGAGACGTCTGCTATTATGGATTCGGCTTGCAACTTTTTTCCGGATGTCTCCCGCATCTCTCCCCAGTCAATCAAGATAGGATTATTAAATATATAGACACTTTATATCACAGCAAAGCGGTCAATGAAGCATCACATGTGAAAATAAAACAACCACTCTAGTTATACAAAAATGGACCTATGTTATGAAAGCATCCAGCGCAAAAAAACTTTTTAGTCGTAAGATACAGCTAAGCTCAGGAAAAAATTCAATTTTCTCCAATAACATCCGTCACTTATTCAACAAAAGTGGCATGAATGAATATCATAACAGTAACTATAACTTCGATAGGAGATCTTACAGTTGCCCCCCTGCTTAACTCATTCAAACATGCTATAAAGCCCATATACTTTATTTACTGATAAAGGCAGGCATGGGCCACAACAATGAATTTATAGAATACCTGCTGGAATTATTGCATGGTGTCGGCGAAGTGAGGGCGCGCGCAATGTTCGGTGGATATGGTCTCTATTATTACAGCGGCTTCGAGCAGGGCGGCGTCATGTTTGCGCTGATCGCTGATGATGTTTTATATTTAAAAACAGATGAAGTGAACCTGGCTGATTTTGAGCAGCGCGGACTGGAACCCTTCAGCTACCAGCGTAACGGCAAACCATTTTCAATGTCTTATAGTGAAGCACCGGGAGAAGTTTTAGACGATCCCGACGAAATGGTTTACTGGGCACAAAAAGGTATCGACGCGGCAATTCGTAACGCTGCGAAGAAATAACAAAAATAAGTAAACAGTGACTAAATACCATACTGCGCCACTGGCAGAAACCACCCTTCCAAAAGGCATACCCTACATCATTGGCAATGAGGCAGCTGAACGCTTCAGCTTCTATGGTATGCGCGCTGTGCTGGTTGTGTTTATGACGCAGTACCTGGTCGATGCTGCCGGCCAGCCTGATCACATGTCAGCCGACGAAGCCAAGGGATGGTTTCACCTGTTCGTTTCCGCGGTATATTTCACGCCCCTGCTTGGCGCCCTGCTCTCTGACGGCCTGCTCGGTAAGTACAGAACCATCATCATTCTGTCATTGGTCTATACCCTGGGTCACTTCGCGCTGTCGCTCGATGACACCCGCATCGGACTGGCGATTGGCCTGGGCCTGATCGCGGTGGGCGCGGGTGGCATCAAGCCCTGTGTCTCGGCACATGTCGGCGACCAGTTCAGTCACGCTAATAGCCACCTGCTGCCGCGCGTTTTCGGCTGGTTCTATTTTTCCATCAACCTGGGGGCATTCAGCTCGACACTGCTCATCCCCTGGATACTGGAGACCTATGGCGCACGCCTGGCTTTTGCTATTCCGGGCATATTGATGTTGCTGGCGACGATCATATTCTGGTCGGGGCGTTATCGTTTCGTGCATATCCCTGCTGGCGGCAGGCATTTTGTAGGGGAAGTCTTCAGTACTGTCGGGCTTGCCGTCATCGCCAGGCTGAGCATCCTGTACCTGTTCGTTGCCATGTTCTGGGCATTGTTTGATCAGACTGCCTCATCCTGGGTACTGCAGGCAGAGAAGATGGACCGGACACTCTTCGGCTTCGAACTATTATCATCACAGCTGCAGGCCGCCAACCCGTTGCTCGTCATGTTACTGATCCCAGTATTCACCTACCTGGTTTACCCGGCGATCAACCGGGTCTTCAGATTGAGTCCTCTGAGAAAGATATCTATCGGCATGTTCATCACCGTGCTGGCGTTTGCCATTAGCGCCATCATCCAGCAGCAGATCGATGCCGGCTTCACACCGAGTATCGGCTGGCAGATAATGGCCTACGTGGTACTGACTTCCGCCGAAGTAATGATCTCGATTACCTGCCTGGAATTCTCTTATACCCAGGCACCGGTGAAAATGAAATCGTTTATCATGGCATTCTTCATGATGTCGATCGCCATCGGCAACCTGTTCACCAGCGCGGTGAATTTCATTATCCGAAACGATGATGGCTCCAGTAAACTTGAAGGCGCTGAATATTTCTGGTTTTTCACACTGATAATGCTGATCACTGCGATATTATTTATCTTTGTCGCTAAAACCTACAAAGAAAAAATTTATATCCAGAGATAAAGCGGATAAAATTCAGCAAAACCTGCTTTTCAGCGGTAGAATACGCTGCTTATTTCAACCTCTTTTAATTCATAGATCATAGCGAAAACAAATGTCAGCTGAAGACGAAATCACTACTCCTACGAACTTTATTCGTAACATCATCCAGGACGACCTTAATTCGGGTAAACACCAGGCGATACAGACCCGCTTTCCTCCCGAGCCAAACGGCTACCTGCATATCGGTCACGCCAAGTCGATCTGCCTGAACTTCGGCGTCGCTGAGGATTTTAAGGGACAGTGCAATCTTCGCTTCGATGACACCAATCCTGAAAAGGAGGATGTGGAGTACGTCGACGCTATCATGGAAGACGTCAAGTGGCTCGGCTACGAGTGGAGCGGTCTATACCATGCTTCTGATTATTTCCAGGAGTTATATGATTATGCCGTTGACCTGATCAAACAGGGCAAGGCTTATGTCGATTCGCTCAGCGCTGAGCAGATCCGTGAATACCGCGGCAGCCTCACCGAAGCCGGCAGAGAGAGCCCGGATCGCAACCGCAGCATCGAAGAAAATCTCGACCTGTTCGCACGCATGCGTGCCGGTGAATTCAAAGACGGTAAATACCTGCTGCGCGCCAAGATCGATATGGCATCTCCCAATATCAATATGCGCGACCCGGCGATTTACCGGATCAAGAAAGCACATCATCAACGCACCGGTGATGAGTGGCCTATCTACCCGATGTATGATTACACACACTGTATCTCCGATGCTCTGGAGAACATCACGCATTCATTATGCACGTTGGAGTTCGAAGATCATCGGCCGCTATATGACTGGGTACTGGATGAAGTGAAAACACCCTGCCATCCGCGCCAGATCGAGTTTGCACGCCTGGAACTAAAATACACTATCACCAGCAAACGCAAACTGAACCAGCTGGTAACAGACAAGCATGTCGATGGCTGGGACGACCCGCGCATGCCGACCATCTCTGGACTTCGCCGCCGTGGTTACACTCCGGCGTCCATCCGTGATTTCTGCGATCGCATCGGTGTCACCAAGAAAGACAGTTTTATCGAAATAGCGGTGCTGGAGAATAGCGTCCGTGAAGACCTGAACGAACATGCGATCCGTGTCATGGGTGTACTGGACCCGCTGAAAGTCACCATCGAGAATTACCCGGACGGCCACAGTGAAGAACTGATAGCGAAAAACCATCCGCAAAAGGAAGAGATGGGCACGCGCAAGATCAACTTCTCCAAAGTCATCTATATCGAACGTGATGATTTTCTGGAAGATGCGCCGAAAAAGTTTTTCCGTCTCTCTCTCGGTCGGGAAGTCCGATTACGTTACGCCTATTACATCACCTGTACCGATATCGTAAAAGACGAGAACGGCGAAGTCATCGAACTGATCTGTACATACGATCCCGAGACCAAAGGCGGCTCATCGCCCGACGGCAGAAAAGTAAAAGGCACCATCCACTGGGTTTCCGCAGAACACGCTATCGATGCCACTGTCAACCTGTATGACAGGATGTTCACCCACCCTAACCCGGCAGCAACAGATAACTTTATCGAGCATCTGAATCCGGAGTCACTAAAGGTACTGCAGCATTGCAAACTGGAGCCGGCACTCGCTGAAGCCAGTCCGGACCTGCATTACCAGTTTGAACGCACCGGCTATTTTGTCAGGGACAGTCATGCGCAAGACTTGAGTTTCAATCGCACTGTTACGCTGCGTGACACATGGGCAAAAATCGACAAACAAAACCAGTAGTAAAGCTTTGATCTACCCTGCTGCAGGCCAAATGGAACTGAAGCATAGCAACCTGTTTAGCTAATATATATCTTCGTCTGACAAGACGCAGGTCAAGCCTTTGCTGCACCATCAGCTTTACAATATAAACAAATTATATTGTAGAGGGTGTTTTTAATGCGTGCATTCATTCTGTTATCAATGCTGCTAATCTCGTTTCCCGTGTTTTCACATCCACACCAGCAGGCACAGATCGACGAACGTATATGCGCACCGTTTCGCGGCGGCGTGGTTGACCCGACCATCGTCAAATCCATGCTACAGGCGAGTGAAGAAGGCCGTCTCTATCGTATCCAGCCAAAAAACTCCAAGGTAGGGTTTTGCGTGAACAGCGCGGTGGGGCGTGTCGAAGCTCGCTTCAAAGGTGTAGAGGGGGGACTGGCGCTACGCAAGGAGGTATGGGGAGACAGATCACAGATGCTGGTAATGGTCGATACCAATTCACTGGCGATGGAGAAAGATTATCTTCAAAACATGCTGAAGAGTGAATACTTCCTCGACACCTATACCTATTCGAAAATCCTCTTCGTCAGCACCAGGCTGTGGTGGCGTAACCCGAGCAATGCGTTCCTCGAGGGCGACCTGACCATGCACGGCGTAACAAAACCGATATATTTCAACGTACATATATCGACCGTAGCCAATCAGGATCCTGACAGTGTGGCCGACATCGTCGTTACTGCAAAGTCATTCATCAACCGCTCGGATTTTGATATGGACAACCTGACGATGCTGGTGAGTGATTCTGTTGAATTGTGTATGCGCATCGAGGCTTCTTTATTCAAAAAGTAGAGCTGATCCTGCCTTCTCTTTTTGTTAAGTATAAGTCCATGGCTGGTATCAATACTTGAACGCGAGGTATACCGCCAGACCTTCATAGCTATATTTCAGCGAATTGATAAAAACGACGCCACGCTGCTCGACACTAAGATCAAACGCAGCATATAAGGCACCTAAGGCGACGTGATCGGTAAAATAATATTCCGTCTTCAGGTTAAGGCCAAGGATGCGGCCTTCGATATCATTGATGGTAACATCGAGATACCTTGCATAGGCATGCGCCAACCATCGTGGTGTGATCGC
The DNA here is from genome assembly GCA_013041745.1 of Gammaproteobacteria bacterium. GTDB lineage: Bacteria > Pseudomonadota > Gammaproteobacteria > SZUA-229 > SZUA-229. The sequence goes on from JABDRN010000059.1 coordinate 8,511, forward strand.
GTAACTGCCACTGACACCGATCAATGGCAGCGGTGCTATGAAACGCTGGCTCTCCTGAAAGTCGGTACGAAACTCATCCTGGTCTGAACCTTCGACACGCACCAGACCTGCTGCCGAAACCTCAGTTTTGGTATTCATCCAGTATATACCGGCGGAGACAGCGAGCTCCAGTTTTGGCCGTTTATAAAAACTATAAAGGTACTCGATATCAAACACGTGCGTTCTCGCCGATACCCCCACAGCTGCCCCCGCCCTGATGATATCGCCACCGACCTCGATATCTGTTTTAGTGGTTTCCTCTGCAGCACGTCTTATCGGCACATATAACAGTGTCAAGCGGTGCCGGTCATCCATCCGCCAGGAGCCTTTCACAGTACCTATGCGCACTTCTGAATCGATACCGACGTCATCTTCGAGATCTATCTCTTTATCTATGGAGTCATCGCGAGAATTAATCCTTATCGCCGAGTCAAAATTAACGATGCTGCCGCCTACTTCCAATATATATCTTTCATCAAAATCTGCCAGTACCGGCCATGCGACAACACATGACACAAGCATTATTAAACCAGCGATGACAGAACGAGGTATACACATAATATTGTTATCGCATGGTGACGAAGAACAGGTAAAGGATATTACACATGGCTAAAAACGATAGCCAAAGCCGAAGCTAAGCGCATTTATTCGAAGATCGAAAGGATTGTCCGACTCACCTTCGAAAACATCGCGCTGCGTCATGTGCCTGAGCTCGAGCTGCACGACTACTCGCTCGCTAATATAATGCGCACCGCCGAGGCTGGCGTAATACCCCGCGCCTGTATCAGTCGCCGAAGTTTTACCACCGGGAACGCTATCATTGAAGTATTCTTCGACTTCCAGCTCTGTCTGCCAGTACTGCATACCCAGTCTGGCGTAGACCTCATACGGTGCCGCGAACCTGTGACGGGGCTTTATACCCAGCAAGATGGATTTCGACTGTATGCTGACACGGTAATCACCAACCACGTCCCGGCGAGTATCAGTAAAGGTCTGGTCAGATACGAACAGCCCGATATCGGCAGCCAGCCACTTTTTCAGATAGTAGCTGTATTGCAGCGCCAGCCCCTTACCGCTTTTGAAATTGTCATTACCGCCAGCATCCATAGCCGTCAGTAATACACTCGCATCGAGCTGCATCTCCCTGGCATGAACAGACACCGACATTAAAGTCATCAGCCCAATGAAAAACAACTGGATAAAAACAGACATAGAACCGCCTAGTTTAGATCAAACGGAACGACAACTAAATAATTAACAGTCACCTCGGCACTTCGGCTGCCGATTACCAGGCCATCATCAAAGCTGGCATCAAATACCCCTTTGCGCTGGCGTTGCAGAAACAGGCGGATCTCGCAATCACTGCTGATCGGATTGGCTTCGATTTTCCTTGCCACGAAATCAGGATCGATATTGCCGGCGCTTAACTGGTCAAGCAGTTCCTGCAGTAATGCCTGGGCAGCATCAGAAATAAATCTAATCTCAGTGGAACCTTCATTCGCATCAAATATAAACCTGTTCAGCGGGATGGCTTCCTGACCATCGTCATCGGCAATTTCCACAACAGTGCCATAGCTTGAGTTACTAAGCCCGTCACTACAGCTGACGAACGACAGCACCCGCATAGCATCCCCTGCGCCGATAGCCGTCCAGCTGAGATCGACGATATCGTTTATGCTTCTATATACATTACCTGAAACCGGTCCGGTTATGGTTACTTCAGGCGGAAAGCTGACGGTCGCCGTTTTACCAACCAGTTCGCCCGGTCCCGGGTCGATATTGAGCAGATCAACAGGATACCAGCGGTCATCACGGGCCTCGATGGGTTCATGTACTACGTTTAAAAAAACGTCCTGAACAACGTCAAGCACTAATGGCGTAGCATAACTGCCAGCATAGGGCCCGCTGTCTTTTAACAGAACCCGCTGTGTAGTAGTCCGCGCCTCGAACACGTCACCGCCGACGAGACCGACGGGCGCGCCATCCAGGTATACCGCAGCGGCAATCTGAGCCGTCTCTTCTGACTCATGCAGGTTTGCTTCGGCATACATCACCAGCCCGGTAGCGGGCACCGGTGGAATATTATTACTGCTATCGACATCACAGCCGGCTGAGGTATAAATGAAAAATATAGCGGCGGCTACTTTAAAAAGACGAGTAACTGATGCGGGAGCTGCTTTCATGATCAAATTATCAGGTCAAATTTACCATACAGGGTGTAATAATCATTCTACATAGCACAGCCGGCAGATGCCATATAGAAACCATAAACATACTAACGGTTGCTCACTGACTGGCACGATGGTACGTGATAAAACATCAACGTGGATGACCAATACCGCCTCAGATATGACCATGCGCGCCAGCAGGCCCTGTTATCAGCATTGTCCTACACGATTATACTCAACAGTCTGACACTAAGCAGTAGCCGTTTACAGGCGAACCATTAAAATACAGGGTACCGCCTCAACACTGACTGGGCAGATGAAAAGTGAAAAAAATGGAGAAGAACGGCATGGAGATAATTAAATATATTTTTAATGAACTTGGCTGCTTTATAAAATCAGCTTTTGACATCAGCCTGCAAAAGATTGCTTCGTTTCTTAACTGGAACAACTCGGGTCTATAGACAGGTCGAATCAGCCCTGCTCAAGATCAGCATGATCAATTGATCAATTGATCACGCTGATTCTTTGATTGGCACATGAAAGAGAAAAGGGATTTCCCGATTTATCTTCGGTGAACGAGTATCGTGTTTCTTCAGGGCTATTTATCACGCTTTTGATGGTAACGTCGGTTTGCATATCAGAAATATAACGAGAGACCTCTTTTTTGTTCGGGCATTCCCCCGTCATCATGTATTGCTGCTGTATCATCATACGGACACTGCTGGCTGCCATCAGGGTCTGTGCGCGCAATACATTTTTTAATGCATTTCTACTCACAGACAGGTTGTCCAGGGCTGCCTGCGCTTCCTGTGTACGAATCAAACTATCACTGTTTTCAGCCAGGATCTGCCTGTATAGATTTTCTGACTTTTGTATCGATGTTGCTATTGCAGACGGATTAGCGGAACTCCCCATGGCGACCATCCATTGTTTTGCCTCAAATACCGTCAAGCCATATCTGAGCTCATCTTTTGCAAGCGCACTGAGACGTTCACTGCCCTTACCGCTTGCCGCTGCCACCTGCTCGAACAGGATGCGTGAACTTTTATACTTATACTGGCGCTTTAATCTTTGCGCCTCATCATATTGCGCCTGCAGCTCTTTATTGTTTGCAGCAATTTTATCATGGGGACCGCTGCTCGGCCTGACCAGCAGTGCTTCAGTCTTGTCGTTCAAACGCTGCGCAGCGACCAGACCGATATGTTCAAAGGCGTTATAGATACCCTGGAAACCCATACCACGAACCGAGATAGACGCCGTCGAAACATAGGTAGGCTGCCCCTTTAGTTTTACCTGTATGGTCAATTTTGCTGTTTCCGCGGGACCGATCAATGATATATCCAGATCCAGTTTATTGGCTTTACTGCTTTCAATGATAGAAAAAAGGCCGCCCTTGGTAAGCTCTGCCAGCGCCGTATCCACCGCCGCCGCCTTCATATCTTCCTCTGGCAACGGATACCAGTCACCGTTACTGATATTGATTTCAGTACTGACCACATAAGGTTGCGCATTCACCGATACAGCCGAAAACAACAACAGCATACAAAGACGATTAATAATAACCGGCACCTTAAATATCCTCATGGCAGGTAGTAATAGAGCTGCCACTTATTCACCTGTCCATGTTTCGCGTTTCAGCGCTTTCACCATATCGGCGCCTGTAGCATAGCGTTTTTCGGGCTTTTTCTGCATAGCCTTATTGATGATACGAGTTGCACTGGCAGGAAGGTCAGGTCTCAACTCTCTTACCGGCGTGAATTTTTCATTGGTGATCTTATAGGCCAGGTTCGCCAGGCTGTCTGCTGTAAATGGCAGTGCACCGGTGAGCAGCTGATAGAAACTGACACCCAGTGAATAGATATCTGCGCGACCGTCGACATGTGCCCCGGTCATCTGCTCCGGTGCCATGTACGATGGACTGCCGAGGAAACTCCCGGTCCTGGTTTTGACAGAATCGGTGATGCGGGCGATACCGAAATCAGTGATCTTCACCTGTTTGTCATTCGGCTCATACATCACATTTCCAGGCTTGATATCGCGGTGCACGATATTCTGCCGATGCGCATAATCCAACGCTTCGGCGACGACCTGAATGATGCGATAGACCTCACGTACCGGCAGCAGCGCACCTTGCACGGTGTAATCGGATAACGGTACACCAGAGACATAGTCCATTGCTATGAAAGCGAAGTCGACTTCTTCACCCATGTCATATACGGTTACGATATTGCTATGGCTGAGCCGGCCAGCGGCCTGTGCTTCACGGAAGAAGCGGTTCTTCACGGTCGCGAGCTCTTTTTTAGAGAACTGCGAATAGTCCAGTGTTTTTATCGCCACCTGACGATTGATCTTGGGGTCCTGACCGAGGTAGACCACACCCATGGCACCTCGTCCCAGCTCTCTCTCGATCTTATAGCGGCCAAACTCCGGCAATTCTATCTGCGAACGTACCAGTGTTTTCTGCAGCTGTCCAGGAGTTACCAGCTGTGCCTGCGTCGAGGTAAAACCACTGATCGACTTGATACGCTTATCGATGTCTCTATAATTTTTCTGACGCGCTCTTATCTCGGTATAGATCTGCAGCGCCCTGTCATACTGTCTCTTACGCTCAAAATTCAGGCCGATCTCATAAAGATCTGCCAGTGCATTCTGATCGTTGTCGCATTTGAGTAAACTGGTGATAGCCGTTTCATAGTCACCCTTTTCATACTGGTAATGCCCCAGCTGTAACCAGGCATCACAGAGCTGCTTCATCAGGCTGTCCAGCAGCGACTTGCCGGAGCTGTAGACATAGACCACTAACTGGCCGACCAGCATCAGCAACAGGATATTGATCGTCGGCCACCAGATACCCTTGAGTATGAGCAGCACCGGCTGCACAGAAATTATCCCCATCACCAGGAAAGCCCCGAGGAACAGGCCGCTCATCTTCGACAACAATGGCAGTAATAACAGGAGATAGAGTGTGACGACAGCCAGCATCGCAGGTAACAGCCACCAGCTCTCGGACGGCGTGTAGTAAGTAGCATTGGCCTGCAGACTGCGCAGTGAATCAGCCAGTATCTGCAGCCGATTACGGTCCTGGCCGATCAGCACTACCCTGCCTTTGAAATATTCGTTTGCTTTTGATGCGGCATCCTGCAGTGTCTGCACATCGATCCTGGTATGACGGCCGGTCAGGGAAGAAAAGTAATTGAATACTTTCCCGGACAGGTTCACCGGGATAGTTGACGAGTCCAGCCGGATTTTACCCGCTTCGCTCCATTGCAGCTGGCCACTGTCGCTATATCGGCTGAAAACGGCAAGGGAAAGATCAGGCAGCGAGAAGCTCCTGCTCTCGTCATACCATATCAGTGGCTGTTTATCAGCTGCCTGCGGATCGAAGGGATATACCCGGTAAGGCAGCTGGGTGTTGATCAACCTGAAAGTCTGCACTTCAGGTAAAAATATCGAAGGTATATATTGCCGCCAGCCTTCCTGGTACAGCAGAGTTTCATCATAAGGGATGTAGTTTTGCTGTTCGGGCACACTGCTATATTGTGTCAGGAAGACACGCTGATGCTCCAGCATCCAGGCCAGTTTATTACGCTCCCCCTGCGTTGGCCGCCATTGCTGCTCTTCATCACTATCTGACTTGGCATTCGATGACTTGGCTTTTGATTTAGACTCTTCTTCATCGATCTGCACATAATCCATCTGTGGGAAATCGTCACTTAACCAGACGATTTCAGCAGCATCGGATTTCCGCAGTTTTCTCAGGAAGAAGCGGAACTCTCTGATACCCTCGGGTTTCTGCAGTCGTGCTTCGTCGAGCTGGATGACACGAAAGTCATTCTGCTCTGTTCGAACGGGCAACAGCTGGCTGGCAAAACGAAACATCTGGGCATCTAGCCAACGTACCGTACTGTTCTGTGAAGACAACATGGCCAGAAAAAAGCAGAATACGATAAATAACGAAAAATATAGACGTCGATGCTGGTTCAATGATGTGCCTGTTGCTTATGCTGGTTGCTGTCGTGAAATATCAGTCACCCATGTTGTGACACGGAATTTCCTAAAACTGATAACATCCGTCTCTGGGTGTGCTTAGTATAGTAGACAGATACAGTTTTTCATTTAGGATGGCAGCTAAAAGAGCTCTATTACCATCACTGAAATGCCTGGCAGCTACCAACTGGTAATAGACTTCTACCTGGAAAGGCTTTACTGACGTTGATCGAAACCCTTCCAGAGCAGCTGTTTAAACCAGGTTGATTTTGCGAGCCAGGCAACAGAAGATTAGATTTGAATTCACTTTTTCAGAACAAGAACATTTGCTTTCACCATGCTAAATAGCGTTTCGAGCCGAATAATTGTTTCATTGCTGGTATTGCTGATACCAGTATCAAAAGCCTGGTCAGTGGAGGTAAATTACAGCTACCTGGAGATGAACATCGTCACCACGACGGTAGACCTGGGCAGCTCAACCGAGGACATCGAAGGTAACGGCTTCGGTTTTTCGTTATCACTTGATATCAACTCACATCTCGCATTCTCCCTGTCAGTCATTTCTACTACTTTCAGAACGTTCCAGGGTATAGAAGTCGACACTTCGAAAAAGACAGACCTGGGCTTGATCGCACACACCACTCTCGCCCCGGCAACAGATATCTTTGCCAACCTGTCAGCGACCAAAGCGGAAGTAGACGTAGCTGACGGCTCAGCAGCTGACGATGATAGCGACTATGGCACCGTGTTTGGAGTTGGCCTGCGCCATAAAGGCAGGAATGGCCTGGAACTAGAACTCGCAGGATACAATACTGAAGTATTCGACAGCACGACATTCTCCTACAACCTGTCTGCCAGGCTCTTTTTCAAAAAAGTGTTCTCTGCAGGCATCGGGTACATTTCCAGCGACAATGCAGACTCATTCCTGTTGAATGCCCGCATGGATATTTAAAGGATTAGAAGAGCAGCCGTTAACGCCTGCAGGGCGGCTCATCATCGAGTATGGATTCATCGGCGACACGCGTCCAGATCTGTGAACTTGATATTTTCGCTGGCTCGTTTTCATCGATAAAATAGACCTTTAAGGCATTGCCTGCATCCAGCCACTCGAGCTCGACTTCAAACTTCTTATCTGCATGCATATCAGTAGTCACCAGAAAACGGTTGTCAGCGATGACCGACAGCGCACCGGTATCTACCTGGTAGCAGTTCAAGCCGGCATCTACTTCATCTCCGTCGAAATCATATTCGATGATGGCGCCTGCACTGCTCACCCTGGTATAGATAAGGTCTTTTTTAACGCCATTGTTCTCAGAACTATCCCATAAGCCGGCCAGGTCAGAC
>JABDRN010000133.1 GCA_013041745.1 Gammaproteobacteria bacterium
TTTCGTTCAACTGGAATGGCATGTGTGCGGAATGTCACTCCACCAATCTGCAGAAAAATTACGACAGTAAAACCGATACCTTCAAAACCAGCTGGTCCGAGATCAATGTCTCCTGCGAGTCCTGTCATGGCCCCGCTTCAAATCATGTCAGCTGGGCTAAAAAGAAACCGGAAGATCGATCTGCTGTTAACAAAGGGTTAGAGCTACTGTTTGATGAACGTAATGCAGTGTTATGGCAGATGGATGCTGAAAAAGGCTCAGCAGTGCGTAGTCATAAACGGGAGACCGATAAAGAGATAGAAGTCTGTGCACAATGTCATTCACGTCGTGGCTCGATATCCGATGATTACTCACCGGGTAAACCTTTTTTGAATCATTACATGCCGCGGTTGCTCGATGAGGGTATGTATTTTGCAGATGGCCAGATACAGGACGAAGTCTATGTCTACGGTTCGTTCCTGCAGAGTAAGATGTATCACCAGGGGGTGACCTGCAGTGACTGCCATGAACCGCATAGTCTGCAATTGAAGCAGCAGGGCAATGGCGTCTGTCTGCAATGCCATGAGGCAGAAAAGTTCGACAGTAAGAAACATCATTTTCATGACATGGGTGATGCTGGTGCGTCCTGTGCTGAATGTCATATGCCGCCGAGAGACTACATGGTTGTCGATCCGCGGCATGATCACAGCATGCGGATTCCGCGCCCCGATCTCTCGGTTAAAACCGGTGTGCCCAATGCCTGTAACAACTGTCATGAAGACGAAGATGCCAGCTGGGCTTCGAGTAAAACCAGGGAGTGGTACGGTGATCCAGCAACAGGATTTCAGCAATATACCGAAGCGTTACATGCTGCCAGAACAGGTGATAGAGATGCCGGTAAGTTATTGGCAGCACAGATAAGAGATACAGCAACACCTGATATCGCCAGGGCGACATCACTGTCATTCTTACCTTCGTATCTTGACCAGGCGAATGCCGATGCTCTACAGGCCGGCTTGGAAGATGAGAGTGCTCTAGTGAGGCTGGCATCTGTCAGTGCGCTGGAGAACCTGCCTGCACAGATAAAAGTACAGTGGGCGTATCCCTTATTGTCGGATGAGGTAAGAGTGGTGCGCATAGAAGCTGCACGCATCCTGGCATCGATACCCCTGGGTGATCTGCCTGAGCAGCAACGAAAGGTCGTCGATTCAGCGACAGAAGAATATATCTACTCGCAGATGGTAAATGCTGATCGCCCAGAATCCCAGCTTAATCTCGGCAACTTCTATGTTGCCAAACAGCAGTTCGACAAGGCGAAAGCGGCTTATCAAAAATCGATCGAGCTGGATTCAAGTTTTATCGCTGTATACATCAATCTGGCAGACCTGTACCGGATACAGAAGAATGATAAAGATGCAAATGCCATCCTCGAAAAAGCAAAACAGCTGTCGCCTGATAATGCAGTTGTTCATTATTCATTGGGCCTATCGTTGATTCGCCAGCAAAAAAACGATGAGGCAGTCAGCGAGCTAAAGATGGCAGCTGAGCTGGCGCAGGATAATGCGAGATACGTCTATGTCTATGCGGTAGCATTGAATTCGACCGGCGATTCAGCCGGAGCGATTAAACAGTTGCAGGGGGCGCATCAGCGTTTTCCTGTGGATGTAGATATATTGTCCGCGCTGGTCTCATTTCACCGTGATGCCGGAAATCAGTTTGCAGCAGAGACTTATATGAAAAAGCTGCAAAAGCTGGACAGGTAGCTGCAGATGTTTCGTTAGTAGTCGTATCTCAGACCGACAAGTATCTTGAAATCATCCTGTTCAGGGACGACGCCGTCGGCATTTTCTACTGGCCGCCTGGTTCTGTCCCATGCGAAAGAAACATCGAGGTAGAGCTCGTCCTGCAACTCGGTTTTGACCGTGAACATCGAGTGGTGTGTATAGTTTCCTATCGATGAGTCACCCAGTGTGGCGATGTAAAAGCCTTCCAGATCAACCCGGCTGTTTAATTTGGAATTGAACCGGGTAGACAGTACTATTGTCAGCGTATTCTTTTCAGTCGACTGACCCGGCTGTACACTATCGAACATTGTTGACTGGTATGCCGGGCCGCCGCTGATATCCCACTCAGTATAGATGTTCTTGATAAGCCAGTAGCCTAAACCTGCACCGGCATAGACCCGGCGAGCTATGTTTTGAAAGGGATCGCGATATACCTCAGCGACTATGGGTGAGACGAACAGGTGACGCCCGAAAAATATATTGTAAGCACCATTTAGTCGATGATTATTTATGGTCTCGGTCTCCCGAACCTCGGTAAAATTCCCCAGGTAATCAATGGTTACTCTTGAGAGTGCGGTCTGACGCTTGGTATTTATCTTGGAAGTGAAATCTGTCTGGTCAGTATTACCACGTCGCAGGTTGATACTAGCCGTTATATTGAAAGTCCAGAGGCTCAACTCTGTCTCTTTGCCAGATGCGATCGTCAGAAGATTGCTGCGGTCAAATGTCTGCTCATCATAGTCTGTGATAACCTGTACTTTGTCAGGCGTGATCTCTATCGCGCCGACTGCTATGGTCTGGTCTTCAAATCGCAGCCGGTATGGCGCAGAGCTTTTGATGTACTTTACATTTCGCCACTTGATGGTAAGTTTTTTTAGTTCGTCGCTGTAGAATTCCAGTCTGAAATCCTGCATGGCGATGATGCGGCCCCTCAGCCATTCGCCTGATTTGAGCTGCACCCAGTCAGCTTCTATCTGGTAGGGACGTAAATCGGACCAGCTGGTCGCGGGCTCTTCTTTAGCTGTTTCTACCTCGGAATTTCGCATAGCTTCGTCTTCACCCAAATCACCAGAGCCTGTAACTGTTCGCTGATCTGCTTCTGCCTCTGGTTTCGTTTCAGGCTCATAACTTGTTGCTTGTTGTGCGTCGATCAGAGGTGGCTGCGGTGTCGGTTGAACTGTTTCGTCGCTGACCTGTTCAATTGTCCGGTCTGTTTTATTTATAGTAATGCTATCAGTCTTTATCGGCTCATAACTCGGTTCTGTTTGCGCATCGATCAATGGTGGTTGCGGGGTCGGTGCAAGCACTTGTTCCGCCTGCTTGACTATTGGCTGCTCGGTTTGTTGTTCAGCTGTCAGCTCTGTCTCTTCTGCATCTATCGTGTCTGAATAGCTGCTGCACATAAATGCTGCGGTAAATATTAAACAGTTTATTTGAGAGCTGGGTCTTTTCACCAGAACATTAAATGAAATACTGGCTCATCAAACGAGCCCGCTGCTGTATGTCATCTGCAGCGAAAAGGCTGCTGATGACTGCAGCCATATCGGTATGGTGATTTACCAGTTGAAGGATGTTGCTTTCATTTATGCCACCGATAGCACATATCGGTATATTGAGCTGCTTCCTGGCTTGAGTGATCGTATCAGGACCTGCACACACCGCATCAGGTTTTGTCGGCGATGAGAACATGGTGCCAAAGGCAACGTAGTCGGCTGAGTTCTGTTCTGCAGTGATAGCGAGACCGATATCGTCATAGCATGAGATTCCGATGATGGCGTCTTCACCGAGCTCTTGTCTCGCGCTTGCAAGTGCAGTGTCATCTCTGCCCAGGTGAACACCGTCAGCGGTTACCGTTTTTGCCAGCCCGATATCGTCATTGATGATAAAGGTTGCACCGTATTTGTTGCAGAGCTCACGCAGCGTAGCTGCCTGATGTAACCTTTTCGTCGGATCAGAAGACTTGTCACGGTACTGGATGATGCTGGCGCCGCCCATCAGGGCAGCTTCTATCGTTTCACTGAATTTTTCTTCAGCGATCAAGTTTTCATCTGTTATCGCATAGAGGCCTTTGAGTCTGTCTTTCGTGGCGCCTGGTACTGTGGTCACTTCTCGTCCCAGAAGAAACGGTTAGGATGGTATTGTCCCATGCCTATCCGATTGGCATGGACCAGTGTCTTGTGTGTGTATTCCAGTCCCTGTCTGACAGCGCCGAGCACGTCCTGACCGAGGGCGATCTGCGAGGCGATGGCGGCCGCCAGTGTGCAGCCAGAACCATGATACTTATGCGGCAGACGGTCATTATGAAAAGTCTCCAGTTCACGGTTATTGCTGAACAGGGTATGCACCACGTCCGGTGTTTTACCATGGGTGCCGGTCAGTAATATATATTCCACCTCTGATTCCAGTAGTCCCATCGCTGCAGCGGTGGGTGTGTCAGAGCCAGGTGCCAGCGCGTGTACCTCATGTATATTCGGGGTGAGTATCCTGGTCAACGGTAGCAATAGGGTGCGTACTGTATCGACCAGGTCTTCGGTGCTCAATGCGCCGTCGGTCTCGGTACTGAATACCGGGTCGTAGATTACCGGGATCTCAGAATAATCTGTCAGGATAGAGTGGATCGCCATAGCTATTTCAGCGCTGCCGACCATACCGATCTTGATGGCAGATACCGGCATATCTTCCAGAATGGCTCTTGCCTGTTCGATGACGATCTCGGATGGCATAGGCGCAAATGATATGACATCGACGGTGTCCTGGACCGTTGCCGCAGTGATGATAGAGGCAGCGACGCAGCCATGGCTGCTCACGGTTTCGATATCAGCCTGGATACCCGCACCACCTGTCGGGTCGGCACCAGAAAAACATAGCACTACTGGGGGATTTTTTAAAGTCATCGTATACCTTGTCAGCTTATCGAGCCATCTTGAATTTTATACCAGGGACCGCATTGTTATCCATGGTAATTAATTTTGTTTTATGCAGCACTATTCTAACGTAATCAAGTGTGTGTACAATAGCTGCATTATTTTCTGGAGGTAAGTATGTCATATAAAGTTTTGACCTGCATCGTATGCGGATATGTTTACGACGAAGAAAAGGGTGATGAAGAACATGGCCTTGCGCCTGGTACAAGGTGGGAAGACGTACCTGATGACTGGGAATGTCCTGACTGCGGTGCAGGTAAATCAGATTTCGAAATGACCGAGGTCTGAGCTGGCATACAGTTTTCATGGATGGTGGCCATATGCACCAAAGAGCCAGGGAAGGTGTTGATGCGATGTCCGTGGAAGGTGGTGAGATGCGGGCAAGTAATATATGACTAAGACAAAACCATCAGCTGTGTTTCTTGATAAAGCCTCGCTATACCCCGGTGATCTTGATTTTTCGCTGCTGCAGGAAGTCGCTGACTGGCAATGGTTTGATAACGCTGAGCCGGCAGATATCAGGCATAGTCTGAAAGATGCAGAGATACTGGTGACTAACAAGGTGATCATCGACAGTGAGGTCATGAAGAACAGTCCATGTTTAAAGTTGATCTGTGTCGCTGCAACCGGCGTTAACAACGTCGATCTTGCTGCTGCAAAACAGTCAGGCATACAGGTGTGTAACGTCAGGGCGTACGCAACCTCTTCCGTGGTTCAGCATGTTTTCTCACTTCTCCTTGCGTTGAATCGAAAACTTGTTCCCTATAATAGGTCTGTATCTGGCGGTGACTGGTCACGCAGCGAATTTTTCTGTTACTTCGGTGAGCCGATAAGCGAACTGGAAGGAAAGACCATGGGGATAATAGGTTATGGAGAACTCGGCCAGGCAGTAGCAAAAGTGGCGCGCTGCTTCGGTATGGAGGTGCTACTGGCCAAAAGGCATTATACCGATGCTGCGCTGGAACCAGGTGAAGCTCGTGTCCCTTTGGATGAGCTGTTGTCAAAGTCAGACGTGGTGACCTTGCACTGTCCGTTAACACAAGAAAATCATCACATGATAAACAGCGAAGCGTTTACCACGATGAAGAAAGATGCGATCCTTATCAATACAGCCCGTGGCGGCCTGGTTGATGAAATAGCGTTGTTAAAAGCGCTGGACGAGAATCAGATCGCGGCTGCTGCTCTGGACGTACTGGAACAGGAACCGCCATCGATCGATAACGCAATGCTTGGTCGTGCGTCAGACAAACTCATCGTTACTCCACATATCGCCTGGGCTAGTCGGGAGTCAAGGCAGAGACTGGTCGAGCAGGTCGCTGATAATATCAGGGCGTATCAGCAGGGGCGCCCGCGTAATCTGGTATAACATTCGCGTGTAGAAGTCATCTGTTCACTTTCATGGTGAAGGTGGTCGACGCGTTCGGCAGTTACAGATTGTGGTGAAGGGTATTACAACTGGCTCTGCAAGTAGTTTTGCAGCCCGATCTTATCGATAAGACCTAATTGTTGCTCAAGCCAGTAGGCATGGTCCATTTCCGTGTCATCAAGCAGCTTGATAAGGATGGCGCGTGAGTCATAGTCCTGCTCCTCTTCGCAGATCTTGATCGCTTTTTTTAATGCCTTGACGACATGGTACTCGACATCCAGGTCGTTCTTCAGCATATCGGGCACAGTTTTGCCGATATTGACTTTGTCCTGTTGTGAGAAGTCGGGTTTGGCTTCAAGGAATAAGAGACGTTCCACCAATAGATCGGCGTGTTCGGTCTCTTCTTCCATCTCATGGTTTATGCGCTGGTACAGTTTTTCCAGGCCCCAGTCTTTATACATGCGTGAATGCGCAAAATACTGGTCACGCGCCATTAATTCACCATTGAGCAGTTTCTGTAACTGGTTTATTACCTTCTTTTTCCCTTTCATGAATACTCTCCTGTCTGTGATTGCAGGTAGTTTTCAAGGCCGGTGTTTTTAACTAACCACTGCTGGGTTTCTATCCAGTCTATATATTCCTCGGTCTTTTCCAGCATCTCTTCGAGTATGTCTCGCGACATATAATCTTTAACTTCTTCACATTGTTTCATCGTGTTCTGGATATTGCTGCGCATCGCTAACAGCATATTGAGGTCGCAGGACAGTATCTCGGGGATGTCTTCACCGATCTGAAGTTTTCCCAGATCCTGCAGGTTGGGCAGAGCTTCAAGAAATAAAATCCGTTCGATAAGGTCATCGGCCATCTTCATGGCATCGATAGAACACTTATATTCATGATCGTTAAACTCACCCAGGCCCCAGTCTTTGGTCATGCGGGCATGTAGAAATAACTGGTTGATCGCGGTGAGCTGGTCTTTCAGGCAGCTGTTGAGAGATTTGAGAACTTTAGTATCGCCTTTCATAAACTTGTTCCTCGAGTCTGGATGTTTAACCTGGAGTGTTGATATCAGGTATACGGCCGGCTATCAACTAAAAGCAGAAGGATAGCTTACTTGGCAAAAATAATATTACAAATAGTCCCTGAAGTCACGATATAAATATCAATAAGCTGTTGATAAATATACACATACTAAATCTAGTGGTATTCTACAGGCAAACGCTATTGCAAATCATTCTCATTTGTATTAGTATATTTTCATCCTATGAATGAGAGATGTAATTATGTTTGTTTGTATTTGTAACCAGGTGACTGATAAACAGATTTGCAGGGCAGTCAATGAAGGGGCGAGCAGTATTGAAGACCTTTCTAATGAGCTTAATCTCGGAACCTGCTGTGGTAAATGTAAGAGCTGTGCGAAGAAGGTGATGCGAGAAGCGATACAGCAAAACGCATACTCTGAGGCGATCCCTGCGGGTTTTTCACCGGCATTGGCTCCGGCATAAAACTTTTCGATCTGTTAATCCGGTATTTTCCTACTGAACTCAAAAGCCGCGTTGTCAGATAACTTACGGCTTAACACCGGGACGCTTTTTTATTTGCTATTCTCCGACGATAGTGATGGTGAGCTTTCTATGTTTTGGTCGCGACGTCTTCTCCCACAGGTAGATACCTTGCCAGGTGCCTAGCAGCGGTTTACCGTTTTTTACCGGAAACGAGACGCTGCTCTGTGTGATAGCTGCGCTCATCTGCTCAGGAATAGACTCCATACTTTCATCGATAATGCTGGTCGTTTCGTCACTGCTGGGAGCGAGTTGTGCCAGGAAGTCAGCGGTCTGGTTCTTTGTCGACTCGTCGGCGGTATCATTGATCAACAGGCAACTCAGGCTATTGTGCACGAAAAGCTGGCAGGTGCCGGTTTTTATCTTTGCGTCCTGTACGATGCTGCTGATCAGTTCGGTGATGTCTGTAGCGCCTTTTTCCTGAGGTGCTAGTTTGATTGTGTCCTGAAAAACCATGCCAAAAACTTATTCCTAACCAGTCTTACTCACCCATTATGGTGACAGCGATATTGCGTTTATGTGAGTTAGTGCGGTGCTCCCATAAGAAGACACCCTGCCACAGGCCCAGGTCACATTTACCCTTGTGTATCGGGATAGATAATGAGCTTTGGGTTAATATTGTTCTGATATGAGCAGCCATGTCATCAGGGCCCTCGTCCTTGTGTTTGAATATGCCGTCACCGTCTTTGACCAGGCGCGCCATATACCTGTTCAGGTCCTCGCGAACAGTAGGGTCTGCATTTTCACATAATATCAAAGAGGCGCTGGTGTGCTGGATGAAGATATGACAGATGCCGTTTTTTATTCCTGAATTTTCAACGACTTCAGTGATCTGTTTGGTGACATTATAGGTGCCGCGCCCGGTCGTGGAAAATCTGAGTTTCTGTTGGTGTAGCATTTGATTTGTCCTTGTACGAATTGTGTAATTTGGCTCTAAATCTGTATGTAAAGTCTAGTCCAAAAATGATATTTAACGTCAAACTGGCTCGTTTGTTTTGATAAGTTTGTCAGTGTGCCAGGCATTGTTTAAAGGTAGCGGCGGTGGACAGCATTATTTGAAACCATGCCTCGTTCTCATCATCCAGGTCCAGTCCCAGAGGGTCCAGGGCAAAGGCAGCTAGCTGTGATTTTTTAGTCAGGGAATCGACGATGTCAGGTTTCGGTGACTGGTATAGCAGGCAGCGGACGTCATTTTTTTCGATACTGTCTGTGATGTGGTGTAGATGTTTCAGGCTGATGCCTGCTTCCTCGTCGAAGCTTATCGAGTCGATATGGTTGAGCTGGTGTTCATCCTCGAAATACTGGTAGGCGTCATGGTAGGTGATAAATGGCTGCCTGTTGTTATTCAGCTCAGCGTCGATTTTCCTCGAGAGCTGTGTCATCCTGTCAGTCAGCCGTCGCAGGTTAGCCTGGTATCGAGCCGTATTCTCCGGATCACTGGCAACCAGTTGCTGGAATATATGTTTGCAGATCGCGGTGGCGTTTCTTATCGATAGCCATATATGGGGGTCGATAGAGATCTCATTGGCGTGGGCGTGATCAGCGGGATGTCGATGACCATGTTTCGTTCGTCTCTCGAGTTTTTTGACACCGTTCGCCTGCATCACAGTGATGACAAGAGCGTCCTGTTGACTGATTATCCTGCTCAGTGACGTCTCCATCTGAGGGCCGACCCATACGATGACCCTGGCATCTGACAGCAGCCGCCTCTCGGATGGTCGCATACTGTAGTGATGGGGTGACGGCATCTGTTTCATCAGCAACACTGGTTCCTCGATACCTTCGGTCAGTTTTGCGACCAGCGAGTACAAGGGTTTTATGGTGACGACTATCGGTGCACCTGGCGTTGCGGCATGGCTGATACCCGGTGCTGTGATTAATGCCAGGTAGAAGCCGAGGCTTAACAGGGTGGTGAAGTGTTTCGATGTCTGGAACATATAGAGTTAAAAGAAATCTCTGTAGAAGATAGCCGCACCTTGCCAGGCAGGAGATTAAAGCCTGTAATTAACGTTGTTTATAATCGTCATATTACCATGTAATATCCACCCTAACCGATATCGAAGTCACTATGCCAGCTCAACAAAATAATTCCAGTAATACAGGCGCTGAAAACAAGGTCTTGCTTGCAGCAGATAATGTTGCCTACGTTATACGTGACAAGACCATACTTACCGATATCAGCCTGCAGCTGCACAGCAAGGAAATCATCACCCTGATCGGCCCTAACGGTGCAGGTAAGACCAGCCTGATCAAAATTTTACTGGGCCTGAGCCATCAGACCAGCGGTGAGGTGGTCCGTGATCATGATCTTCGCATCGGTTATGTGCCGCAGCGGGTCGATATCCCCAAGGTCATGCCGATACGTGTTTGCGATTTTCTTAACGTCACCGGTCAGCATGACATCGAACACTGTGAGCAAATGCTGGAAGAAGTCAGTTGTGCTTACCTGCTGTATTCACCGATGCAGGAACTATCGGGCGGCGAGATGCAGCGCGTACTCCTGGCGAGAGCTTTATTAAAGAAACCGCAATTGCTGGTGCTCGATGAACCGGCATCGGGCATGGATATCATCGGCCAGCAGGGACTCTATGACACGATCCGTCATATCCGCGATAAGCATGACTGCGGTATCCTCATGGTGTCACATGATCTGCACCTGGTCATGGCGGCTACCGATCGTGTCATCTGCCTGAATTCTCATATCTGCTGTACCGGGCACCCTGATGATGTCAGCGAGCACCCGGAGTATCTGAAACTGTTTGGCGATGCGGTAGAAGGTCTGGCGTTGTACTCGCACCACCATGATCATGAACATGACCTGAGCGGCAATATCGTTGAATCTGAACATTGCCACAGCTGTGAGCACCATCAGGATAACAGGTGATGGCCGCCTTGTTCTATGACAGTTTCATCTGGTATGCGCTGGCAGCAGGGTTAGCGCTGGCACTGGTCGTCGGCCCCCTGGGCAGTGTCGTGGTCTGGCGTCGTATGGCCTACTTCGGTGATACCCTGGCACATGCTGCATTGCTGGGTGTGGCACTCGCCGTGGCAGCCGATCAGCTGCCGATGGCAGGTGTCAGTATCATCGGTGTGCTCATCGCTGTGCTGCTGTTCTGGCTGGAGAAGCAGCGTGATCTTTCCACCGATACTCTGCTGGGGATTTTGTCCCATAGTGCACTGGCGCTTGGTCTGATCGTGCTCTCGGTGATAC
>JABDRN010000137.1 GCA_013041745.1 Gammaproteobacteria bacterium
GCGGTAAATGTCACCACTGCTCGCTGGGTAGAGTGTGATGATGATAAAGAGCTGGATAAGTTCAAGGCACGGCAGACAACCAACCTGTCGCTAGATCATGCAGGCGACCTGGCCTATATCGCACCGACACGGGTTAATCTCGATATGACCATCGAGAAATGGCCAAAGATCAGGTTCCTGTCAACGCGGGAGCATGGGATTTATAATTAAATTGTAAGTGGTGGCTGTCATCTCGGCGTGAGCAGAGATCTCTCAGCGTTAAAGCGGGTAGAGCCCTTTTTACTTTTAACTTATAAAGCGATGAAATTAATGAGGTAGGTATGAAGATTATTTATATTTGTATTTTGTTCTTTCTTGCTTGGGGATCTGCTACAGGAAAAGATGATGCAGATACCACTCAACCCATTTTTCCTCAACAGCTAACCGCTCGTGATTTATTGACATATTGTTCATCAAGCTCTCTGACCGATCTCGGTAGAAAGCGTCAAAGTTATTGCTCGGGTTTTATTAGTGGTGTTGAAGAGACTATCCGTCTTCCTTCACACGCTTCCAGTCAAGCTGTAGCGATGAAAATTTGCGTGCCCGAAGGGGTAACATCTCGAAGCCTTGCTAAAGCTTATACGCAACATGCCAGGCGATCAGACACTAACCTGGCGCAACCGGCCGCGCAAATCGTTGTTGAAGCGCTTTCAAAGTCCTATCAATGTCAACAATAGTGGCTAGACCGGTAAAAGGTACGGTAACTATTTATAGGAAATAAATAACAGGTGGCAGCTGGGTTGATGCTTAATGCCTGCGTCACTTTTTTTATATAGACGAGATGTCAGCGCAATATTAAAACTCAGCAGCCTCGACTTCACTATAAGCCTGCGCTCCCTGTGGCCCCAGCAGATCGTTATAACCCTGCCAGTCTTTATAAGCAGCCGTGGTCTCTTTCGTGATGCCGATCACATCGCTGCTGTCCAAATCATCTTCGAACGCTTTCTGTGCAGCTTCGTAGATAGATGTCAGGTAACCCAGGTATGTTTCAACCATGGCCCTGTCACCTGTCGGGCCATGACCGGGTACATAGGTCTTCGCATCAATCTCAAGTATGGTCTTGATGGTAGAAATATTACCCTGGAAGGTACCGTCAGAGGTTCTCGGTATACGCAGTGACAGAACATTATCGCCGAGGAAGATCACGGAATTCTCAGTGACTTCGATCATGATGTCGGTCTTGGTATGGGCGATACCGTAATGATGTATCTTGAACTGTGTGTCACCGACTTCGATGATGTTGCTATTGTCGACAGCATTGTCAGGTGCAACCACGATGGTGCCCTTGCTGGCGCCTTCTGTCATGCTGTCCATCAGGTTGACCCAGTTTTCACCTTCGCCATTTTCGATCTCTGCCAGCATCTCTGGATGGCCGTAAATCTTCACCTCGGGATATGAGGCTTTGACTGCCTGGTTTGCCAGCCAGTGGTCGCCGTGGATATGCGTATTAAAGACCGCGACGATAGGCAGGTCGCTTACCTTTTTGACCTCGGCAAGTACGTTCTCACCGACCTGTACGGTAGAGCCTGGGTCGATCATGACCAGTCCTGCGGATGTCTGCACGATGCCCGGGTTATTCATGAAGCCTCTGTTCTGCGGATTAGGCAGTTCGCGCGGACCATGCATCACCCAGGTGTTATCCGTTACCTTGTCAAAGGCATATGGAAACTCACTATTAATGGCTTCCTTTGCCGTCGCATCAGACTGTGCTGTTGGTCTCTCAGTGGTGTTATCGCTGGCAGGGGAGCAGGCAATCAGCGTTGATACCAGGCAGAATGAAGAGAAGAGTTTTATAGTATTTTTAGTATAGTGGTTCATAGTATTGCCTATGGTTTATTAATTGTTCAGTATCAACAGTAGCATTGCGACTGCTGCCGGTAATGCCTGTATAAACAGGATCGAGGCACTCGCGGTTATCGCCCCGTAAAGTCCTGCAATGATAATACAGCTGAGGAAAAAAATCAGGGCATCAAAGCCGCCGGTACTGATCAGTCCCCATAACAGGCCGGCTGCCAGGAAACCGTTATACAGTCCCTGGTTGGCTGCCAGCGAGGCTGATTGTTTTGCGAACTCTTCTGATAGTCCAAATGTTTTTCTGCCTATCGATGTATTCCATAAAAACATTTCCAGCACCAGGAATAACAGGTGGAGGAGGATGACAATGCAGATAGCGATAGTTGTTAAGATGCTCATGACTTTTTCTTCATAGTTGATTTTTTATTGCAGAGGGTAATCTTGTTCCGCGAACTGTCTTACACTGTGAACCTTTTCAGTTTCTCCAACAGAGCTTCAAAACCAATCTCTCGCAGTTTTTTTATATTATTCACCGGCACCTGCTCGATATCCGGGTAGCTGGATATCGCTTTTTCAAGGCTGCTTTCTCTTATCAGGTGCAGCATCGGGTAGGGTGAGCGGTTGCTGAAATTACCGGCATCATCTTCATCGCTGTCTTCAAACCGGTAATTGGGGTGGAAGCTGGCGATCTGGTAGCTGCCTGGATAATCGAGATCTTCCAGTAACTGGTTTGCGAGATATAAAAAGTCGAGATAGTCGTCGAATTCCTGGTAAGCATCAGGGTAAATTAACAGGCTGGTCTCTATGGCATGCGATTCATCCAGTCTCGAGAAATAGTCTGCCAGATGCTGTAGGTGATGTTCGATGGAGTCGTCGATATTGACGACATATTCGATACTGTCATTTTGAAATGGCTGTGAAGCAAACGGGCACAGCTTGAAACCGATGACAACCTGTTCGATCCAGTTTTTTGTCTGCTGGATAACGAGCTGGTCAGAGGGCATCATGGGATGATCAGGGTCTAATGTGTATCAAGTTTGCCCAGTTCGCTCACGATCTGCGTTATCAGCGACTCACCCTGTGCGCCCATGCGTGTGCACAGTTTGTCGATGTTGCGCTCGCCATCGATCATGTCTTTGATCACCGCGCTGAGGCTGGCCATGTCACCGCCGGCCCTGGACATCTGTTCTGCCATAGTGCCGAGCATGGAGAGTGCGTTATGGTCACCGCGGGATGCTTCGCTGATCAAGCGCGCTATCATCGGCGCGGCTTTGGTGGCATCACCTGTCTGTTCTGATGATGGCAGCGTGGCCGGGTCCTGCAGGCCGCGCAGTATGCTGTCGACGATGACGGCATCTTCTTCGTCGAGGCCATTGACAAGTGACTGATCACGGCTTCCGGCGACGATCTTGTTGATGGCATTGACCAGGTCCTGCCAGCCGTTCTGTGCCGATTGTTGCAGTACCATATCCAGCTGCGGCTTGAACTCGGGGTTATGGATGGTCTGCACGACCGCGAGTATCAGGCTGGCGTGTGTCTGCAGTATCTGTTCAGTTTTCTCTGGTGTAGCCATAGTATTCGATCATGAAGTTTTGTATTGTAAAAAGGATATCGCGCCAGGCTGATGGTTTGCAAGGCTTTTGGGTGTTGTGAGTTATAAGTTATAAGTAAGATCAGCCGCATAATACTTAATAACTTAAAACCTGTAACTTACAACTCGCTTTTACAGCTTTTGGATCTTTTCCGCCTGTTCCTTCAGCTGTTCCATCGAGCGGGTCATCTCAGCCAGCCGTTCCCTCTCTTTTTCGACGACGGCGGCAGGGGCCTTGTCGACGAAGTTCTTGTTCACCAGTTTGGCCGTGGTCTTGTCGACGTTTGCCTGTATCTTGCCGATCTCTTTTGCCAGGCGTGCAAGCTCGGCATCCTTGTCGATAAGTCCTGCGAGCGGGATCAGTATCTTCATCTCGCCGACCAGGGCGGTGGCCGATTCCGGCGCCTGGTCTTTCTCAGCCAGCCATTCACTGTCTTCTATCTTGGCCAGGGTCTCGATGAAGGTGCGGTTGTCCTGGTAGAGCTGTTTGTCCTGGTCGCTGGCATTCTGCAGCAGCAGCGATAGCGGTTTACCCGGTGGGATATCCATCTCGGAACGTATGCGGCGCACACCACTGACGAAGGTCTTGACCCACTCCAGGTCTGCCTCAGACTTGTCATCGATCTTGCTGTCGTCAGACTCCGGGTAGGGTTGCAGCATGATGCTTTCACCGTGGACGCCAGCGAGCGGGGCAACATTTTGCCAGCACTCTTCGGTGATGAACGGGATGATCGGGTGATTCAGGCGCAACAGTGTCTCCAGTACGCGGACCAGTGTGCGGCGCGTGCCGCGTTGTTCATTCTCCGGCGTTTCGTCGTTGAACAGTACTGGTTTTGACAGTTCCAGGTACCAGTCACAGTAGTCTTCCCAGACGAAGGCATACAGCTCCTGCGCGATCAGATCGAGGCGTGAATTGTCGCTGTGCTTTTCGATGCGGGCTTCGACGCGCTGTAAGCGTGAGATGATCCAGCGGTCGGCGAGTGATAACACAGCATCCGGATTATCAGAACCATCCTCTAGCAGACCGCAGTCTTTGTCTTCGGCCTGCATCAATACATAACGTGTGGCGTTCCATATCTTGTTGCAGTAATTACGATAACCTTCGATACGTGACGGTGCAAACACCACATCGCGTCCGGTAGTGGCCAGCGCTGCAAAGGTGAAGCGCATGGCATCGGTGCCGAACGCGGGGATACCATCAGGGAAGTTTTTACGGGTAAGCTTCTCGATACGTTCTACCTGGTGAGTCTGCATTACTGCGCTGGTGCGCTTCTCGACCAGTGATTCGAGGTCGATGCCGTCGATCACATCCATCGGGTCCAGTACGTTGCCCTTAGACTTCGACATCTTTTGGCCTTCGGCGTCACGTACCAGGCCGTGCACATAGACTTCATGGAAGGGCACGTCGCCCATGAACTTGAGCCCCATCATGATCATACGAGCGACCCAGAAAAAGATGATATCGAAGCCGGTGACCAGTACGTTGGTCGGGTAGTATGTTTCCAGCTCCGGTGTTTTCTCCGGCCAGCCCAGGGTAGAGAAAGGCCATAATGCAGAAGAGAACCAGGTGTCGAGGACATCTTCATCCTGTGTCAGAGGAAAATCATCGGGTAGCTTGTTTCTGCTACGCACCTCGTCGATATCATGACCGACATAGACGTTGCCGACATCGTCATACCATGCCGGTATGCGATGGCCCCACCAGATCTGGCGCGAGATGCACCAGTCTTCGATATTGTTCATCCATTCGAAGTAGGTGTTTTTCCAGTTGTCCGGGGTGAATTTAATACTGCCGTTCTCTACCGCCTCGATCGCCGGTTTCGCCAGCGGTTCTACTTTTACGTACCACTGGTCGGTCAAAAATGGCTCGATGACAGCGTTAGAACGGTCACCACGAGGCACCATCAGTTTATGGTCATCGACTTTTTCCAGCAGTCCGGCGGCATCGAGGTCGGCAACGATCTGCTTGCGGGCCTGGTAACGGTCCATGCCGATATAGGCTTCAGGGATGATGTTATGAATATCGTCTTCATTGTCCCGAATGGCTGCATCGTTGGTCAGGATGTTGATCAGGCCACCATGCGGCAATTCACGGACTTCTGTCTTATTCTTGTGGCGTAACCAGACCTGGTAGTCGTTAAAGTCATGCGCCGGTGTTATCTTGACGCAGCCGGTGCCGAACTCGGCATCGACATGTTCATCCGCCAGAACAGGGATCTTGCGCCCGGTCAGCGGCAGTTCAAGAAATTCACCGAGCAGATAGGAATAACGTTCATCAGTCGGGTTAACCGCTACAGCAAAGTCACCCAGCAGGGTTTCCGGGCGTGTCGTTGCAACCACGACGTGACCTGCACCGTTACTGCGCGGATAGCGGATGTGCCACATGTGGCCGTTCTCTTCTTTTGACAGCACTTCCAGGTCGGATACAGCGGTGTGCAGTACCGGGTCCCAGTTGACCAGGCGCTTGCCGCGATAGATCAGGCCCTCTTCATAGAGGCGTACAAACACTTCTGTTACTGCTGTCGATAGTCCCTCATCCATGGTGAAGCGTTCTCGTGACCAGTCGAGTGATGCGCCCATGCGGCGCAACTGTCTGGTAATAGTGTTACCGGAGTGTTCTTTCCATTCCCAGATTTTTTCGGTGAATTTTTCCCGCCCGTAATCATGCCGGGTCTTGCCTTCGGCATTGATCAGGCGCTCGACGACCATCTGTGTGGCGATGCCGGCATGGTCGGTGCCGACCTGCCATAATGTGTTGTCACCTTTCATGCGATGATAGCGAATCATGGCATCCATAATGGTATCCTGAAAGGCATGTCCCATGTGCAAGCGGCCGGTGACATTCGGTGGCGGTATCATGATGCAGAAGTTGTTGCATTCTGCAGTCTTGCCGGCACCTTCACAGCTCTGGTTGGCATTGAAGTAACCGTTGCTTTCCCAGGTTTCGTACCATTTATTTTCGATGGCTTGCGGGTTGTAGGTTTTTTCCATTATGGACTCAGTGTCGCTGATTCAAAGCGCAGAATTATACAACATGCCGCTACGGCTTGCTGTATTTGCGCCTTGATTTTTATTGGGCAGGAACTAACGGGGTAGGTAGCGGGTACAAAAAGATGATTTGTAATCAGTCAGTTTTCTCATTTGAGAGCTGTTGCAGGATTTCGTCTGGCAGCTTTTCTTCCAGTGCCTGTTGTACCAGGTAGCGTAACTGCTGTTCCATAGCCGGTACCAGCTGTTTTACTACTTCATCGACAACCGAGCTGAGTGTTGCCGGCTGAACCGGATCGATCTCTTTCTCCTCGGCATTTATCTCATTCAGGTCATCATGGCTGAGGTCATCACTGTCATGAAGGATATCCTTGACAGCTTGTGATTCGTTGTGAAAATCAATCGTTGCCTCTTCCTGGTCTGCATGGTAATCGATCAGGGCTGATTCTATTGTATGCGTATCGTCTTCAGCCCGGTCATCCTCCGCCGAAGCAGTCAGCTGATCGATGCTACCGAGCTCAGGCTGCGCTGTATCCCCTTCGGTATCTATGGCATCACTGGTGAGTAAGTCCAGGCTATCGATCGATGAGTCATCACCGGCGCGATACTCAAAATCATCAAGCTCGGGAGCTGCCAGTTCTGGTTCGCTCTTATTTTCCTCGACGATATCATCTTCGATGATATCGTCGAGGATCGGTATGCTCTTAGGGTCGTAATCAGGCATCGCTACTCATATTCATTGGCAGTCTTCACAGCGATCGAGGACGTACTGTGCAAGCAGTCCGACCGGACGGCCGGTCGCCCCCTTATGTTCACCGCTCTTCCAGGCGACACCGGCGATGTCGAGATGGGCCCAGTGGTATTTCTTGGTGAAGCGGGAGAGGAAGCAGGCAGCAGTGATAGTGCCAGCTCCCTTGCCGCCTATGTTTGCCATGTCTGCAAAGTTGCTCTTCAGCTGCTCCTGGTAATCGTCCCATAACGGCAGCTGCCAGCATCGATCGCCGCTGGTCTGGCCCGCAGACAGGAGATCGTTTGCCAGCGGATTATGGTTACTGAGCAGTCCAGCAGGATGTGCACCGAGGGCAACGATACAGGCACCGGTCAGGGTCGCGATATCGATGACGACGTGTGGGTCATATTTTTCTGCATAGCTGAGAGCATCACACAATATGAGACGGCCCTCGGCATCGGTATTCAATATCTCGATGGTCTGGCCAGACATGCTGGTAACCACATCGCCAGGTCGACTGGCGATACCGTCAGGCATATTTTCCACTGCGGGGATGATACCGACGATATTCATCGGCAGTTGCAGGTCTGCACAGGCGCTTAGTACGCCTATAACACTGGCTGCGCCGCACATATCATATTTCATCTCGTCCATGGCGGCGCCTGGCTTCAGACTGATGCCACCAGAGTCGAAGGTGACGCCTTTGCCGACAAAGACGATCGGCGCCTGTTTTTTGTCGCCAGCCATGTATTCCATGGTGATCAATTTCGCCGGTTCGCGGCTGCCTTTTGAGACAGACAACAGGGAGCCCATGCCGAGCTTCTCCATATCACTCTCTTCCAGTACAGAGGTCTTCAATTTTTTATGCTGGGTGGCCAGCTTGACCGCCTGCTTTGCGAGGTAATCTGGGGTACATATATTACCCGGCAGGTTACCCAGGTCTTTGGCGAGATGTATGCCGGCAGAAACAGCCATTCCCTGTCGTACCGCCTGTTCTCCCTGCATCAGCTGGCCGCGGCCATTGACACTGAAGATGAATTTTCTTAACGGACGCCGAGCTTCCTCCTTTTTTGACTTGAGCTGGTCGAACTTATATAGGCATTCGTCGATAGCTTCGATCGAGTGATGTATCTTCCAGCTTATGTCTTTGCGTTTTACCGAGACTTCTGTGAGGTATGATGCGATCTCAGTGGCGCCGCTGGACTGTAGACGCTTCACCATGTTGCAATTGATCTTTTTGAAGGCATTGACGTCGACGTCTTTCTCTTTACCACAGCCGATCAGCAGTATACGGTCACATAAGGTGTTTTCTACATTGTGCAGGAGCAGGGCATTACCGATATCACCCTCGATCTCACCACGCCGTAACAGGTTAGAGATATAGCCATTGCTGACCTTGTCGATGATCTTTGCGGATGAGGATAGTTTTCTAGAGGCAAAAACCGGTATCACAACACATCCGATTCTTTGTTTTTCGGGGTTGCCGCTTTTTACTGTGTATTCCATGAGTGCTCCGCTTATCGATATATTTTTACATGCTTAGAGGATAAAATTGCTACAGGGGATTGTATGCAATTTAAGGAACCGAGGGTAGTCGGTTTCTTCACTTTTTAAGCCTTATTCAGGCTTTTGCCTCGATAATTGCCGTTTATAGAAGTTTTCAGGTTAAACTTCTGTTATTGCAGGATGAAATGAAATGAAGCTGTCCATTATAGATAAATACATCGCAAAAGAGTTGCTGATTGCCTGTCTCTCGGTGCTTTTCGTCTTGCTGGTTATCGTTCTCAGTACGGAGGTGGTCCATCTGTTGAGCTGGGTGTCTCAGGGGTTTATCCCGATCACTGCTTTGATGGCATACCTGATGAATAGCCTGTTCGAATTCGCCATGGTGCTGATACCGCTCAGCATGCTGATGGGGATATTGATCGCGTTTGGCCGTTTGTATAGAGACAGTGAGATGGCGGCGATGATGTCTGCCGGTATCGGTCCGATGCAATGGTATCGACCATTGATGATGCTCGCGATACCGACCACGGTGCTGTTGTTATTGTTGATGATGTTTGCCAGGCCGATGATTAATCTGCAACGCGCTCAGATCGCCGCTGAGATCCAGAGTCAGGCCGAGGTCGATACCTTGCTGGTCGGTCAGTTCAACCGAGCTAGCAAAGGAAGCGTTCTGTTTCTTGAATCATCGAGTGAGGACAGTCAGGCGATCGATAGTGTGTTTTTTCAGCAGCAGAATGAAAATAATAATCATGTTGACCTGGCTGCCAGCACTGAAAGTTATTTCAATGCAGATGGACGTCGTTATATGATGATGAATGATGGTACGCACTATGTTGGCGATGCCGGTGAGGCCGGTTTTAAAATCATCAGATACAGGGAGTATGGCGTACATATCGCAGACAAGCAGGTCGAGGCGCATATCTCTGAAAAATCTAAGAGTATGACTGAGCTGTGGCACTCTACCGAGCCGAAAGATCAGGCTGAATTACAATGGCGCTTGGCATTGCCGATCGCTACTATCATCGTCGCTTTTATGGCATTGCCACTGAGCCAGACTGATCCTCGTAGTGGTCGATATGCAAAACTGGCACTGGCACTGGTGCTGTACCTGGTATATTCCAACTTTCTTGGTATCGGGAAAACCTGGATCGTTCAACAAAAAGTTCCGCTTTGGGTTGGCACCTGGTGGGTTCATCTCATCGCGGTCATATTTACCGCATACCTGTTAAAACGCAGCGGTTACCTGATTGGTCTTGGTAAGAAGAGCGCCGGAGCGTAGTGATGGTACTTGATCGTTATATCGCAAGATCAGTCAGCGTTGGTTGTTTTATGGCATCTTTTGTCATGCTGTCTATCTTTGCCTTTGTCGACTTCGTCTCTCAATTAAATAGCGTTGGTACCGGTGATTATGGCGCGTTGCAAGCAGCCGTTTTCGTGATGATGCAGTTACCGCAGCGTTTGTATGACCTGTCACCATCGATACTGTTGCTGGGTGGGATATTATCGCTGGGCGCAATGGCGGCAAATTCCGAACTGATTGTGATGCGTGCTTCCGGTATCAGCACCATGCGGATCACGCGTTCGGTGTTACAGACCGGTCTGTTGCTGGCTGTCCTGGTTGCTCTACTAGGGGAGTACCTGGTTCCGTCTACCACCAGGATGGCAAAAGCTTACCGCGCAGAAGCTTTGGAAAAGAAACTGATCGTCGGTGGTAGCAATGATATCTGGGCACGTGACGGTAACCGCTATGTCAATGTGAAGCAGATATTACCCGATCGTCAGCTAAAGAATATACGCCTTTATGAGCTGGATGATAATCGTCGTTTAGCTTCCATAATCCATGCTGAGCATGCGCAATATCTCAATGATGAATGGGTGCTTGATAAGATAAGCCGCTCTGATATATCAACGGAAGGTGTTTCAACCTCATTTGAAAAACAACTGAAGATGAAACGTCTTATCCTTCTTGAGCTGTTTACTGTTCTCGAGCTGGAGTCGAAAGATATGTCGGCTGCAGAGTTGCTGACTTACAGTGAATATCTACAGGAGAATAAGCTGGATGACGGAGAATATAAGCTGGCCTTCTGGATAAAAGTCTTTACGCCACTGACCTGCCTTGCGATGCTGCTGATCGCCATGCCTATCGTTTTCTCGACAACACCCAGAAGCGGTGGGGTCGGTCAGCGTCTGATACTGGCACTGCTCATAGGAATTGTTTACTTCGTGATCAACCGTTCCATCAATCACCTTGGCCTGGCGCTGAATATTGCGCCTATTTTAAGTGCTGCCATCCCTCTGACACTGGTCGTGCTGGTCAGTCTGTTCTTTATGAGGCGGGTGAACTGACGAGTATGTTCCGTTACTGTTTTTGCCAGTTGCCTAATCCCTTCTCGCACGCAGGTCGATAAGCACTGTTTTGCTGCTGATATCATGCCAGCAGCGATTCTGCTTATCGAACAGTGCCCAGAGAAACCCCAGTCCAAAAAATCCCCATGAAATGAGCGCAGTGAAGAAACGAATTGCTGCTGTCTTATGATCGATAGATGAATCACTAGCCCTTCCATGATCGTTGCTTTTTAACTGTATACGCCATGTCTTCATGCCTAATGACTGGCCGCCATTGATCCAGAACCAGGAAAAATACAGGTAGCATAGCAGCAAGATCAGTATCACGAGTATCGGGTAGATAGCATCTCCCGGTTCGACTGCTTTGCCGCCATTAAGGGCAGTGGCTATGCCGGAGACGATAAAGAGGATGGCGATCAAAAGAAAACAGTCATAGAAGATCGCGAACAGTCGTCTGAATAAGCCGACATATCTTGCTTCGGGTATGGTTTCGTCATTCATAAAAGTGTTTTGCAGTTAGTTAGTGAAGCAGCTGTTGAATTTCTGTGAACAGCTTCACAGGCAGCTTAATACTGGAGAGGCATGTTAGCAGGAAACCTTGTTTTTGGTTAAGTTTGATATATGCTCGTTATAGCTGAATGTATTAAATAAATTATCACATGACACTATTGCGAGATGGATATGAAACTTGATAACAAAATCAACGGAAAAATTTTAACATTAATTACTTTTACAGTGTTCTCTCATGCAGCTGATGCTGTTCCCTTTGCTTTTGAAGGGCGTTCACTGGGTATGGGCGGAGTATCAACAGCGACCGCTGACCTGGCAACAGCGGCATGGGCAAATCCTGCAATGCTGACGAATCAGCGACCGGATGATGATTTCTCATTATTGATCGGTGTCGGTGCATTCCTGCGTGATAACGATGACCTGATATCTGATATCGATGCTTACCAGGCTGCAGACGACCGCAGACAGGCGGCACAAAATGCTGGTGACGTAGTCGGTGAAGCGACTGCACTGGTGCAGATGTCGGATGTGGTCAATGGTATCGAGGGTAAAGATATGGCTGCAGATATATCTGGACTTGCAGCGATGGGTATTGCTTTCGATTCATTCGCCATGGCCCTCAGTATTCGGGCCGATGCAATAGGTGCTGGTACCGTGACAGACCTCGCCTGTGAGTTATTTGTCGATCCGGGTTGTGACCTGGCCCAGTTCGAACAGGAGGTCACCAGTGATACCAGGAATATACTGAATGTAGAAGGCGTTCTGGCGACCGAATTTGGTGTTTCTTTTGCAAAAGCCTTCCAGCTGGCCGAAAGAAAACTATCAGTGGGTATCAAACCGAAACTGGTCGATTTGCAGGCGATATCGTACCGGGAGTCGATAAGAAATGTCGATGGCTTCGATAGTCTTACTGATCAGGATAACAAGAGCGATCTGGGTACATTTTCTACAGTTGACCTTGGCCTGGCTTATGATATCTCAGACTCATTTCGTCTTGGCCTGAATCTTCGTAACCTGATAACTGATGAATTTAAAGTTGGTGGTGCAACTTTGAATTTTGATACAGAAGCACGTCTCGGTGTTGCTTATTATAATAGCCTTGTCACTGTCGCTGTTGATTATGACCTGAGAGAGAATAAACCGCTATTAGCAAACCCGGTATTCGATGATTTAAAAACACAGTTATTAGCTGTGGGTGCCGAGTTTAATGCTTTTGATTTCGCTCAGCTTCGTATCGGTGCAAGAAAAAATGTAGCAAGTGGTATACCCGATGGTGCTAAAGACACTGCATTAACAGCTGGTGTCGGTTTCTGGTTAGGCTTTAATCTTGATATTGCGGCAGTCTATTCAGATAGCTCTGTTGGTGCTTTTGTGCAAACCGGTTTCAGGTTTTAACCCTTGTATACATGCTTAAATAAATATTAAGTTAGTAAAAATAATTTTTTTTATTTCAATAAAAAACATTTTCATCAGTTAAGTGTTTTATTTACCTTGTAAAATAAATTTGTAATTTATAAAAAAAGTTTGCTAAATTAGAATTTCGTTTTATACTTTTGAACGTAACTCACAAAAGGGGACTTCGAAGATGGCTCGTACAACAAAGAAAAAAGCAACAAAGAAAAAGGTAGCTAAGCGTAAAGTAGTGAAGAAAAAAGTAGCTAAGCGTACAGCACCAGCTAAGAAAAAAACTGCAAAGAAAAAAATTGTTAAGAAGAAAGCACCGGCTAAGAAAAAAGTAGCTAAGAAAAAAGTAGTCAAGAAGAAAGCAGCTGCTAAAAAGAAAGTGGCTAAGAAAAAGGTCGCTAAGAAAAAGGTCGCTAAGAAAAAGGTCGCTAAGAAAAAGGTAGCTAAGAAAAAGGTAGCTAAGAAAAAGGTAGCCAAGAAAAAGGTAGCCAAGAAATCACCAGCTGCAGCAAGAGCTGCAGCCGCTAAGAAAAAAGCGGCTGCCAAGAAAAAAGCAGCTACAGCGAGGAAAAAAGCGGCAGCCGCAAAAAAAAAGGCCGTAGCCGCTAAGCGTAAAGCATTAGCGGCAAAGAAAAAGGCTACCGCTGAGCGAAAGGCAAAAGCCAGGGTCAATGCGGCGGCTGCCAAGCAAAAACTGCGTGATCGTGTAGCTGCGGCGGCTTCTGCTGTCGCTGCTGCAAAGGCTGAGGTAGCAACGACGAGGAAACGTCAGGATCTTTTGATCAAGATGGCTGAGAAAAAAGAAGCTGCCGTTGCCAAGTTTGTGGAAAGCTGGTCTAAGAAAGAAATGGCCAAGATTGAGAAGGCCCTTAAGCCAAAAAGCCGTAAACGTCGTAGATAATCAGCATATAGCTAAGTAATATGAAAAGCCACTCATCAGGTATGAGTGGCTTTTTTTAACCTATAATCCGGCTATGGCAAAATTTGATCAAATACCAGCAGAAGAACAGCGGCAAATCGAAGGTTTTATCGACCATCTATGGATGGAAAACGGCCTCAGTGATAATACCCTGTCGGCCTATAGAAATGATCTCGCCGGTTTTTCCCTCTGGCTTGAAAAAAACAATACCAGCCTGCTCGATGCTGATACCAGCCTGCTTCAGGATTACCTCGCATATAACTACAGTATCCATCAAAAGCGACGCTCAGTTGCTCGATTGTTATCAACCTTGCGCCGATTTTATCTCTATCTTTTTCGTGAGAACCGTATCAGCGAAGATCCGACCCATCTGCTTGAATCACCAAAAGGTGACAGGACGTTACCACTATCTCTAAATGAGCAGCAGATCGAAGACCTGTTATCGGCACCCGATGTAACTGATGATCTGGGTTTACGCGACAGAGCGATGCTTGAAGTGTTGTATGCTACAGGTTTGCGTGTCAGTGAGTTGATCAACTTGCAGACCACACAGGTCTCGATGCAGCAGGGTGTCATCAGGGTTATCGGTAAAGGCAACAAGGAACGGCTGGTACCGGTTGGCGAGGTCGCACTGGACTGGCTGCAGGACTATAACCGACAGTCTAGACCACAGTTGCTGCGGGTTTCATCCAGTCAGAAAAATGCCAGCCAGTGCAGTGAAGTATTTTTAACCAGGCGGGGTAAAGCGATGACGCGCCAGGCGTTCTGGTACATGATTAAACGTTATGCAGTGATTGCCGGAATTGATACAGATCAGCTGTCACCGCACACCTTGAGGCATGCCTTTGCGACACATCTGTTGAATCATGGTGCTGATCTACGGGTGGTTCAGATGTTGCTGGGACATAGTGATATATCGACCACCCAGATATATACGCATGTCGCTGATAAACGCTTACGTGATATGTATCAGCAACATCATCCCCGCGCCTGACTCGTGTTTAGGCTTGGGCCTGGCTTGTGAACGATCGATAAGACCTGCCCGTCAGGTTAGTGAATAGATAATTAATTCAGCTATATCAAGATTTAATGGAATTAACTATAATCCCTGTTGTCCTTCTACCAGGTTTAATCAATCAGCAGTGTGCAATATGAAATTTTTCTCTATCTTCCTGTTTATTACATCTCTATCAGTCTCGCTTTCTGTTTCAGCTGAAGTATCCGGTGCCGAACAGGTGAGGCAGGCATTAGCTAAAAGTATGCCAAATGTGCAGCCGACACAAATATCTGAATCAGCCATCGATGGCCTGTTCGAGGTAATCGTTGGTTCACAGGTGGTATATATGAGCATAGATGCACGTTATATGATCGAGGGTGATCTCATCGACTTGCAGACAAAGCAGAATGTGACCGAGAATGCCAAATCAGTTATTCGCCTTGCTGCCATCGAAGAGTTTGGCGCTGACAAGATGCTGATCTACCGTCCAGAAAAAGTCAAAAATGTAATAACTGTAGTAACAGATATCGACTGTCCATACTGTCGACGTCTTCATAGCGAGATTGCTGATTATCTTAAAAATGATGTTGAAGTACGCTATATCTTCATGCCTCTGAAAGGTTCTTCTGA
Source organism: Gammaproteobacteria bacterium (assembly GCA_013041745.1). GTDB lineage: Bacteria > Pseudomonadota > Gammaproteobacteria > SZUA-229 > SZUA-229. The sequence continues at coordinate 15,455 of JABDRN010000137.1, forward strand.
CATGAAAAAGACGATTAGTGTGTGGTGTTCCGATGATCAGCAACTGGCCCTGGATATCGCTAAATCTGGCGGTGAGGTCGATGACAAGTCATGTAAAAATCCGATCCGCGATCATCTGAAGCTGGCACGTGAGCTCGGTGTACGAGGTACGCCGGCTATCATTCTCGATGATGGACAGATGCTGCCGGGGTATGTCCCTTTCGATAAACTTGTTGCCGAGCTTCGAAAATAAATCGCTGCAACCAAGGTTCTGTGGCTTGAAACGCAGTTGCATGGTGGTTAGACAGGTTTGATTTTGCTGTCCCGGCAATGGCTAATCCAGCCAGACTATCTCTTTTTGATGGGTAAATAAGATAGCGCTTCTTATAGCAAGACCGGGCCATAATTTATTTACTCCCTGCCTGTAATATCTCAGCTGCGGAGTAAACTGCGAAGCCGCATCTCGTGTATTTTCTTCATGTTTTAGCTGGTGTGATTTATAGTCGATGATGGTGACAGCGTCATCTGTCTTTATCACCCTGTCGACGATACCGTAAACAGCTCGTTGCTCATGCAAGTGCATTATAGGCATTTCATTATAGCTATCGCTGTCGCTACCAGGATTGAAGATCTCGGAAAAGCCCGGGTGGTTGTAGGTCGATACCGCTTCTTCTATGCATTCGTTAATGTTGACCAGGAATGCCGGCTTTTCAAGTAATGTTTGTGCAACGATTGCGTGGCGTATGGCTGAACTGCTGATATCTTGCGCTGGATAGATACCGCTGTTGCAAAGTAGTTCGATGACGCGATGGATGACCGTGCCCCGCCAGGTGTTAAGCTCCCTATGATAGACATTGATATCGTTATCGGCATCCTCGGCTTGTTCTCGCCTGGCATCGATGCTGTGATAGCCTCCATCATGCAGGCTGGGTGCGATAAATGCCTTCGATGATTGTGTAGCTGTAAGCGGTTTCAATAAACGCTCATCTATTTCTATGCCTGTTATAATGCCGGTTTCTTGTCTGCTCCTTTGTTCTGAACCTGCGTTGTCATACGCCAGGTGTCGAAATACTCTGCAACATATGCCAGTATCGCCTGTTTCGCACTCTGTTATTGCATCTAAACCACTTGCTATCAACTGGTACCAGCTTTCCTCACGGCTTTTGCGAGACGCGCTGCCACTGATATAAAGTTGTTCCCTTGCCCTGGTGATGGCGACGTATAACAGGTTTAATTCTTCACGCTTTTGTTCGTTAAGTTTCTCCTGCTGCACCTGTTGTGTGATACTGTCGGTATTGTCCTTGCTCAGCTGTAGCTGGAATTTCTCAGGCCGCGGATTTTCTGCCGGCCATCTAACCAGGCTGGCATAGGCGCTTTTATTGCTGGCGGTGCTGTTGCAGTCAGCCAGAAATACCACCGGCGCTTCCAGCCCTTTACTGCCATGTATGGTCATCATCCTGACACGAGATTCACCGCTCTGTGATAAAGGTTCCTCGGGCGGATTTGCTGAATAACTCTGCAGGTGTAGTAAACGTTGCAGAAATCGTGAGATGCTGGGGTATCGGCCAGCATCGGTTTCAAGTGATAGCTCGAGGAAACGCTGGCAGTTGGCAGCAATATTTTGTTTTCTTTCCGGTCTGTTGGCTGAAATATAGCGTTTGATGATGTTTCCTTCTGAGAATATCTTGTCCAGACAGTCATGTACCGGCAGGTGCTCGGCAAACTGCTGCCAGCGTGGTAACAATGCTGATGCTCGCTGCAGCGGTTTACTCAGTTGCTCGCCATATTCCGAAGCGAGCAGTAACAGACGTTTATACCAGTGCGTCTCAGCTGTCTGCCTGGCGAGCAGTATCATGTCTTCATCGCTGGCATTGAAGATCGGAGATTTTAACACCTGTGCCAGTGCAAGGTTGTCATAGGGGGTGATCAGTGTATTGAGCAGACAGTTCAGGTCCTGGATCTCAAGATTATCCAGTAATCCGCCTCTTTTGTTACCGATATACGGGATACCGTGCTGCTTTAGTGCATCTTCATAGATACCCAGGTGGGTGCGGTTGCGCATCAATATCATGATGTCACCAAATTCCATAGGGCGAACAGAGCTACCGTCAGTAATCACTTCACCGGAGTCGATCAGCTGCTTGATCTGTCCGGCGATGAAATCAGCTTCATCGTGTCTCAAGGTTCTGCTGGAAATATCCCTGGCCTGGAGCAGCGGGTTGCGAAAAGACATAGTCTGTTGCTCAGTTTCATCGATAGCTTCGATGTCCTGCTCACTTGCTTCGAACAGGTCGCAGAGAACAACTTTACCTGGTAGTGTGTCCAGGTAGGTGCTATGCGTGGTGAAACCTGGCATGAGTGCCTGGACCTCTGCCTGTGCAAAGATATGATTGACACAATGGATGATCGCCTGTGATGAGCGTCGAGAGGAATCCAGCGGTGTTGCTTTTGCATGCAGCCTGTCGGCCAGCCACTGGCTTACCTGAGCCTGCAGTGCCGGATTGGCTCTCCTGAAACTGTATATCGACTGTTTTTCATCGCCCACCAGGAATACGCTGCGAGGACGCTGCTCGGGATTAGCGGCAATCTCTTCGAGAATGGGCGACAGCAGTTGCCACTGTGTCGGATTCGTGTCCTGAAATTCATCGATCAGGATGTGATCGATGCGCTGGTCTATCTTGTATTGTACCCAGTGTGCATTATCGGATTGTTGCAGCAGCTGGTAACACTTCCATTCCAGATCGGTGAAGTCCAGCTGTCGACTCTCTGTTTTCAGCTGCTGGAAGATTTCGACATAACGATGACCTGAATAATACCAGGCTTTATTGATACTCAAGGTCAGCAGTCTTTTTAGCTGTTCTTTGATGCTCTGCAGTTTGTTCGGTATCTCCAGGTGCAGATCGAGGAAGCGGTCGGTGTTCTCGCTGCCCAGCTTCTTTTCCATTGCAGCACTGTGTTTGCGTCCCTGGACGAGTGGCTTGCCATCTTTTGTCAGAAAGCCTGTGCAGATCAATGATAAACATCGCTCGCTGTCCCTGGTTACCAGGGCCTCATCGATACTAGCAGCCTGCTTTAAACCGTTCTTGTTTCCTATCTCACGTAACAAATTGACAAATACCATCAATTTTTGTCTGATGTTGTCATCCAGGAACTGTTCGATGAGAGTATTACTGTCAGCTGAAGACTGCCGCTCAAGCTGAAGCGCACAGGTCAGTTGATGACAGGCAAAAGCAACCGGATCTTTTTTTCCTGCGGTATAGGCCCACCAGTCACTTCGATGCGCGAGGAAACTGTGTAAAGAATTCGTTGTATTATCGGGCCCGTTGCAGAACTGCATGATGCTGTCCAGTTCATCGTTCAGGCGTTGCTTATTCGAGTGCCCGGCGGGATCCTTACGGGCCTCATCGAACAGCATCTGCAACGCCTGACGTTCGAGCAGGCTGCTGTCTTCGATCAGGTCAAACCCGGGCGGGATGTCGGCTTCGAGGGGGAATCTTGAAAGGATGTCCTGGCAAAAAGAGTGAAATGTCTGGATGCGGACAGGATACAGGCTGTGCATCAACTTTTCATAAAGACCGGCGGCGATTACCTTTGTCTGCTGTTGCCTGTCGCATCCTGTCTCCTCCAGCTGCTGTTCCAGTTCGGCATCTGTCGCGGTTGCCATGGCGAAAAGGCGCTCGTTTAGCCTGATCTGCATTTCACCTGCCGCTTTACGGGTAAAAGTGAGTGCGATGATATTACCCGGTTCGGCACCGGCGATCAGCAGTCGAACGATCCGCGTGATCAGTAACCAGGTCTTGCCGCTGCCTGCTGATGCGGAGACCGTGGCGTTGAGGGCAGGGTCGCAGGCATCGAGTGGCGTTGGTTTGTTATTCTGGGCGGGCATGGGGGGAGTTTATAGTGAGACTTGGATGGAGGCTATAGGGGGTGTTTGGTTGAGTGGTATTTATGATTGGTTTTTAGTCTTGTATGGTGGTTTTTGCCCTGCGGGCGATTTACTTGTATCAATTTTTCGTTTTCTCTTTTTGACGCTGCTTAGGTACTTTATATTCTACCCGTGAGTTTCGTCTTGTTTCCTGGTGTTTAGCATTTACCTGTTTCTTTTATTTAGGCCTTGCGGTTTTCGCACCGCGGGCGAGTTACTCTTTGTCAACAGCCACAAAGAGTAACCAGAAAGGGCCGCCACGTCAGCTGCGCCCCTAAACAACAGGGGTACCCATTGAGACAGCACCATTATCATGCTGTGCCAGAACTCGCAAAGAACGCTCAAACAGCTGGCACAGAAAGCCCATGATAATGGCACTACCTCAATGACTTGCTGAGGTGGATTGAAGGTCAAGAGCAAAAACAGTGTCTGTCTTTAGTATTGTGCTACTTCTTTGTGGGTTTTTTTGTTTCTGGGTTCTAATTTTTTGTTTTTTGACTTTCTCTCGCATTAGCCAAGCCATTGTTGTGCTGCCGGTATCATGAGTTTTCTGTGAAAATTGTCTGAGCGTTCTTTGCGAGTTTTTTCACAGCATGATGCCGGCAGCGCAGCAATGGGAACCCCTGTTGTTTAGGGGCGCCCGGCGTAGCGACGGCCTTTTTTGGGTACTTTTTTTGGCTGCAGAAAAAAAGTGCCTCGCCGTAAAAGGCGAAACTCACGGGTAGAATATAAAGTACCTAAGCAGCGTCAAAAAGAGAAAACTCGTAATTGAAAAAGAGTACCCCACCGAAAAAGGCAAAACTCACGGCAGCAATCCACGTACCTGAGCAGCATCAATAAAACGCTCCGACTCCACTAACATTGCTGACAAAATATTCAAGTGGTAAAGTAACCCCGATAAAACAAACCCACATAATTCTAATTAATCAGGGTATCCTCAGGGTCAAACCTACAGTGAGTCATTCAAATGAGTAAGTACGATGCTTCGTCGATCGAAGTATTAACAGGTCTCGAGCCGGTCCAGAAAAGACCGGGTATGTATACCGACACCACGCGACCTAATCACCTTGCCCAGGAAGTCGTTGATAACAGCGTCGATGAAGCGATCGCCGGCCATGCCAGCAAGATCGACGTCGTACTTTATAAAGACGGCTCCTTGAGCGTGAGCGACGATGGCCGCGGTATGCCTGTCGATGTTCACCCGGAAGAGGGTATACCTGGTGTCGAAGTCATCCTTACCCGGTTACATGCAGGCGGCAAGTTCTCTAATAAAAACTATGAGTTCTCCGGCGGCCTGCATGGCGTTGGCGTCTCAGTGGTAAACGCCCTGTCTTCCAAGGTCGATGTCGAAGTACGGCGTGATGGCAACGTCTATGCGATGTCGTTCAAGCACGGGGCAAAAACCGGCAAACTGAAAAAGACCGGCACTGTCGGCAAGCGTAATACAGGGACCCGCATTCATTTCTGGCCGGAGAAGAAATATTTCGATTCTGCCGCTATCTCTGTCTCAAAACTAAAGCATGTGTTACGCGCTAAAGCGGTACTGTGTTCTGGCCTGGAAGTAACTTTTCTCGAGGAAAAGTCTGGTGCCGGGAAAAGTGAGCAGCAGAGCTGGCTGTATGAGGGCGGCCTGGCAGATTACCTGGGTGAAAACCTGTTCGAGAGGGAATGTATGCCTGCTGAGCCATTCGTCGGCAGCCTTTCCGGAAAGAGCGAAGAGGTCGACTGGGCGCTGACCTGGCAGGTCGATGCCGGTGAGCTGACCACGGAATCTTATGTCAATCTTATACCGACGGCGCAGGGCGGTACTCATGTCAATGGTCTGCGTACCGGCTTGACCGAAGCGCTGCGAGAGTTTTGTGATATCCGCAGCCTGCTGCCTCGCGGTGTTAAGTTAAGCCCGGAAGATGTCTGGGATAAAGTGTGTTATGTGCTATCGGTCAAACTCGCAGACCCACAGTTTTCCGGTCAGACCAAGGAGCGTCTGTCATCCCGCGAGTGTGCTGCATTTGTTTCCGGTGTAGTAAAAGATGCCTTCAGTATCTGGCTGAACCAGCATACCGAAGCGGGCGAATCGATCGCTATGCTCGCGATCGAAAATGCACAGAAGCGTCTGCGTGCCGGCAAAAAAGTCATCCGTAAGAAAGTGACCAGCGGGCCCGCACTGCCGGGCAAGCTTTCTGACTGCTCCTCGCAGGATGTGACACGAACAGAACTGTTCCTGGTGGAAGGCGACTCTGCTGGTGGTAGCGCAAAACAGGCGCGTGACAGGGAGTACCAGGCAATCATGCCGTTACGCGGAAAGATCCTTAATACCTGGGAGGTCGAGCCCGACCAGGTACTGGCTTCACAGGAAGTACATGATATCTCTATCGCTATCGGTGTTGAACCCGGCTCTTCAAATTTGAAAGATCTGCGTTATGGCAAGATCTGTATCCTGGCGGATGCAGATTCAGATGGATATCATATCGCGACTCTATTATGTGCGCTTTTCCTGAGGCATTTCAGGCCGCTGGTCGAAGCCGGTCACATCTATGTGGCGATGCCGCCGCTGTTTCGTATCGATGTGGCGAAAGAGGTGTTCTATGCGCTCGACGAAGCTGAAAAGCAGGGCATACTCGATCGTATAGAAGCGGAGAAGATGCGAGGTAAGGTCAGCGTGACTCGATTCAAGGGCCTGGGTGAGATGAATCCTATGCAGCTGCGCGTCACCACGCTGGCACCAGATACTCGTCGCCTAGTACGGCTGACGCTGGGAGAGGGCGGCAAGAGCCATGGTATGCTGGACATGTTGCTGGCGAAGAAGCGTGCCGGTGATCGCAAGGCCTGGCTGGAAAAGAAAGGTGCATTAGCTGAGGTCTAGCTATGCCAGATAACAGTATTAAATACAGACGATAACGATATTATGAGTTCACAATCAGAACTAGAGTTCGAAGACATAGAAAAGCTGCCACTGTCCGAATTCACAGAACGAGCGTACCTTGATTATTCCATGTACGTCATCATGGACCGCGCCTTGCCGTATATCGGTGATGGCCTGAAACCTGTGCAGCGACGTATCGTCTATGCCATGTCAGAGTTAGGCCTCAACGCTTCATCGAAGCACAAAAAGTCGGCTCGTACGGTTGGTGATGTATTGGGCAAATATCACCCGCATGGCGACAGTGCCTGTTATGAAGCCATGGTGTTGATGGCGCAGCCATTCTCATATCGCTATCCGCTGGTCGATGGTCAGGGTAACTGGGGCGCACCTGATGACCCTAAATCATTTGCTGCAATGCGTTATACCGAGTCACGGCTGGCGCCGTACTCTGAGGTTCTTCTAACAGAACTGGGCCAGGGTACCGTTGACTGGCAGCCAAATTTTGATGGCACCATGGAAGAGCCCAAAGCGCTGCCAGCAAGGCTGCCTAATATCCTGTTGAATGGCGGTACCGGCATCGCTGTCGGTATGGCAACAGACATTCCGCCGCATAACCTCAAGGAAGTAGCGAGTGCATGTGTCAGGTTGCTGGAGAGCCCAAAGTCCACACTCGAAGAACTCTGCGAACATATCCACGGCCCTGACTTTCCGACGAATGCAGAGATCATTACACCTAAAAAAGATATCCTCGAGATCTATCAGAGTGGTCGTGGTGGTATACGTCAGCGTGCCTGTTATGAGATGGAAGATGGTGCAGTGATCATCACCGCGCTTCCTTACCAGGTCTCAGGTAATAAGATTCTGGAGCAGATCGCAGCACAGATGACGGCGAAAAAACTACCGATGGTCGAGGACTTGCGTGATGAATCTGATCATGAGAATCCGACGAGACTGGTCATCATGCCTCGTTCCAACCGGGTCAACATCGAAGAGTTGATGGCGCACCTGTTTGCGACTACAGATCTCGAGCGCAGTTACCGGGTCAATATGAACATGATCGGTATCGATGGCCGGCCGCAGGTCAAGGATCTGCGCTCGCTGCTGGAAGAGTGGCTGAAGTTCAGGACGGTCACCGTGCGCCGACGTCTACAATGGCGCCTGGATAAGGTCAATAAACGCTTGCACATACTGGATGCATTGTTGATCGCGTTCCTCAACATCGATGAGGTGATCGCCATCATCCGTGAAAATGACAAGCCCAAGCCTGTGCTGATGTCACGCTTCAACATCACTGATGTTCAGGCTGAAGCTGTCCTCGAACTGAAACTGCGTAACCTGGCAAAGCTGGAAGAGATGAAGATACGCGGTGAGCAGGATGAGCTCGCAAAAGAACGTGAGCAGCTTGAAAAAATACTGGGATCAGCGAAACGTCTTAAGACCCTGATACGAAAAGAGATCATCGCTGATGCTGAGAAGTATGGCGACGACAGGCGTTCACCGATCGTCGAACGCGATGCAGCCCAGGCGCTCGATGAGACGGCGTTGATTTCGAGCGAAGCGATCACCGTCGTGTTGTCCAGTAAGGGCTGGGTGCGCTCAGCTAAAGGCCATGAGATAGATGCCGAGAAATTAAATTATAAAGCGGGTGACGGTTACCAGGCATCGGCACAGGGCAAATCTAACCAGGTAGCGGTGTTCCTTGATTCGAGCGGCCGTGCGTATTCTTTACCAGCACATAAGCTGCCATCGGCAAGGGGGCAGGGCGATCCGCTGAGCGGTTATTTCACACCGACGCCGGGCGCACACTTCGTCGGCGTGGCGATAGGTAATCCGGATGATCTTTACCTGATGGCGAGTAATTTTGGTTATGGATTCGTGGTCAGGCTGGGTGATATGCAGGCCAATGCGAAAAAGGGTAAAGCGGTTTTGAATACCGGCAAGCAGGCGCTGGCCTTGCCGCCGGTAAAAGTTGGAAATGTTGAATCAGACCAGATAGTCGCGATCAGTTCTGCCGGCCACATGCTGGTGACGCCGGTGGAACAGTTGCCCCAGATGGCCAGGGGTAAGGGTAATAAGATCATCAATATCCCATCGAAGCTGCTCAAGGCCGGTGAAGAAAGTGTCGCTGCGATAACAGTGGTTCCTGAGGGCGGCAAGCTGGTGGTGCACTCAGGCAAGAAATACAAGACCATGAAACAGTCGGAGCTGGATGGTTACTTCGGTGAGCGAGGTCGTCGCGGTCTTAAACTCTCACAGGGTTATCGTGTAGTCGATCGACTGGTCGTGGAATAGTGCTCGATTTCTATTGAAAAATTGCCAGCTGCCACCATTCATAGCATTAGAAAACCGGCATCACCGTCTATTTCTCTGAGTGTGGAATGGCGGTGATGTGTGCCGGTAACAAATGAACCTGATTCAAATTCGAGGCCGAGATGAAACGTATCGCTCTTTTTTTATTAACTAACCTTGCGGTCCTGGTGGTATTAAGTATCGTGCTCAGTCTGCTGGGTATAGATTCAGTGCTGGCAGAGAATGGTGTTGATCTTGATCTGCAGGCATTGCTGATTTTCTCTGCAGTCATCGGCATGACCGGCTCGTTTATCTCGCTCGCTATGTCGAAATGGAGCGCCAAGCGTATGACCGGTGCCCAGGTTATTACTCAGCCAGAGAACAAAACGCAGCAATGGCTGCTGTCTACGGTCGAACGGCAGGCGATGCAGGCAGGCATCGGTATGCCGGAAGTCGCGATCTATCCCTCATCCGATGTGAATGCTTTTGCTACAGGCATGAGCAGAAATAATGCACTGGTCGCTGTCAGTAGCGGTCTGATAGAAAACATGAAGATGGATGAGGCTGAAGCAGTGCTCGCGCATGAGGTTAGTCATGTTGCCAATGGCGACATGGTAACACTGGCCCTGATACAGGGCGTAGTGAACACCTTCGTTATCTTTGCA
>JABDRN010000002.1 GCA_013041745.1 Gammaproteobacteria bacterium
ATATTTATAAGCTTCATACCTACCTCGTTAATTTCATTGCTTCATACGTTATAGTAAAAGAGCAAGAAGGCTCTGCCCCATTGACCGCTTTAACGCTGAGAGATCTCTTCTCACGTTGAGATGACGACTACCTTTTACAGTTCAATTATAAATCCCATGCTCACGCGTTGACAGGAAATTGATCTTTGGCCATTTCTCGATGGTCATATCGAGATTAACCCGTGTCGGTGCGATATAGGCCAGGTCGCCTGCATGATCTAGCGCCAGGTTGGTTGTCTGCCGTGCCTTGAACTTATCCAGCTCTTTATCATCATCACACTCTACCCAGCGAGCAGTGGTGACATTTACCGCCTCGAATGCACAGTCGACGCCGTACTCATCCATCAGCCGATGCTTGACCACTTCGAACTGCAGCACACCGACGGCTCCCAGGATAAGGTCATTATTATGCAGCGGGCGGTACAGCTGTGTCGCCCCTTCCTCGCATAACTGCATCAATCCTTTCTGCAGCGCTTTCATTTTTAATGGGTCCTTAAGCTGTGCACGTCTGAACAGTTCAGGGGCAAAGTTTGGAATACCGGTAAATGACAGGTCTTCTCCCAGGGTAAAGGTGTCACCGATTCGCATGGTGCCATGGTTGTGCAGACCGATGATATCACCGGTATATGCCTCATCGACATGCTCACGGTCCGATGCCATAAAGGTTACAGCATCCGCCAGCTTGATATCTTTGCCCAGGCGGACATGTTTTACCTTCATGCCCTTGCTATAGGTACCGGAGCAGATGCGGACAAATGCGATGCGGTCACGGTGCCCCGGATCCATGTTGGCCTGGATCTTGAAAACGAAGCCGGTGAATTTTTCCTCTTCCGGTTCAACCATGCGTGTCTGGGTCTCACGAGCACGTGGAGATGGCGCGTAATCGTTTAATGCATCGAGCAGTTCGCCGACACCAAAATTATTGATACCGGAACCAAAGAATACCGGGGTAAGTTCGCCTTTGTGGTAAGCCGTCAGATCAAATTCATGACTGGCACCTTTCACTAACTCGATCTCTTCACGAAGCTCTTCTGCCAGGTGACCCAGCATCTCATCGAGTTGTGGATTATCCAGCCCTTCGATGACATCACCGGCCTGAATTTTGCCGCCGTGTGTCGCGCTGAAAAAATGCACGGTGTTGGTGGCCAGGTTGAACACACCCTTGAAGTTTTTACCCATGCCGATAGGCCAGGTGATCGGTGCGCACTGAATCTTCAGGATATCCTCGATCTCGTCGAGGATGTCTATAGGCTCGCGCGCTTCCCGGTCCATCTTGTTGACGAAGGTAATGATCGGCGTAGTACGCAGGCGACAGACCTCCATCAATTTGATGGTCCTGTCCTCGACACCTTTCGCTGCATCGATCACCATCAACGCCGAGTCGACAGCGGTCAGTGTACGATAGGTATCCTCGGAGAAATCGGCATGTCCCGGCGTGTCCAGCAGGTTGATGATGCAGTCCTTATGCGGAAACTGCATGACCGAGGATGTGACAGAGATACCGCGCTGCTTCTCCAGTTCCATCCAGTCAGAGGTGGCATGTCGCGCTGCTTTTCTGCCTTTGACGGTACCCGCCATCTGAATCGCACCGCCAAACAGCAGCAGTTTTTCGGTCAGCGTGGTTTTACCGGCATCGGGGTGAGAGATAATGGCGAAGGTTCGCCGACGTTTTACTTCATCTAAATAAGCCATAGCGGCGCAATTATACAGGCTTAACAGAATAACGAAACAGGTCCTGGTAAAACGGCTTAGCGCGATAGACGCGAAGGCGGGAGATAACAGCAATCATGCTGTGCTCGCATCACCAGCGCCTGTTATAGTCGATGTTCACCGCCCCTGGCATCATATCACTGTTACTGCCAACCGCGCATCGCTCAGCATCCAACTGGTCATACCAGTGGCGGTAGTTCAGCATCACCGTCGGTGACATGATGCAATACTTCTGACCGAATGGGTGACCCAGGTGCAGCAGCAGGTGGCCGATCTCGTGGGTCAATAATGCTGCAGAGTAATTAACGATCTGCTCGTCTGAATAGGTCTCATCCTGGCGCAGCCTGGTCAACAGTTCAGAATCATTCAGCATCGGGTAGACCATGATGTAGGCATAGCTGGACAGGGGCGTATTCTTATTATAAGTCGTGGTACCCGCGGTAATGCCGCCACGGACAGATGAATGCACATCCATGGCATACTTTTCTGCGCTGGCAACCAGTTGATTGGTTATGACGATATCGTAGGGTAGCTCACTATAACCCAGGCTGTCCCACCACACCCACTGGTTAAAAGAATCGTCGAGCAGTACCGGCCTGCCATCTTCTGCCAGTTCGGTATGCCAGTACCTGAGCCTTGCGATCAGGGTATCGACCAGGGCATATGACAACTCGATAAAGTCTCGTGGTTTTTTCTCCGCATACAACAGATAGGGTTGTGCAAAATCGATGACGTTATCTTTATTACCCGCATAATTCTTCAATGTTTTGAACACGGATTGCTGCATTTCTTCGCGCAGCTGTTTGTCGATTATATCGATATCGACAACCTCATCGCGCCGTGCGTCTATTAACTCATTACTCAAGGCGCCAAATAATTCTTTGATGGATAGCGTATCAACATCAGAAAAAACGATATCGATAGCAAAATGCTGCTTCACCATTTGCTGGCTGCGTGACAATATATTGCTAATCTGAACGTCTGACAGCTGCTTGAATCTCGGGTTGACCACGCTGGCTACACGCAGCTCAACAGGCTGCTGAGACAGGTCAGGTAACGCAACCGCCGCCCAGTCATCTGAGGCTGAGTTATTATCTGGTTCACCTGTATTACAGGCAGTGATATAAAACAGAAGAAAAGACGACAGGAATAAAAGCCAGCGAGCCCCGAAAAGAACATTAATAATTTTATGGCTCATCACACACAGGTCCCTGCATATTAATGAAGGTCAGTGCCGTTCGACAGCTGTTACCCTCTTTTATACGGCGACGGGCTAACGATTACTGGTTAGATACTTGGCCAGTATGATCGCATCTTCACGGCCATTGTCAGCCGGATAATATGCCTTGCGTACGCCCAGTTCGTGAAAACCTTCTGACTGGTAGAGCAACTGCGCATTGATATTAGAGCGCCTCACTTCGAGTAATACCATATCGACATCAGTCTGGTTAGACTTGTTGACCAGGTGGCGTAACAGGAAACGGCCAAGCCCCTTGCGCTGATACTTCGGATCGATACAGACATTGAGGATATGCGCTTCGCCCGGTGACAACATAACGATACCATAACCGATAACAACTTTATCCAGTGTCACTACCCATGCATTATGACCCACTCGCAAACAGTCGCGAAATATGCCTAGCGTCCAGGGATGCGGGTAAGCCCTTTTCTCGATATCGATGACCTGTTTCAGGTCAGTAAAATTCATCGTACGCACTTCGACCAGGGAACTCATCTCCTGGTGCATATTTTGAATATCTACTGCCATAACATCGTTTAAATCAACTATGCTCACCAGACATCATCGCCTGTAACTGTTGCAGATCAGACCATGCCTTGCGCTTATTCTCCAGCTGCTTTAGAAGCTCATGCGGTGAATAGCTTACAAACAAAGGTACCGATTCAAACTGATACTGCAGATCTCTGTTGTCTTTATCCGGATTCATGGCACGGTAGTCATCGAGAGTCAGATCTTTTTGCAGAAGACAGCGAATCGCCGTCTCGCCCAGAACAACGATGAGCTCTGGCTGGATCAGCTGCACCTGTTGCTTCAGGTGTTCAGTACAGCAGCGGATCTCTTTTGGCGACACGGTATGACTGGCAGGTACTGCACACTTCAACAATGAAGTTATATAGACATCTTCGATTTCTATATCGATAGCAGCCAGCATTCGGGTGAACAGATCATCAGCCGCATCACTGCATATCATGCCCATTAGATCATCGCTGGTATCAGGCGCCAGCAGTACGAACATCAGCTCGGCTGAGCGGCTGCCACGTCCGATCAATGGCTGCTTACGTGTTTCATGTAAAACACATCGATCACAGTTCTCAACGTCCTGTTCCAGTAATGACCAGCTGTTGCCGGGCACATCCCCCTCACTCTCAGTCCCGGAATCAGTATTGGGTCCAGCTACAGGCTCACCATCATGGACTGCATTTGTCTGTGACACGGGTTGCAGAGATTGCCAGCATTGCACTCCCATCACATCCAGATAATACCGGCGTGTGTTTTCCTCTAATGGGCATATAGTATTTTTTGCCATAGACCTGTTGCCCGCTCAAACGTCTCCGAGCTGCGGATGTTCTCTATCGATATTTTTTTCCAGCTTGTTCAGGGCATTGATATAAGCGTTGGCAGAAGCAATTACGATATCGGTATCCGCTCCCTGGCCGCTGACGATGCGACCGGCTTTCTCAAGCCTTACCGTGACTTCGCCCTGCGCATCGGTACCACTGGTTATATTATTCACCGAGTATAGCTGCAGCTGGGTACCGCTGTTAACGACACTTTCGATCGCTCTGAACGATGCGTCTACCGGACCGCCACCGCTGGCACTGGCCGATACTTCTTCACCACCTATCTCCAGCACGATAGATGCATTTGGGATTTCGCCGGTCTCTGAACAGACACGCAAGCTGACCAGTTTGTAGTGCTCGTTCTCGATCGCCCAGTTGGTGTCTGCCACCAGTGCATGCAGGTCCTCATCGAAGATCTCATGCTTCTTGTCAGCCAGGTCTTTGAAACGAGAAAAGGCCTCGTTCAGCTCCTGCTCGGTAGCGAACTCGATATTCAACTCCTGCAGCCTGCTCTTGAAAGCATTTCGACCCGAATGTTTACCCAGTACCATGCGGTTATCTGACCAGCCGACATCCTGAGCCCGCATGATTTCGTAAGTCTCACGGCTCTTCAGGATACCATCCTGGTGGATACCGGACTCATGCGCGAATGCATTGGCACCGACGATCGCCTTATTCGGTTGCACCGGGAAACCGGTGATACCGGAAACCAGTTTCGAACACGGCACGATCTGCGTGGTATCAAGATTCGTGTCGCAGGCGAAGACATCCTGACGGGTACGCACAGCCATGACGATCTCCTCCAATGAGGCATTGCCCGCACGCTCACCCAGACCATTGATAGTACATTCCACCTGGCGTGCGCCATTCAACACGGCAGACAGAGAGTTACCAACCGCCAGGCCAAGATCGTTGTGACAGTGTACCGAGAATATCGCTTTATCAGAATTAGGAATTCTTTCTAACAGTGTAGAGATCAGGCCACCAAACTGGTGCGGGATGTTATAACCGACCGTATCCGGAATATTGATAGTGGTCGCACCGGCATCGATCACAGCCTCGATGACACGGCAAAGGAAATCTATTTCGGAACGACCTGCATCTTCCGGTGAAAACTCTATATTATCGGTAAACTGCCGGGCTATCTTTACCGCGTCAACAGCCTGTGCAAGCACATCGTCGGGCTGCATGCGTAGTTTCATCTTCATGTGGATTGGCGAGGTTGCGATAAACGTGTGGATGCGTGACGATTCTGCTGGTTTCAACGCTTCACCGGCACGCGCTATATCTTTTTCCAGCGCTCGTGCCAGGCCACATACGGTACTCTCTTTTACCACCGAGGCGACAGCTTTCACTGACTCAAAATCGCCCTGGCTGGCGATGGGAAAGCCGGCTTCGATAACATCAACACGCATCTTCTGCAGTGCTTTTGCGATACGTACCTTTTCATCTTTGGTCATGGAAGCACCCGGGCTCTGCTCACCATCACGCAAGGTAGTATCAAATATTATCAACTGATCCTGCTTACTTTGTTTTCTTTCTGTAGATTCATTACTCATGACTTGACCTTCAAATCAAAAATTTTCTGGGTATAAAAATGTTGAGCGCGTATTCTCCTCGCCAGGAATCATTGACTGCCCTAAGGCAGGAGGAGAAAAAGAGAACCAAGTAGTACCAAAGATGGCAGGAAAGCCACAGCCAGTGCCGGCGCAATAGGGGTGCGCGTTGCAGCATGATCAGGTTGTGACGTAGAAATATACATAGTTCATCAACTATAACGACATGTCTAAATTTTTACAAGCTGAAATTGAGAATTTAGTCTATTGGCTGATGTTACGTTTTTTAAACCGCCGCAGTATGCTGATAACCGGTCCGGACAGGGCGTAAGCCATAAAACAGCCAAACAGTGATATCGGCGGATCGATGGCAGAGAATACAAAGACCATCACTACCACCAGCATAGCGACGAAGGGCACTTTATTATGAAAATCGATATCTTTGAAGCTATAGTAGGAAACGTTGCTCACCATCATCAGACCGGCAAAAACGATGACTGGTAAAGCGATCAGCGCCACCGACTCACCTTCGATACCATTGTCGAAGCAGGCCCAGACAAAACCGACCACGACACCTGCTGCGGCAGGACTTGGCAGCCCCTGAAAATAACGTTTATCCGTATTGCTCGCCTTGGTATTGAAACGGGCGAGTCGCAGTGCCGCAGAGGCGACAAACAGGAAAGCCGCCAGCCAGCCAAGTTTACCCAACGGGTAACTGACATTGACCAGCGATGAAAGTGACCATTCATACATCACCAGTGCCGGTGCCAGGCCAAAGGAACCCATATCCGCGAGGCTGTCATATTCAGCACCAAATTCGGACTGCGTGTTGGTCATGCGGGCGACTCGACCATCGAGTGCATCCAGGATCATAGCGATAAAAATAGCCACAGATGCCTGCTCAAATTTTCCCTGAGTAGCCGCCACGATGCCATAAAAACCGGCAAATAATGCAGCTGTGGTAATCAGGTTCGGCAGTAGATAAATACCGCGACGGCGTTTTTTCACCGCTTGTTGTTGTCTTGGTTCCATAAGCTTAAGGATAGCCTAGTCTTGCTGTATCGTCTAATTATAAAAAGCTATTATACTTCCGCAAATAAACGCGAATAAACGCAAATATCAAAGAACAGGAACAAGCTTTTGATGGCGTTCATTCGCGTTCATTTGCGGAAAACATTGTTTTTAATCTTACAAAAAAAAAGGGCCATGAAGCCCTTTTTCTTTTTTACTAAAATGCCGGTATCAGTTTTTAGTCTTATCGACGATCTTGTTGGCTTTGATCCATGGCATCATCGCACGCAGTCTCGCACCCACTTCTTCGATCTGGTGTTCACGTCCCTTCTTACGCAGCGCTTCGAGATTCTTCGCACCGGAGTGCATCTCATCGATGAACTCTTTGGCAAACTGTCCACTCTGGATCTCAGAAAGTATCTTCTTCATCTCGGCCTTGGTGTCATCATTTACCACACGAGGACCGCGGGTAACGTCACCATACTCCGCAGTATTAGAGATGGAGTAACGCATATCAGCGATGCCGCCCTGGTACATCAGGTCGACGATCAGCTTCAGCTCATGCAGACATTCAAAATACGCCATCTCAGGTGCATAGCCAGCTTCCACCAGTGTTTCAAAACCAGCCTGTACCAGTGCGGTTGTACCACCGCATAAAACAGCCTGCTCACCGAACAGGTCTGTTTCTGTTTCTTCACGGAATGTGGTTTCGATGATAGCAGTACGTCCGCCACCGATAGCAGAGGCATAAGACAAAGCGATATCTTTTGCATTACCAGAAGCGTCCTGCGCGATGGCGATAAGATCAGGAATACCACCACCATTGACAAATTCACTGCGAACCGTATGACCCGGGGCCTTTGGCGCGATCATTATCACATCGAGGTCTGCACGCGGACTGATCGCTTCAAAATGAATATTAAAACCATGAGCAAAAGCCATCGCTGCACCCTGCTTTATATTCGGCTCGATCTGCTCTTGGTAGATTGCAGCCTGATGCTCATCAGGTGCCAGAACCATGACCACATCTGCCCATGCAACGCCGTCTTCGATAGATTTCACAGCGATGCCAGCAGCTTCCGCTTTTGCAGCTGATGAAGAACCTTGACGCAGGCCAACACAGACCTCAGCGCCTGAATCCTGCAGGTTATTCGCATGCGCATGACCCTGTGAGCCATAACCGATGATGCATACTTTTTTGCTTTGAATGATAGAAAGATCGCAATCTTTATCGTAATAAATATTCATTGTTACTTAGTCCGTAAACGTTTAAAAATTATTAATCTGAAATTTGGTAAGTTGAAGAGAAGCTATGACCTGCGGTGTGGAAGCCGATACTACACCATGCCCTTATCACCGCGCCCCATGCCTAACTGGCCTGAACGCACGACTTCTAGCATGGTGGTACTTTCCAGAGCCTTGAGCACAGCATCTATCTTTTCACTATCACCGGTCACTTCCAGTGTATAAGTGGAATCTGTCATGTCGATGACATGGCCATTGAAGATATCCACGATACGCTTCACTTCGTCACGCTGCTCGCCCTCTGCTTTCACCTTGATCAGGATCAGCTCACGCTCGACATGTGCGTCTTTCGTCAGGTTGACCAGCTTTACCACATCGATCAGTTTATTGAGCTGCTTGCATACCTGTTCGACGATATCATCAGTACCGGTGGTAACCAGCGTCATCCTGGATAGCGAAGGGTCATCGGTAGGCGCCACAGTCAGTGACTCGATATTATATGCGCGCGCAGAGAAAAGCCCGGCGACACGAGATAAGGCACCTGACTCATTCTCTAATAAGATAGATATGATATGTTTCATCTCTACTGCTTCAGTATTATCTGCTTCGTATACCACGATCGTTACACCAAAATCATTTCATTCAGGCCAGCACCCGCTGGAATCATCGGATACACGTTCTCTTCACGATCAGTGATGAAGTCGAGGAATACCAGGCGGTCTTTTTGCTTGAACGCCTCATCCAGCGCGGGACGCACATCAGCCGGTTTCTCTACCTTGATGCCGATATGACCATAACTTTCCGCGATAGCAACAAAATCTGGCAGTGAATCAAAATATGACATGGCATAACGTTTCTCGTAGAAGAACTCCTGCCACTGTCTTACCATTCCCATGTAACCATTGTTAAGATTGATAATCTTTACCGGTAAAGAATACTGCAGACAGGTCGATAGCTCCTGAATACACATCTGGATACTGGATTCACCGGTAATACAGCCCACCATCGCATCCGGATGTGCCAGCTGAACACCCATAGCCGCTGGCAGACCAAAACCCATGGTGCCGAGGCCGCCGGAATTAATCCATTGCCTCGGCCGGTCAAAACCATAATACTGCGCCGCAAACATCTGGTGCTGACCAACATCTGAAGTGATGAAGGCTTCACCATTGGTGGCATTATAGAGTTCCTCAACGACAAACTGCGGCTTTATGATGTCGCTGCTGCGGTCATATTCAAGGCAATCTTGCGCTCGCCACTCGTTGATCTGCTGCCACCATTTTTCTATGGCTGCCTGGTTATTTGGCTTGGCAGATGCCGCCAGTTCGCTGTTGATCGAATCAAGGATAGGGGCGACTTCACCTACTATCGGTATATCAACTTTAACGTTCTTTGAAATCGACGCCGGATCAACATCGATGTGGATAATCCTGGCATCCGGGCAGAACTTCTCCAGGCTGCCGGTTACGCGATCATCAAAACGCGCACCGATTGCGATCAGCACGTCACAGTGATGCATTCCCATGTTAGCCTCATAGGTTCCATGCATACCTAACATGCCAAGCGATAGCGGATCACTGGCCGGAAAGGCGCCCAGGCCCATCAGGGTCTGTGTGATCGGGTATCCTAGTGTGCGGGTAAAAGTACGTAACTGCTCAGAACCGTTACCCAGGATGACGCCGCCACCGGTATAGATCATGGGACGCTCTGCAGACTTGATCATCTCTACCGCGCGTCTTATCTGACCATTATGCCCCTTCACGGTCGGGTTATAGGAGCGCATCTCTATATCAGCCGGATATTCAAAGGCAACTTTTTCCGCGGTGATATCTTTTGGAATATCGATCACGACTGGACCCGGCCGACCGGTGGTTGCCACATAAAATGCTTTTTTAAATGTTTCGGCAATATCGTTTACATCGTTAACAAGGAAGTTATGTTTTACGATCGGGCGCGTGATACCGACAGAATCAACTTCCTGAAAAGCGTCATTGCCGATCAGGTGCTTCGGTACCTGGCCAGTAATCACTATCATCGGAATAGAGTCCATAAACGCGGTGGCAATACCGGTAACAGCATTGGTTGCACCAGGTCCGGAAGTCACCAGGACGACACCCGCTTTTCCAGTCGATCTTGCGTAACCGTCTGCTGCATGGGTCGCACCCTGTTCATGACGAACCAGTATATGCTTGACATCGTCCTGCTTATAAAATGCATCATATATATGCAACACGGCTCCACCAGGGTAACCAAATACGTAGTCAACCCCCTCAGCTTTCAGGCATTCGATAATTATTTCTGCGCCGGTCATTTCCACTGTACTATCTATCTCGCTGTATACATTTAGTTAAATATTCAAAAAAACCTTAAAAATCATCAACTTTTCACAAGCCGACACAACTCTGCCCACTTCGCGGAACCGTGCATTCTAAACGCTTATCCATGAAATTTCACGTGCAATTTATGGATAGTCCTGGCAAATAGCCACAAGCGATGATTTAGACTCAATTTACATGTATTTGAAGCAAAAAAAACCCCGGCAGAACCGGGGCTTTTAAATCGAAAAAGTATGTAATTTAATACTAAAACTCTTCCTCTATTGTGCCGCCAGCAGCTTTTGTCAGTGAGTCCCTGATCGCATCGGGCGACGGCATGATATTCATAAAGCTGTTTGCACCCATCATGCTCAGATCAGGGAAGTTAATCGCGATGCGGAAGCGAGCATGCAATCCTTCTACTGAATCACCAGTCACCAGGATGTCATATGGAAGATGCGCTGTTGAGCGGACATCTTTAAAATCGATCTCAGACATGATGAATGTGTCATCCATGTACTTATTGCCTGTTGTTTCAGATGACATAGCAACACCGAACAATGTCTGTTTCTTGCCAGGAATATCGATACGATATACCTTAGATGTGCCGCCTGCGCCTTCTGCCAGACCTTTTTCTACGGCAGCAACCGCCTCTTCATAACTGTTGTATGTGGCCAGATCGTATGGCTCATCAAAATACTCCATGCCGAATGTATAATGATAGCCTTTGATATCTTCTGCAGTCATGCCATCTTCAGGACCAAATTCCTTGACTGACCCTAAAGCTTTATTTAGCGCGTTAGTGACTGATGAGACATCACCTTTTACATGATAAGCCGCAGCCATATATGCCGGATTAGTGTATGTAATCTGAAGCTGATCACCAAGCTTTGTGATCGCAACACGCTGACCTGCGGCATAGCCGCCACGCTCATGAGATCCAGCTACTTTTTTCAGAGTGCTATCGGTTACGATGATAATGTGTGCATTATCATAGGGTGAATATTCGCCCGCAACTTCAAAACCATTATCAGTCAAAGATTTTTTAACATCGGCCACTTTATCTGCAACAGCCCCAGTACCTGTTGAAGCCAAAATGAATGGCTTCATCTCACCGGCGGCATTCACCACCATCGATGCCATGCTGATTACCGCTGCAGCTGCAATCGACAGCATTTTTGTATTTACTTTAATCATGCTTTATCACTCCAAAATTTATCCAAAAAATTATATTTATTAATCTTACGCATCCCGCAATTGATTGATTCAAAAGTAGAATTAATCTATCCATTTGCGAAGTACAAGGCTCGACAATGTAAATAAAAGCAGCAGGTTATGCAAGCTTTTTTGATGATAAAACCATATCAATCAATATTTTATAATATTCTTATTTATACTCATTCAAGATAAAAATAGCGCTACAGGAAGGAAT
>JABDRN010000009.1 GCA_013041745.1 Gammaproteobacteria bacterium
CGGCCGATGATCATCGGTTCCAGTTCCGGGTGGTTGATATTGGCCGGGATGATAGCGCGGCCGGCGGCGACCTCGTCACGCACGAATTCAGGCGTGATCTCGTTCGGCAGGTTGGCGCCGAAGGACTGGCCGCCGTGCTGCATCAGTACTTTTTTGTATTCCGGGTCCTTGCGCAGTTCCTGCAGTTTCATGCTCTCGCGGATGGCGATGTATTCCATCTCCGGGGTGATGATGCCTTTTTTCGCGTAGTGCATCTGCGACACGTTGCAGCCTTCTTTGGCGCGGCGCGGGGTGCGGATGTGCTCGAAGCGCAGGTGTGCCAGTTCCGGATCGCCCTGGCGCTGCTGGCCGTAATCGGAGGTCGGGCCGTCCAGCATCTCGGTATCGTCGCGCTCTTCTATCCACGCGCTGCGCACATCATCCAGCCCCTGCAGCAGGTCGACCTGTACCTCCGGGTCGGTGTATGGGCCGGAGGTATCGTATACCGGGATCGGCGGATTGGGCTCGGCGCCGAAACTGGAGGCTGTATCTTCCAGCTGAATCTCGCGCATCGGCACCCGTATATCCGGGCGTGAACCTTCGACATAGATCTTTTGCGAACCATCCAGCGGTTTGGTGGAATCAGAAGACAGCTCGGCTGCACGGTCTAGGAACTCTTGCGGGATAGCACTCATAGTATTCAATCTCTTAATCTTTCGCTTCAAAATGCGTTCGGTAGAAGGGCATATTACCCGATTTAACAGTTATATAAATAGTTATAAGTTATAAGTTTTAAGTTAAAAGTAAAACCCTATATTGATAATGACTTTCTGTTATTACTTAAAACTTACAACTTATAACTTACAACTCACCGCCTGCGACGGCATTTTTCCCTTTAAAACCTACCTTCCAGCGGCATCTCAGGGTAGAATGCGCATCTTTGTTATCGATTAGTGATGAAGGCGTTATATGGACTTCGAAAAAGCTCGTTTTAATATGGTCGAACAGCAGGTTCGTCCCTGGGATGTACTCAACCCGCGTGTACTGGATGTGATCAGCGAGATACCTCGCGAGCAGTTTGCCCCGAATGAATACAGGAACCTGGCTTATGTCGATACCCGTATCCCGCTTGGCAGCTATGAAGACCACCCCCTGGCCATGGCCAAGCCGACCATCGAAGGCCGTATCCTGCAGGAGCTCGATATACAGGATGAAGACCTGGTCCTGGAGATCGGTACCGGCAGCGGTTACCTGACTGCCTGCCTGGCGAAACTGGGCCGCCATGTCGACAGTGTCGATTTAGACGAAGACATGACCGCGATGGCAGAGAAAAACCTGCAGGCGTTGAACATCAATAATGTAAACCTTTCTACTGGTGATGCCTCGAAGGGCTGGGAACAGAAACGCAATTACGATGTCATCGTCATCAGTGCTGCCATGAAGCGCATTCCGCAGAGCTACAGGAAACTGCTGAAGACCGGCGGCCGCATGTTCGTCGTTACCGGCGAGGCGCCGGCGATGACCGCGCACCGTGTCACCCGCATCGGCAACAACGAGTGGACCAGCGAAGAACTGTTCGAGACCTCTATCGAGCCGATGATCGAACCTGTTGAACATAAATTTATATTTTAGAATTATGCGTGAATTTAGTGCGCAAGAATTAAAGGCGCATCTTGAAACCTGTGACGAGCAGCCGTTACTGCTCGACGTCCGTCAGCCCTGGGAATATGAAGTCTGTAAGATCGAGAACAGCGTTCTACTGCCGATGTCGCAGATCACAGCCGAATATAACTCACTGGATTTCGATCGCGAGACGGTGGTCATCTGTCACCATGGCATCCGCAGCCGTCGTGTCGGCCGCTACCTGGAACAGGCAGGCTTTAGTAACATTATCAACCTGTCGGGCGGCGTTGCGCAGTGGGCGCAGACCGTCGATAAAGATATGCCGACATATTAATTATACTTTTTTTAACGTATCACTCACAATCAAGAGAACATGATGAAAAAGCTTACTCAGGGCGTCTTTGGTTTACTATTCTGTTCTGTCACGACACCGTCTCTGGCACTCGATCTGAAACAGGCGCTGGAGCTCGCACAGCAATATGATACGACTTTTCAGGCAGCATTTGCCGGTTACCTGGCCGCTTCCGAAGCATCGACCCAGAGCACCTCTGCCGTACTGCCGCAGCTCGGATTCAACGCTTATTACCAGCGCGGTGATACCGAGAATGATCGCGACGGTACAGTCACCAAATCAGAGAATAACAGTGACGGTTACTCGCTCAACCTGAACCAGGTGATCTTCGACAAGACCACCTTCGATAACCTGGACCAGGGTGATGCCCTCGTCGCCAAGGCCGTCGCCGACCTCGAGGTCGCCAAGCAGGACACCATCGTCCGCGTCGCCACGGCCTATTTCGAAGTGCTCACCGCCATCGATACTCTGGAGACCGCTACCGCTGAGAGGGTCGCCATCGGCAAACAGCTGGAACAGAGCACCGAACGCTTTAACGTCGGGCTGTCAGCCATCACCGATGTCAAGGAACAGCAGGCGAGTTATGACGTCTCCAAGGCGGACGAGATCATCGCCATCAATGACCTGTCTAACAAACGCGAGGCGCTGCGCTTCATCATCAATACCTACCCGGAAAATCTGAAAGTCGCAGATGAGGAGATGCCGCTGGTGATACCAGAGCCGATGAATATCGATGCCTGGGTGGACAAATCGATGCAGAATAATTTTTCCATCCTGTCGGCTAACTATTCACTGGAAGCGGCACAGAGTGCCTACGATGGCAGCAAGGGCGGCCACTACCCGACACTCAGCTTGAATGCGTCCTATGGTGTCAACAGCATCGGTGAGCGTGATTTCGGTATCGGCACCGTGATACCGCCTTATGACAATACCGATACCAAGGTCATCCTGAACCTGGATGTTCCCATCTATAGCGGCGGCCTGACCAGTTCGACGGTCCGCCAGAGAGCATCAGAGCGCGACCAGGCCCAGGCACTGCTGGAACAGGAAAGACGACGCACCACCGGCCTGGCACGCAGCGCCTATCTCAGCCTGGAAGCGGACATCGCCAACGTCAAGGCGAGGAAGCAGGCCGTCATCTCAACCCAGACATCACTCGATGCTACTCTGGCCGGTTATGATGCCGGCACCCGTACCAGTGTCGACGTACTGCTATCGCAGCGTCAGTTATTCAGTGCGCAGCGTGACTATTCGGTCGCACGTTACACCTATCTATCCAACAGCCTGCGGCTGAAGCAGGTGGCCGGTATCCTTAAACCTGAAGATATCGATGCGATAAACCAGTGGCTGATCGAAAGACCGGCCAGAGATGACCTCGACGAGCAGCCAATATTATCCCGATAGATCGACCGGACAATCGCTCGCGGTGAACAAGCCAGCCG
>JABDRN010000032.1 GCA_013041745.1 Gammaproteobacteria bacterium
GCTCCCATGCTCATGAATAACAGCGCTTTATAGATCACATGGCTGAAAGCGTGTGCCACTGTGCCATTGAGTGCGAGTGCCGTTCCAACCCCGATGCCGCAGACCATAAAACCAAGCTGGTTGATCAGGCTGTATGCGAGGACCCTGCGCAGGTCGTTTTCGATGACTGCATAGAAGATGGGAAAAATGGTCATCACGGCGCCGATATATACCAGCAGCTCGGTTCCCGGATACCCTCTTGCCAGAGCGTAGATGGCAGCTTTGGTGGTGAATGCCGAGAGAAAAACAGTCCCTGTAGGTGTTGCTTCGGGGTACGCGTCCGTGAGCCAGTTATGCAGCAGGGGGAAGGCGCACTTGACGCCGAAGGCCAGAAATATCAGCCAGCCGCTTATCCCTTCCAGCCCGATATAGTTAAACTCGAGCGAGCCCGTTTGATAATATTGCACCAGTGCGCCAGCAAGCAGCAACATACCGGAAGAAACCTGGATGACCAGGTAACGCATGCCGGAACGAATGGCGCGCTCGGTCTTCCGGGCCCAGATCAGAAAGACGGATGATACAGCCAGCAACTCCCAGAATATAAACAGAGTGATCAGGTCACCGGCAAATACCACACCCATAGCACTGCCGGCATAGAGCAGGCCTGATACGGTCTGTGTAGTGTCACGCACATGTAAGGCGAACAGTGCTGCGATAAAGGCAGCGATATGGAACAGGTAACCGAACAACAGGCTGAGGCGATCAGTCCGCAACAGGATAAGGTCAAATTCCAGGATCGAAACCGAGGAGATGACTCCGGGTGCGACGTCAAACCACAGGTGCAGCCCGCCGAGTAGAGGTGTGGCGAGTACTATCAGTGCACGTAACCAGCCACGGGCCAGTATCGCCATGAAGGCGGCGATAAAAAACGGAACAAAGGGAGGCAGTTCAGTCATCCACATCGTAGTAGTCTTCCTTGCGCCCGACGAGCTTGCGCAGCTGATTAGCTCCGAAAACGATCGCTAGGTAGGCAGCAAAGCCGAATATGGCGTAGAAACCTGTGATGTGTTCCCATTCATGCGTAGTATGGCGGTGCACGATGAAGTCGAGCAGGACCAGCACGGCACAGATGATGTACAGGCTGCGTATCAGGATCGACACATTGCGTGGATTATCGAACAGGTATTTTTTTTTCTTTGCTTCGTTCATGTTATTTCGTCCCGCCGATATCCATTGCCAGCTCATAAAACGGATCCGGATAAAAGAATAACAGTACGCAGGCGAGCGAGGTGATCGTCATTGCGACCAGGCAGCTCGGTGGTGCCTCTTTGATGCGGTGGTGTGTAGTGCCATCCGGTGCTTTTCCAAAAAAAGCCCTGGCTGGAATCGGTAACAGATAGGCGATGTTGAGCAGCGAGCTGGCCAGCAACACCGACAACAGTAACCACTGTCCGGTTTCGACCATGCCCATACCGAGGTACCACTTGCTCCACATGCCACCGAAAGGCGGCAGGCCGATGATGCTGAGGCTGCCGATGAGGAAGGCGCCGAAGGTGATCGGCATAGCACGTCCCAGCCCACCCATATCGCTGATATCCGTTTTATGCGCAGCAACGAGGATGGCACCGGCAGCAAAGAATAGTGTGATCTTGGCAAAAGCATGCATGGAGATATGCAGCGCAGCGCCGAGCAGACTCGTGTTCGTCGCCAGCAGTGCACCGAGAACGATATAGCTCAGCTGGCTGATGGTGGAGTAGGCCAGCCGCATCTTGAGGTTGTCCTGAATCATGGCGATCAGTGAGGCCAGCAGGATGGTGGCACCTGCGAACCAGATAAGCCAGTCGTTTGCTCCTGAGCTGGTGATGAAGTCAGTGCCAAATATATAGATGGTTACTTTCAAGACGGTAAAGACGCCCGCTTTGACCACGGCAACCGCATGTAGCAGTGCGCTGACCGGGGTCGGGGCCACCATGGCAGCTGGAAGCCAGCGGTGGAAAGGCATGACTGCCGCCTTGCCGATACCGAATATAAAAAGCGCATATAACAGGCCTGACCATGCAGGATCGAGCTTGCCGGCAAGGATTCCGCCTTGCTGAAAATCGAGAGTGCCGGCAACGTTATAGGTAATAAGGATGGCGAGAAGCAGCAGGCCGATGGATGTACCCAGCAGGATGCCGAGGTAGGTACGTGCCCCATGCCGTGCTTTTTTATTACCAGCATGAGCTACCAGCGGGTAGGTCGATATGGTCAGGAGCTCATACCACAGGAACAGGGTGATCAGGTTCCCGGCGAAGGCAATACCGAGAGTACTGCCGATGGCGATGGCAAACATGGCATAGAACCGTGTCTGGTTCTTTTCCTTGTGTTGACGCATGTAGCCGATGGCGTAGATCGAGGTGATCAGCCACAGCATGCTGGCAACAAGTGCGAAAAGCATACCCAGAGATTCGATCTCAAAACGAATTTTCAGACCGGGTAACGGCTCAGCGATATCGACGGCCATCAGTCCGGCATTATCAAATCGCATAAATATTGTAACGACGATGATACATACCAGGGTTGCAGACAGTAGTGTTACAGCTTCACGTAGGTTGGGTCGCTGTCTTAAAAGTACGATACCGATCGCACCAGCGAACGGCGTCAGAATTGACAGTAGCAGTAGATGCTGATCACTCATGATATGCAGTGATCCCCAGCAGTCTTACCGCGGTCTCGGCCACGCTCACCGTAAGATCTGTGTTGATGCCAAAATAGATATTGGCCAGAACAAGCGTCCACATCGGTAGCAGCAAGGAAAGCGGGGCTTCTGAAACTGGCGGTGATGTATTCGTCGGGCGATGGAAGAAAAGGGCTTCAAAAATCTTCCACATATAAACCACGCTGAGCAATGAGCCGAACAGGATCACCAGTGCGATCAACCATGCCTGCTGCTCTAGAGCTGCGAGCATGAAATACCATTTGCTGATAAAACCGGCGGTTCCGGGTATGCCGATAAGGCTGAGGCCGGCAATGAAGATGGCGGCAAAAGTCCACGGCATCTGTCGGCCGATGCCGTAGATGTTTTCAAACTTGCTCGAGCCAATCCGAAGCACGATGGCACCTGCTGCCATGAACAGAGCACCTTTCATCAGTGCGTGGTTAAACATGTGCACTACCGTGGCGGTAACTCCCAATGTCGACGCAAAACCCATGCCCAGCACCATGTAACTGACCTGTGCGATACTGGAGTAGGCAAGTATGCGCTTGATATCGTAGTGAAATATAGCGCCTGTCGATGCTACCAGGACACCGAATGCCCCTAGCATCAAGAATATAAATTCGGTACTGGTAATCTTCAGGAAGTCGATGGAAAAGACGGTGAAGACAATGCGCAGCATGACATAAACTGCTACTTTTGTGGCGGTGGCAGAGAGGAAAACACTGATCGCTGAAGGCGCATACTTGTAGGCATTCGGTAGCCACAGGTGTAACGGGAAAAGGGCAAGCTTCAGTGCTATGCCAACGACCAAAAAGATGAAACCGGTGTGAACTGTCCTGTGATCGAGTATTGGCTGCAGGCGCTGGTGAAGATCCTGCATGTTCAGGGTTCCGGTTTCAGCATAGATCAGCCCGATACCTATCAGCAGAAAGGTGGCGCCGATCGAGCCCATGATGAGATACTGGTACGCAGCAGTCAGTGCGCGGCGGCGCTGGCCCATCCCTATAAGCACGTATGAAGAAAGCGATGAAATCTCGAGGAAGACGAACAGGTTGAAGACATCACCCGTCTGGGCAATACCCAGCAGGCCGACAAAACATAGCAGGAACACAGCGTAGAACAGAGACGTATCTCTTCGCTGGATCTCGTTTTCTACGGTACGCAGTGCATAGGGCAAAGTGATGGCAGCGATACCGGAAACGATGAGTGTGACAAATGCATTCAATGCATCGATGTGATATTCGATACCCCATGGCGGTGCCCAGCCACCAAGTTCATAGCTGATCGTACTGCCATCCAGAACGATGGTTAATTGCCATATAGACAGGACGAAGCATAACCAGGTGATCGTCAGGGTAAAAAACCAGGGCGTCCTGCCGGCAGGTAACATCGCTGTTACTGGTGCAGCTATCAACGGTATAACGACCAGGAGCAGGCACAGGTTCTGCTCGATCATAGTGACATGTCCTTGTCGTGAATCTCATCCTCCTCTATCGTGCCATATGCTCTTTTGATTCGTACTACGAGGGCGAGGCCAAGTGCTGTCGTCGAAACTCCGACGACGATCGCTGTCAGGATAAGCACATGTGGCAGCGGGTTTGCATAACGGGTAAATCCTTCGGCGATGATCGGTGTGGTGCCTTCATTGACATAGCCGATGCTGATATAGAGCAAAAAAACCGAGGTCTGGAATATGTTGAGCCCTGCGATTTTTTTTATCAGGTTGCCGCGGTTGATCACCGTATAAAAACCAGCCATCATCAGCAGGATGACGACCCAGTAATTGTAGTGGCCGATAATCGTATCAATCATAATTTCTTCTGTCGGTAAAAGCATAGAAGATGATTAGCATTACCGCGCTGACGGTTATACCGACACCCAGTTCTATTATCATGATGCCGATATGCTGGCCCTGTATTGGTAGCTGGGAGAGGATATCGTAATCGAGGAAGTTTCCACCCATCAGCAGGGTGGTGACACCGGTTGCCGCGTAGATCAAAACACCGGTACTTGCCAGGGTTCTTAATAGACCGAGAGGCAATACCTTCTCCATCGACTCCATGCCAAATACCATGGCATAGAGGATGAATGCGACACTGAGGATGACCCCTGCCTGAAAGCCGCCACCGGGACCATAATCACCATGAAACTGGACATATAGCGCAAACAGTGCGATGACAGGAAAAAGGTACTTGGTGATAAACCTGAGTACCAGGTTATGCTTCATCGATCGTCCTCCTTGTCGCGCTTACGCGTCAGGCGTCCGCCGATCAACAGCATCACACCTATACCGGCGGTGAAGATAACGGTCACCTCACCCAGGGTGTCATAGCCTCGATAGCTTGCGAGAACAGCAGTTACAGTATTTGGTACGCCGGTCTCTCGCATGCTTTGCTCGATATAATATGGTTTCACATGCGCCTGCGCAGGCGCATCAGGATCGCCAAAAGAAGGGATGTCATAGGTTCCATAAACCAGAGCGGCACCGGTGATGAGCACGACCAGCAGCGGTAGTCTGGCTTTATGTGCAGGTCTTTTTTCATCGTGGTCCTTGGTCAACGCCAGTGTCGCCAGCATGAGAACTGTCGATATGCCAGCACCGACGGCGGCTTCGGTAAAGGCAACATCAGCCGCATCCATGACCACGAACAGTCCGGCAGAATGCAGGCTGAAAATACTGAACAGCATGATGACGACGAACAGGTCTCGCACCTTTATGATGGCGATAGCGGTAATGGTCAAGAATGCGAGCAGGGTTATATCGATAAATGTGTCTAGCATATCGGGCCTGTTACTGTTCTTTATCAAGCCGTGCTTTCAGACCACTGAGCATCGCAGTATCTGCCAGCGCATGGGTGGCCGTAGGACAGCTGAAAAATAAAAATACAAAGATCAGCAGGAGTTTCAGGCTTGCGATAGTGAAACCTGTCTGCAGGCACAGTCCGATGATGAAACAGCCAGCACACATGGTGTCAGTGATGCCGACAGCATGGAGTCTCGAGTAAAAATCCGGGAATCGATGTATACCGATGCCACCTGCGATTCCCAGAAGCGCGCCTGTGAAAATAAAGATCCAGCTTATAATCTCAACGAATATCATGATATCTGGCCTGATAGCAGCTCCAGGTTAATCATCTTCACCATCGGTATAAAAGTTACCCTGCTCAACGAACTTCAATACCGCGACGACTCCGACCAGGTTTATCAGTGCATATGTCAATGCGATATCAATCATGTTAGTACGACCCGAGAGGACAGCAAAGACAGCGATCAGCAGTACTGTTTTGGTACCGACCATATTTACCGCGAGTATCCTGTCATAGACCGTAGGTCCCATGAGTGCACGAGCCAGGCCGAGTGATATAGTAACCAGGATGGCAAATGTGGCTACTGTAAATATCATGTTTCTTCATCCCTTTCATCTTCGGGTACGGCATCTGCCATGCGGCCGCTGCGCAGATCATCGGCAGATTCCTTGCTTAGAGAGTGTACGGTGATAGCTTTCCTGTTGACTTTTACACAGACGGTACCCGGCGTCAGAGTAATGGAGTTAGCGTAGATCACACGGGCCAGGTCGGTCTTCTTTGTCATCGGCAGCTGGAATAACTGTGGGCTGATATTTTTTCCGGGTCTGAATATTCGTCTTACTACATCGATGTTGGCTGAGATAACTTCACGGGAGAGGAAGAGCCAGAAACGTAGCAGTTGAAGCGTCAGACGGGCAGGGTGTTTTTGGCGGTCGATGGTATCCATGCGGTAAGAGAAGTAGACGACGAGCAGTGTCGAAGCGATACCGAGTGATAGCATCAATACATCGAACAGACCTGAGAGCCCGAACCATAAGGCAAATAGCAGGACGGTGAGACTGATGTTATGTTTTACAGTGTAGCTCATGATTTTTTATCTGTATTATGACCACAACGTGTTTTGAATATGATAACACTGTATTTGTGATTCGGTATGCACAATATTTACAAATATAGTGAGTGGGCAATAGATGTTTTTAAGTCCCAGGTGACGGCATCAGGCGAGCGTTTTTCATGATAGCCGAAATGTACTGATAAAGTTTGGCGAGGAGAGGAGAGGACTGCACTGCACTGACTCTTATAACCTGAAGGTAAGAGAGGACTGCACTGCACTGACTCTTATAACCTGAAGGTAAGAGTCTACTCTGATAGCTGTGATGAAATTACGATGCTGCCTGCTGATCAAAGTATTAGCATCTGGGATTATGATTCGTTAGTTCTTGAGTGCACCTGTTATCGAGATGAATAACAGGTGTTTCATTCAAGGCGTTTATATTTATCTCATCTGTCAGTTCAGACTGCGAACCAGGGGGTATAGGTGCTCGGTCTCATCCTGAATACGTTGCAGGATAATATCGAAGAGTTCATCGGTCGCATCCATGAACTTCTGGTGATCCTTGATCCTTAGCTCTGTCTTGCCTTTCACCGGGCACCACTGTTTTTCGAATTCATGCAGGATCTTCTTCACTTCGACAGAACCGGACATGAAATTCTTTGCAACATTATTGACCTTTTCATCTGGGCTGCTAAGCAGGTCGCTATACATATTCTTATCGACAGTATCGATGTGTTCCTGAACCAGTGATACATAGTTCTGAAAGAGTCCGCAACATGACTCGGTATCGCACATGGAGCGGTCTTTGAACAGGTAACTGAGGACGTTCGTAAGTTCGGTGATATGGTGATTTTGCTCGTTCAGTTCTTTGTATGTAACCATTTCCAGCTCCCATTCGCTATTTCTTATATTTAAGATTGACTCTACAGTGATAATGCCATGAAAAAAATGACATAAATCAATATTTACAAATTTCTGACACTTAGATGTTGCTACTTATCTTAAAATAAAATCTTGCTAAGATGACTTGCACGCTGACACTCATTCTTTGTCTGTATCGGTTATTTCATCGTATGATACTGAATTTAAGCTGCGGTTAAAACGGCAGAATTAGCATTACTTTAAAGTAATATAATGTTATGCTAATTCGAAGAGTTGGAAATTACTGGCGAGCATGGATAGCCTGTGGTGAGTTAACAAGCGGTAGTTTAACAATGACTGTAACAAAAAAATCTGAGTCCCATAACAAGTATAAGTTGGGCTGTCCCTTCGACCTTGATAATGAGCCTGCATATCATGCCTGGCTGGAAAACAAGATGGATGATTATCCGCAGGACATTGAAGATATCATCATCGAGGTCAATGATCCTAGAAAACTCAGCACTGCAGAGTACAAAGTTATCCGTGACCTGGTGAAGAAAACCAATATGGCTATCTATGCCGGCAACACTGGTGATGATCCTGACAAAGAAATTCCCACCATGCTGGCCAAGCAGTTCAACCTGGATTCTCCCGACCTCAATATGGGGGCCGACGATGGTGTTACCGCGCTGAGGGTCGTCGATGGTGACTGGCGCGGTGATTATATTCCGTATACCAACCACTCGATTCACTGGCATACCGATGGTTACTATAATCCACTGGACAGGAAGATTAATTCTCTGATACTGCACTGTGTACAACCTGCTGCCAGGGGTGGCGAGAATGCACTGCTTGATCACGAGATAATATATATTCGTCTGCGTCAGGAAAATCCTGATTACATCCATGCCCTGATGCAACCTGACGTCATGATGATTCCCGCGAATATCAATAAAAATGGCGAGGAGATCCGTCCTGATCGATATGGACCGGTATTTTCAATTCTTGATGACGGTAACCTGAATATGCGTTATACCGCCAGGACACGCAGCATCAAGTGGAAGCAGGACCCTTTGGTGCAAGAGGCTGTTGCATTATTGCATGACTACCTGCATACCGATTCGCCTTATATCTACCGGGGTATATTACAGTCAGGCCAGGGACTGATCTGTAATAATGTATTGCATGATCGTGCCGGATTTGAAGATGATGAGCAACATAAACGCCTTTTGTATAGAATGCGTTATTATCAACGGGTTGATAATACCTAGCTCAAGCTGATATCTTCAGCTGGCAGTTAATTCTTTAGAAACCCTGATCCCGGACATTTTGTTATGATCGAACTCATGCTGATGCGCCATGCCAAGTCAGACTGGCACAGTCATACGGCAGACATCGATCGGCCGTTGAATAGCCGGGGCCGCGATGATGCGGTTGCCATGGGCGCCTTCCTGGCGAATAAAGACCTGGTGCCGAACAAGATGATCATCTCTCCAGCGAAGCGCACACAACAGACAGCAGAGCTGTTACTGAAAAACCTGCCTGTCGATAAGCAACAGGTGCTCATAGACAGGGATCTTTACCTGGCCGATATGGAATCGATAAGTGAGCTCATCGAGCTCTATGCTGCCGATGAGCAACGAATACTTTTACTGGCGCATAATCCCGGTATGGATGACATGGTGAGTTATCTCGCCGATAGTGCGCCGCCACTCTCCGCTAACGGCAAACTGATGACTACCTGTGCGGTGGCGCACTTTGTTTTTGAATCGGTTAACACATTAAGAAAGCATGGAAACGCTGAATTACTTGGCCTGTATCGGCCCAAAGAAATTACTATCTAGTTCAGCAAGCGTCTGATAACTGACCAGAAACCAGGCCTGATATGAATATCAGGCTCTATCAGGACTGGTATTTATAGGCATCGATCGACATACACAGGCTGACGCGGTCATCGACCATCGGCGACAGCGTATACATACCGAATTCAGAACGCTGGATACTCGTCGTGGCTTTGACGGTCAGAATTTCTTCACCCTGTACTGTTTTAGCCTTTTTCATATCCAGGTAAAAAGCAACCGCTTTTGTAATACCATGCATCGTCAAATCGCCTTTGAGTACGGCTTTTTTGTCATTGATCCACTCAACGCCGGTACTGACAAAAATTATCTCTGGAAACTCTTCCGCGTTAAAAAAGCTCTCACCTTTCAACATGGCCTCGATCAGCGCTGAGTCTGTCTCCAGGCTATCGACCTCAATACTGACGAGGGCGGTACCCTGCTGTTGAGTATCCTGTAATGCCAGGCCGCCTTTGAAATTGAGAAATTCAGCCTCAACTTTGCCTAACGGGCTGTTGATGCAGAACCCCATTTTTGATGAGTCTGGTTTTATACGGTACAGATGACCGTCTTCGGCCGCTTTGAGCATCGAAGCGAGTAGATCTTTATCGACCTGCGAATCTTCAAATGGCGCACAAAGACTCTCATCTTCGGCAAATACAGGTGCAGACATAAATACGCCGAGTATTACACCCAGCAGGGCAGTTTTAATAGTCTTTGTAAATATAGTCATAATGGTTTACCCACCAGTTAAATATAAGCAAATACTAATATACAGACTGATAGTAGTCAATGATTTATGTCAATTTGGCAGGTTTATAGGCTCTTAATTGTAGTGGCGTTGTGTAAGTTATACTTGATGTGTGAGCTTGAAATAATCCCGATAGTGTGAAAATACATAATAATAACAACAACATAATTCGATTTCGCGGTATTATGTGTGATGCTCGTAATCAGCCGGTTTCAGCACGATACAACACTCAAACCGGGAACTGAAGAAAAGAGAGTAAATGGTACTTTCAATGGCCCGGCAGTGTTTTTAGTCTGAATGACGGTCAGTATATTTCTCTCTATTCAGTCAAAAAATTGCTCTTAAAGTGGAAGGGCAATATGTACATGACGAATATCAAGTACTCTGCAAGAAGCTGAGTATATATTGTGATGACTCTTTATCAGTGCTTGATCCAATTTATAGCCATAACTTTTTCGGGTCATAATTACAATGTTGAACATAGATGGTCAACTTTTTGAGGAAAAATCGAAAGATTACGGCCTGCCGATATTCCGCCTGGGATTTAGAGCGTTCTTTCTGGCCGCCGGCATCTTCGCGATCATATCGATGGCTATCTGGATGGCCAGTTATACCTTTTCTGTCGAGTTGGTATTCTCGGGTATGCCAGCCAGTTTATGGCATGCACACGAGATGATTTTCGGTTATGCGATGGCGGTGGTCGCCGGCTTCCTGCTTACCGCGATAAAAAACTGGACCGGGGAAGAGGTGCTTAGCGGCATGCCCCTGGCGCTGTTACTGGCACTCTGGCTGGCAGCCCGACTGATGCCGCTGAGTGGTCTTGCGATTCCGATGATTCTGATCGCGATAGCTAATATCGCTTTTTTACTGTTACTGACTATCGCCTGTTTACGGCCGGTACTGAAAGTCAAGCAATACAAACAGGTCGGGATAATCTCCAAACTGTTCCTGCTGGCTTTGTGTGATGTGGTCTTTTACCTGGGTGTTACCGGTGTCCTCAGTGATGGCATCAACTGGGGGCTATATTCAGCACTGTATTTTATCATCGCACTGGTACTGGTCATGATGCGTAGGGTGATGCCGATGTTCATCAAGAATGGCATCGATGGCGATATAGAGTTAAAAAATCGAGCATGGCTGGATAATGCCAGCCTGGTGCTGTTGATCGTGCTCTGGATCAGTGATGTATTTACTGGCTATAACCATCTCACGGCAGCAACCGCAATGCTGCTGGCGCTGTTACACATGATCAGGCTGGCAGGCTGGTACACTCACCGTATCTGGCGTAAACCGTTAGTATGGGTCCTCGTCGTTGCATACGGATTTATTATCCTTGGTTTCATTTTCAAGGTATTGGCAGTTTACACAAGCGCTTCACACTCGTTATCATTGCATGCATTCACGGTCGGTGGCATCGGTCTGGTCACTATCGGTATGATGTCTCGAGTATCGTTAGGTCATACCGGGCGAAATGTTTTTGAACCGCCGGTTGTCGTCTTCTGGATTTTTATTACACTCGTGCTCGGTGCTGTTGTCCGTGTGCTATTGCCACTAATAAGTATGGAGTTCTA
Source organism: Gammaproteobacteria bacterium (assembly GCA_013041745.1). Lineage (GTDB taxonomy): Bacteria > Pseudomonadota > Gammaproteobacteria > SZUA-229 > SZUA-229. Next base: position 11,560 of record JABDRN010000032.1, read on the forward strand.
TATTTACTGGATAGGGATATCGCAGCTATTGTGGATGATAGCCTTTACCATC
>JABDRN010000043.1 GCA_013041745.1 Gammaproteobacteria bacterium
CCCCAGGCATTACGCTCATAGGTAACAACTGCGGCGATGTCTGCATCGTTTAACTGTGGTCCAAAGGCCTGCATCGCAGTTCCTGGAACACCGTTGACGATAACATCGATATGCTTAGCGATATCGCCCAGGGCAACTGCGCTTCCCTTAAGACCAGGGAACACGTTAGGAATACCTTCGCCATTCGCCTGGTGACATGCAGCGCAGCTGGTGGCATAGACACTCTTACCATGATCCATCAGCTCGTCCATGGTCCAGGTCTTGGATGCACTTTCTTCAGCGGCAGCGGCCTTTTGTTTCATGCTATCAACCCAGGCGACATAGTCAGCCTCTGAGACAACATCTACCACGATCGGCATGAATCCATGATTGGTGCCACATAGCTCTGCACACTGGCCACGGTAGGTACCGATCTTGTCCGTTTTCACCCAGCTTTCATTGATATAGCCTGGTATAGCATCTTTCTTGACACCGAAAGCAGGGATCCACCATGCATGGATCACATCGTTCGAGGTAAACAGCAGACGTACTTTCTTGTTAACAGGGATAACGATGCGGTTATCGACTTCCAGGAGGTAGTTCTTGTTCTTGGTAGCCTTGTTCTGGATCTCTTCGATAGGCGTAGACAGGTTACTGAAAAAACTGATCTCCTGGGCATTTTCACCGACATTATAATCATAATGCCATTTCCACTGATAGCCGGTGATCTTGATCGACATATCAGAGTTTGAGACATCTTCCATGGCCAGCAGTACCTTGGTCGCCGGTACGGCCATAAAACCAAGAATGATAAATGGAACGATGGTCCAGATAATCTCTACGGTCAAGTTATCATCAAATTTGGCAGCTTCTGCGCCACGTGATTTACGATGCATGATGATTGAATAGATCATCGCACCAAAGACGATTATGCCGATAACGATACAGATCCACAAAACCAAGGTATGTATACCGTACGCACCTTGACTAAATGAAGTGACACCTGGACGAAGATCCAGCTGGTACTCAGCCCAGGACTGCATGCTCACTAGCATCAGACCTATAAAGCTGGCAACACGGATTGCTGCACTCATGTTTTCTCCTGACTAAATTTTTATAGTAGTTTTTAGATTCTTGTTTGCAACTTTTCGCTCCGTTAAGGTTCATAAACGGTTGTCTTAACATAAAGTTACGGCGCGTATCCTACGATTTTTAATTCTTTTGCACAAGAGAAGTAAGGCATTAAATGCGTCATTTCACACACTTATTTTTAAGATCGCTAACAAACTACATATAATATAATCATATGCTTATATAGCGTATGTTATTGCTCTGCCATTTGTGACATGTTTTAGGTAAACTATAATTAAATGCTTATATACTTATAAACATAGAAAAAACAAGGACATTTATAAAAATTCATAAAAAAGTCGCGAAATTCGCGACTTTTTTCTAAGCAGAAAACCGGCTCTGGTCAATATCTATCCTTGCAGGATCCTTTCCAGCCTGTCCATATCGTTGATGACACGCCAGCTACCGCCGCCTTCCTCAACGCGTTGCTGCCATCTCTCCAGTCTTTCCATATATTCACGCGGATCAACATTATCACTGCGTAGCTTGGTTACATTCAGCGCGATAATGTCAAAGCCTTCCAGCTGAAATGGAATGTCCCTGACATAACCATCAGGCAGCTCTTCCTTCAGGTCAGAATAGATCAGGATAGTCTTCTGGCCTGTACCTTTTTCATTGAGGTATTCAGCTGCCTGCAGCAGACCGCCCGTGATATCAGTAAACCGGGAAGGTTTAACCTCTTTCACGAACGCATCCATGGCATCGCGAAAATGTCGTTTCTGCCTGTTTGCTTCGCTGGGGCGGTCGTTAAAAGTCACCCGGGTAATGATATCCTTCTCACTGAAGCTACCAGTATCGATACGCGCCACGGCAAATGAGTCGTTAGGCTGCAACTTCACCAGCATGGCACTGACAAGTTTCTGCGCATTACTCAGTTCCCTGGTATATGTACCAGACGTATCCAGCAGCAGGTAAACGCCGCTGTTGGTCGGGCCATTATCCGAACAGCCAGACAAGGATAAGGTCTGCATCATTACTAGACAGAGCAATGCTGAAGTGAGTCCTGTTTTGGTCTTTGTTGTTTTCATGTTGCCTCCTGGTAATCAGTGTTGACCGGATGTCCAGCTAAGCGTGCATCGCTTTTGCGGGTACCTTGTTTATTTGTCATAGCGCTCTCCAGCCAGAGCGGGCCAAAGATGATCAGATCGTAAAGATTACTCACTATCTTGCCGCTGTAACGAGCGATATTGCCGAGCAGGCGCAGGGTGAACGCCAGAGCACGCAACATTGCAGAAGTGATGATGCCGACGACCGTACGAGAAGAAGAAACGAAGGTCTCTAACGGAATAGCCACAAAGACCAGGGCGAACGGCAGGATGAATCCCATCCCCATC
>JABDRN010000079.1 GCA_013041745.1 Gammaproteobacteria bacterium
TTGCAGATGCTTACGAGATCCTGATGCATGATGTGCTCACCGGTGATGGCACACTGTTCTCACGTGCCGACGAGGTGGAAACATCATGGCAGATCGTCGAACCGATACTCGACGCCTGGGAGAACCGTGTTTCGATAGAGCGCTACCGTGCAGGTACCTGGGATATTCCGGCAATGGATGAACTGACAAAAGACTGTGTCGGTGGCTGGCATAAACCAAGCCTTTATAAATAATTACCGAGAGAATATTCATGGCTGCTTCTGCAATAGGTGATTCCGCTTCAGGATGCTTCACTCCAGAGAATACTCGTGTGTTTAAGGATGCAGAAACAGTCGCACAAGCGGCAGCAGATTATGTTTTCGAGCAAATAAATAAATGTGTTACAGAAAAAGGGCAGTGCCATGTCGTACTGCCTGGCGGAACCACACCTGCACGCTGTCTTGAACTGCTGGCGAATAAACCATTACCATGGGCGGCTATCCACTGGTACCCGGGTGATGAACGCTGCTATCCAGTCGGGCATGCTGAACGTAATGACACGATGATTTTCGATAAGTTACTTTCCAGTCAGCCAGGCTTGAACAAAAACTTTCATCCTATACCTGCAGAACTCGGGCCAGAGCAGGGTGCTGAAGACTATGCCGCAATACTCGATGCAACCGATGGTATGGATGTCGTGGTACTGGGCATGGGTGAAGACGGACATACCGCAAGCCTGTTTCCGAATAACATCGCATTGCACAACAGCAATAGCGCAGTACCAGTATATAATTCACCAAAACCGCCAGATGAGCGTGTCTCTATCGGTCTAAATACTTTAAAGAATTCTGCAGAGTGTATCGTTGTAGCCACTGGTGAAGGCAAGCGTGATGCACTGCAAAAATTAAGGCAGGGTGAAACTCTCCCGGTCGGGCTGGTAGAACCGGATGTCTGGTTTGTTGATGAAGACGCTGTTCGGTTTTAGTTGTGGTATTGAGAATGCAATGTTTCCTGGTGATGAGTTTTATTTTTCAGTATTTCTATGCAAATATCCCTATACCTTTGTTTTCATTGCAATTATACGCTACGGGGTATCATGCTGAGGAGCCTGTGTTTCTCGGCTAGGCCAGCTGTTTACAGTGACGTATATAGACCACATACTATAACCCTATATTTGTCAGTATTTTAAAATCAGTATTTATGAATAATAATGGGGCAATGAAATAATATATCAGGAGTCAAAGAATATGACAGAAAATCAAGATCAGAAATACGCTCATTATAGAAAAATGGCATGGATCATCTATGCACTGACAAGCATCGTCCTTATGGCTGTATTAGTACTATTTGTCGCTCAGGACAATGAAGAAAGGTTTTTCTTTGGATTGATGACTCCTGCAGCTTTTTATGTTTTTCGCCCAACCGAGAAGTACATGAGTAAGCTTATCCTCAAGTATACCGGTGTTTCTAAACCGGCAGAGCAGGAATGAGTTGCCACTTAATTTATATTTCATTCAAGCCTTGTCCTGTCTTCGTTATGATTTCTTAACTCTACGGTGATTATTTTTCCAGAACTGTCTGTATGCTCAAATTGTTAGAAGATGAGTGTTCATACCAAACACAAAGGTTAACCGTTCTTGGCTATGCCAAGTATATGAATAAAGCCGATTTACCTGGTCAAGTTTTAAATATCATGACTCCCAGGGTGACGCAGGCTTTGCCCTCAGGTTGGCAAGATATAAATACAACATCAGATGCTGATAATTGGCTAAAAAGCGTAGATGAGGAGTGCAGCTTTCTTTTAGTACAGCTCAGCGATACGCAAGAGATTATTGGATTCGTTTTTCTATATGAGCCATCCAGTATTGTATTTCCGATTGATGTTCGAATTGGCTATTTATTGAATGAAAGATATTGGGGCGCTGGAATCGCCAGTGAACTGATCAAAGGATTTCTCACCTGGTGTAATAGCTATGGAGCAATAAAATCCATCACTGGTGGTGTTGAGGCTGATAATATCGGTTCTATCAAGGTGCTTGAAAAAAATGGTTTTGTTCAAATAGAGTCAAATGAAGAAGGTGCTGTATTTTATGTATATAACTCTGAGCGGAATGGTTAAATCAATGAGCTATAAATTTTCTTATCATACATGTTGAGACAGGCACCGAATAATTGAAGCTGATATACAGAGCAAAAGACATAACAGAAGCTCACATAATCTCTGGTCTGCTCAAGTCTAAAGGCGTAGAAGCATATGTTGGTGGACACTATCTGCAAGGTGGCGTAGGTGACCTGGCAGCAATGGACTTTGCTACCATCAGTGTTGCCGATGCTGATGCAGATACCGCAATATCGATCATAGCCGAATATGAATCATCAACGAGCTGCAAATCAGAAAAAGGTAATGATAAAAGTATATTTACTATGACACTAATAGTTATAGTATTAACAGTCATCATGATGTTATTGTTGGCAATATCGTTCAGCGATTACAGCTAAGGTATATAACTATTTTTAAGTTTACTGGTACTGATTTCACCAGGTTGCTTAATCACATTGAAGAGATGATCAGTCCTGAATAGCAGAGTATGCATTAAGACATTACTCGGATATGAAATACCACAGGGTAGTGCCTCAAGTTACAATCTGGATCATGTGAAGAGATGTTCGGTAATGTATAGAGTTATAGGAAAGTTTCAAATATCATAGATAATTGTCTAGCGATGAAAAAAATAGCAGTTCAAATTTCTCCCGAGGCAAAATCAGCCTACTTTAAAGATTACATCCAGGTCGCTAAACAGGAACTGCAGCAAGTCATGACTGTGTCAGATATTGAACTTCGCCAGACGGGAGCGCTGGAGTTCTTCGAACTTGATTGTGAACAGGCAGATATATCCCCTCTGCTGCGTCTATCATTTGTACAGGGCTTGTATTCGACCGAGGGTAAGGCGCTTTTTCCGATTGATAAACTCGCTGGTTTTCGCCTGCATGATGATTTTGTCTTTGGTTCTAAATACCGGGGCAAAACCAATGAACGTCTTACCCAGATGCTGATCAACGTAGGCTTGTCTGCTATCGGTGGTGATAAGGGTAAGCGCTTAAAGCTACTGGATCCCATGTGTGGCCGTGCGACAACGTTGCTATGGGCCATGCGCTATGGCATTACTGCCAGGGGTATAGAACAGGATGCCAAAGCTATAGCAGATATCCGTCAGAGCCTGAAGAAATGGAGCAAGATTCACCGGCAAAAACACAAGGTGATGGAGGGTTTTATCGGTAAGCCGAACAAGAGAGCTGCTGGTAAATTTCTTGATTTCAGTGCGGAAGACACGAGCATGCGTGTTGTAGTAGGCAATGCTCGCGAGGCAGATAAGATATTTAAAAAAGAAAAGTTTGACCTGCTGGTAAGTGACCTGCCTTATGGTGTGCAGCATTTCACTACGGATAAAACCCGAAATCCAATAGCAGTTATCAGCGACAGCGTTGCTGCCTGGAAGAACTGCCTGAAAAGCGGTGGAGCGATTGTCCTGGCATTCAATAGCTACATTCCAAAACGGTCAGTACTGATACAAACCTTTGAGCAGGGCGGTTTTGAAGCACTGGCATTTTCAGCAGCACACCGCATGAGTGAATCTATTGTCCGCGATGTGGTCGTATTCAAAGTTTCACATTAATTCTTTAAGACATAATAATTATAGAGTTATACAACAAATGAATAATGATTACCTGTTAAACATGGACCTGTCAAAAGTTGCCTGCGTGCGCCCGAATGAAGCACAGTGGGTTAAAAGCACAGCCGATGGCGTTTCCCGCATGCACCTGGAGCGCGAGGCTGAAGAGTCCGGGCACACCACCAGTTTTGTCCGCTTTGAACCAGGCTCTTATTTTCCATGGCATACACATCCTAAAGGTGAAGAGATCTATGTGCTGCAAGGCGTTTTTTCTGATGAGAACGGCGATTACCCTGCAGGCAGCTATCTGCGCAATCCACCGGGCTCTTCACATAAACCTTTTACCGAAACCGGCTGTACTCTATTCGTAAAACTGGAACAGTTTCAAGCTGATGATACGGCGACAGTCGTGCTGCGACCTGAAGACCAGCAATGGCGGCCGGGGATCGGTAAGCTGAAAGTGCTGCCGTTGCATGCGCATCATACTGAGAGTACTGCACTGGTGTTATGGCCAGAGAATGAAGTTTTTCAGCCACATACTCACTGGGGCGGTGAAGAGATAGTGGTTATTCGAGGCAGGTTTATCGATGAGTATGGTGAGTATCCTGGCGGCAGCTGGATCCGCAGTCCACACATGAGTAAGCATTTCCCCCGAGTCGAGGAAGAGACGCTGATCATGGTAAAAGTAGGGCATCTCGATAAAGAGTCAGCTGACCGGTAGTCGTGTAGATCTGATAGACTCCGCATTCCCTGGAAGCAGCAACTACTGTATATTCCGATATAGATAATACTCAAAGATATAATATAATCAGAGGCGAATTAGCATGAGTGAAGAAGCAGTCGTGGCCAGAAAAGGACCGTATGGTGTCGTTGTTGAGAAAGGTAAAACCTACAACTGGTGTGCCTGTGGTCTCAGTAAATCTCAACCCTTCTGTGATGGCTCGCATCAGGGGACGGAGTTCGAACCGGTCAGGTTTGTCGCTGAAGACAAAGTGATGGTTGCTTTCTGTGGCTGCAAACAATCACGATACAAGCCGTTCTGTGATGATTCTCATATTGCTATCGTAGAAGAGCCCAAAGATGATGATGAGTCGATACAGGGTGAAAGAATAATTTAAGTGAACCGTTTGTTCACGAGTTACAACTGTGCAATAGCTGATATAGATGAGATGCGATAATGAATAATGATACAAATGTTACCTGGCATGAACAGAGTGTTTCCAGGGAGATGCGGGAAAACAGCAATGGCCATAAAGGCTGTGTTATCTGGTTTACCGGTTTAAGCGGTTCAGGTAAGAGTACGGTGGCAAACACACTTGACCATCTGCTGCATCAGAAGGGGCTGCGAAGTGTCGTACTTGATGGTGATAATGTCCGTCATGGCCTCAATGCTGGGCCTGGAATGTTGCGTAATACGCATGGTGATGAGTTCTCACAACGATTTGGACTGGGTTTCTCTGCGATAGACAGAGAAGAGAATATTCGGCGAATCGGAGCAGTTGCAGAGATCTTTGCACAGACAGGCATCATCGCATTGACCGCTTTCATCAGTCCTTACCGTGTCGATCGCGATAAAGTACGAAATGCTTTGCAGCCTGGCGAGTTTATCGAGGTATTTGTTGATGCGCCTATAGAAGTCTGTGAGCAGCGAGATCCAAAAGGTCTCTATAAAAAAGCCAGGGCAGGTGAGATAAAAGGTTTTACCGGTATCGATGATCCATATGAAGAGCCGCTATCAGCAGAACTGGTGCTGCAGGCAGCTGAAAAAACGCCCGATATACTAGCGAACGAGATCGTCTCTTATCTTAAGAGTAAGAATATTATATCTGCAGGCTGAAAAGCGTCGATGCTCTAATAAAAAAAGCGCCGACATCGACGGGCGCTTTTTATTAAATAGATGTGTCAGGAAACATTACCAGCTCCACCCGCCACCATTGCCCCATGGGCTCAAACCCGATCGGTTATTGTTCCAGGGTACGCTGAAACTCGAGGCATTATTATTCCATGGGCCGGTAAAACTTGGACCGCCGTTACGGCCACCCCAGGGTCCGCTGAAGCCTGAACCCCGGTTATTCCATGGTCCATAGAAACCTGTTCGGCGGTTGTTCCATGGACCATAACTGGATCCACGATAGTATGGTCGAGTACCGTAAGCGTTAGGCATCTGATTCTGGTAATAACCACCGTACGCCGGTTGTTGTAAAGCTGGTTGTGCAGCTGGTTGTGCAGGTTGAATAGCAGTATTCTGCGCTGCATTCGAAATGGCTGTCTGCTGATTTACCTTGGCTTCAGTATTTTGAGCAGGCTGTGTTTGATTTTGTTCTGTGCTGCGTTCATCACCCAAACCGGAAAGTTGCTGGTCGATGTCCAGTGGCGGGAAATCACCGTATCCCTTGTTATATCCACCGTAGGGCTGCTTTTGAGACCAGTCGGCGTAACTGCTGGTTGTATATAAGGCCGTCGTTAGATATCCCGCTATTTGCAGGCCTTTTATAACTGATCTTCTATTCATTCGCACCACTCAAGGAAAGCTGTATATCGTGCTATAACATTAGCACAACTCGCCCTGCAATCAATAGAATTAGTCTTGATTGCTTTTAGCGTACCGTTTTACTATTTATTCAATCTCTCTGAATGTGTAATCCTTATCGGTGCTACAGTAGGAGCTTATAAGTGGCTTCTCTGACAGCTGTGCTCAACAGTCATACCTATCAGAGAAGTTCAGCTTATTTATTCAGCGATAATACAGATCTTGTTGATCGCTGCTTCTGCCTGTAACCAGTCTTCTGTCGGGTTAACAGTTTCTGATGTGCGGTTAAGTGAGATGTAATAAGCCGCTTCACAGATCATCTTGTGATGCTGTTCATGTGTGACTTTTATTTTTGCTTGACCGGCAGATGATTTTTTTGCCGGAGTTTTCTTAACTGCCGCTTTCTTGACTGCTGCTTTCTTAACTGCTTTCTTTTTTACAGCCTTTTTTTTCACTGTTTTTTTCTTGACTGCTTTCTTTTTAGTTGTTGCCATGAAGGTTCCCCGTTTTATGATGCCCTGTAATTAAAAAAATCCACTTAATTGTAAAACTATCACCGCAGGCATAACTTGTCTTAAGTCAAAAACTGAAAGTGAGTTTTACCATATTAAAGATTCATCTTAGCTTAACGTCAGTTGTTGAAATCACCTGGCATCAACTGAAGCCATGTCGCTGTTTGTTGTTCTCTTCCTGCTCTCTGAACTGCAGGAATCTTGGCAGGAATTTATCCCAGTCGATGATATGCGAATCCAGTTCCGGACCATCGATGCAGGCATGCTTACGCACCATCTTGCCTTCGATGGTTACCGGCACCATGCAGGCGCCGCACATGCCGGTTGCATCTACCATGATAGAGTTAAGGCTGGCCACCGTTTTCACGTCATAGCCCCTGGTCAGGTCGCTTACGGATCGCATCATCAGTGGTGGGCCAATCGTAACCACCTCGCCGATGGGGCGACCGGTTCCCGCTTTATTCTGTTCCAGCATCTGCTCAAGCGGTCCGGTGACGAAACCCTTGACGCCGTAGCTGCCGTCGTTGGTGGCGTAGATCACATCGAGCTGTTCGCCAAACTCTGCGCGCAGTTCTTCGACCCGTTCACCGGCATCGGTCCAGAACATGACGTCGGAGCTGCGGAAACCGGCGATGAGTGTGACATGATTGCCCAGTCGCAGGTGCTCACGCATGATGGGATAGACTGGCGGCAGGCCAACACCACCGGCGGTGAAGACGACGGTCTCGCCGTTCTCATAACGGTGCAGTACACTGGGCCTGCCCAGCGGGCCGGCGACACCCGCCAGGGCTTCGCCCACTTGCATGCGATTGATCATCTTTGAGCTGCTGCCGAGACCCTGGATGACCAGGGTGATAGTTCCTGTTTCGCTATTCCAGTCTGCCAGGGTGAGTGGTATCAGTTCACCCTTTTCCGCCTGCAGCACACGGACAAACTGCCCCGGCCGCGCGTTCTTGGCTACCAGGGGTGCGTGTACCTCCATCTCCACGATGCCCAAACCCAGGTCGGTCTTGGCGATGATTTCCGCCCGTGCCTGTCCCTGTTTCGTATAGTGTTCCGCCCGGGCCACCAGTTCCCTGATCTCACTAGCGTTGAAGGGGACCCGCTCGTTGATCTCCTGCAGGGCAGCCTTTTTACCATCGCCCGCAGCGTTGATGGCTGTTGAACCACCCCTGGCCGCATCGCCTCCGGTATAGACGTCGTCCACGGAAGTCTCCTGACCGGTAACGATCTCGATGGTGCCCCACTTGCTGGTCTTGAGATCGGGTTCCGAATCCTTGACGATAGGATTGGTGGCGTTGCCCAGGGCCATGATCACCAGATCGGCCTCGATTGTCTCCTCGCGTCCGGTGGCAGCAGGTCGACGTCGCCCTGATGCGTCCGGCTCGCCGAGCTCCATGATGTCTAGCACCGCATGGGAGACGAAATGGTTTTTTTCATCGCCGAGGAACGCCTTGGGTGAACGCAACACTTTCAGGTCAATCTCTTCTTCGAGAGCATGATGCAGTTCCTCCACACGAGCAGGCATTTCTTCCTGGGTCCGCCGATAGACGATGCTCACCTGACCACCCAGGCGTCTGGCTGTACGGGCGGCGTCCATCGCGGTATTGCCGCCACCGATGACGATCACATGTTTGCCCTCGGTTTCTGGCAGAGGAGTCTCCGAGCCCTGACGATGGCCCTGCATCAGGTTGACGCGGGTGAGGAACTCATTCGCGGACATGATGCCGTTCATATGCTCACCGGGTACGTTGAGGAACTTGGGCAGACCGGCACCGGTACCGATGAAGACTTTCCAGAAGCCGGCGCGCTTGAGCGACTCGAGGGTAGCTGTTTTACCGACCACGAAATTGGTCACGAACTGCCCGCCCAATAACCGGATCTTCTCCACCACGTCGTCCACCAGCTCATTGGGCAGGCGGAACTCGGGAATACCATAGCGCAGCACGCCGCCGAGTTCGTGGAAAGCCTCGAACACGGTTACCGGAAAACCTTCCTTGGAAAGCAGGTAGGCATTGATAAGGCCGGAGGGGCCAGAACCCACCACGGCAATCGGTGGCCTGTCCGCCCTGGCCCAGGGACTGACGACCTCACCGATATCGTCAACGGCATCGGCAGACAGTTTCATACTCTGCGGCAAATACCACTCTATCTGGCCGATCTCGATCGGACGCTTGGTCTGCTTGCAGACCCCCTGGCATTGCAGTTCCTGGGGGCAGACGCGACCCGTGACATTGGGCAGGGGATTAGACTCGGTGATCACTTCCATGGCACGCCTGAAATTACCTTCACCCATAAGGCGCAGAACCTCCGGGATATGGATCCTTACCGGGCAACCGCCCTTCGGTTCCTCCTGGTCCGGGATTTCCACACCCACCTGGCAGGGGCCGTCTTCGCATTGCTTGTCCCGCAGTACCTCTAGCCAGACCAGTAATTCCACCTCCCTGGCGCTGTAACCCAGTCCCATATAGCCAAGGTAGCCCTGGCTGACCAGGTCGAAGTCTTTGCAACGTTCAGCCGGCGGACGGATGTAGGGCGAGATACCATTCTCGGCAGGCCAGCCCTGGGACAGACCCTTGAACATGGGGTAACGATCTGTCATGTGATAATCCAGGGCACGGACGAACTTACGCTTGTAGCCCAGAGGCACATTCCAGATGAAGCGCATGAGCACGGTGCTCATGGCGTCTTCCCGGGTCAACAGATTCCAGAAGGAGCAGATGAAATCCTTGCCCAGCTCCGGCTGCTGGAACTCCCAGGTAATCGCGTTGCTGCCTTCGGTGATGAATACCTGGTGGAAGAACTCGGGCTGTTCGTAGAGCCGTCGTTTGAGCAGGTCGATCTGCTTCTGGAACACCGCGACGTCCTCGGAGCCCTCCAGCTCATGTATGGCCTCGCTGGCGTCGGCCAGGTGCTTGCGGGTAGCCTCCATCTCTCGGTTGGCCTGGATGTAACGATCGACGTTTTCCCGATGATAAACATGACTGGGTTTGGCTGTGGTTTCACCGCTAGCGGCGCCCGGGGTTTGCTCTGAATGATCTGACATGTCTGGTTTCCTGTTCAGCCCTGGTTGTGGAAGCGGATGATCTCAGCATCGCAGTTGTCGGCCACTTTTTTGGCACGCTGGGTCAGCTCGGGGGTGATCTCGATGTTGTCGAAGATGCCCGGAATCACCCGGCTTACCACCTTGCTTTCGCCATCGACCATCATCGTGGTCTTTTCAAACAGCTCGCCGAGGTCCTCATAACAGGTCTTGCAATTGGTGCATTGGGCGATGTCTTCATCAGTGATCTCAACCAGGGGCTGATCACCTGCCGGGCCGGCCTCGGCGGCGGGCGCCGCGGCAGCAGTCGGTGGCGCTACGGAGACGGAGAAGCCAGCGGCTGGCGTACCTGCAGCAGGGGCGCCGGAGGAGGCAGCCAGTTCGGCCATGCCCCGGGCGATGGAGTCGATAGAGGCTTCTCTCTCTGCGTTCGCCTGTTCGTACTTGCTACGCCATTCTTCCACCTCGTGGCTATGGCTCTGCTCCATGCGGTCGATATGCAGACCGCTCAGGTACTCCAGCATGCGCCAGTTGCGTCGCCGCTCCAGGGTGAGTGCAACCATATCGCTGGACACCTCCATCTGGATCAGTCGCTTGCTGGCGTCTGTTGTCCAGATGAACGGGGTCTTGCCGTGACTGTCACCGGTATCCAGATCGATGTACTCATGCAGAGGTACCAGATCTGCTTCTCCCTTGATCTTTTTGAAATGCTTCTTGAATCGGCCCTCGTTGACGCCAAAGTCTGCAGGGGTGAGGGGGATTTCCTTGAGCTGGGCCTTACCGTCTTCGTCCAGGTACTCGAGCGTGCCTGTGGTCCAGTCCTTGCCGATGTCCGGATTGCCTTCCAGGGAGAAGCGTTCTGCCAGGGTATCGCCTTTGCGCGGGTCGTGAACATACACCGGGCTCATGCGAGTATCCACTGCCAGACGAGCGTGACGGTTGCCGACATCATCACCGATGCCGTGCTCAGGCATACAGGCGGTGTAGGTATTGAACAGTGCCGGGGACTCGTTGTAGTTCAGGAATCCCATGAGGTTTTTCATGAAGTGTCCCTGCAACGCGGAGTTGGTCTGCACCACCAGCACTTTGGGGTGGAAGGCGGCGATCAGACCCAGTTCCTTGCGATCCTCGTGCTTGCCCCGGTGAGCCACACCGAAACGGGTCAGGTCCGAGTCCTGGCCTGTAAAGCTGGCGGTGGATGCCTGGCCACCGGTGTTGGAGTAGGCCCCGGTATCAAGCACCACAACCTTAAGCGGCGTTGCCGTCACTAGCAGTCGTGACAGGGCGCCGAAGCCGATGTCATAGGTGGCGCCATCACCGCCGATGGCCATTACCGCGGGCATGAGATCGAGTTCCTCACTGGAGAACTGCTGCCAGTAGAAGGTGCGGAAGAAGCCATCATGTTCCTCGGGATCATATTGATCTGACAGGTCCAGCCTGGCCGTGCGTAGGGCGGCGAAGTCGTCCGCCTCATCAGCGCTTAGTCCCTCGAAGATGCCCTTGGCGACCGGCACTGTATCCTGAAACAGGCTGTTCACCCAGGGCACGGTGTAGGGGTTGAAGGGAAAAGTGGAAGCATATACGCTACTGCAGCCGGTAGCATTGGCGATGGCGGCCCCGGATGGTCCCATCCCCGTTGGCCCGCTTTCCCATCGGTAGAGACGTTTCTCCAGGATATCGGCCGTGCGTTCCATGCGCTGGCGCCGGTTCGGGTCCAGTTCGTCCGGCTCGAAGGACTCGGCCTTGGCCTTCAGGCTGTCCAGAAGTTCCTCCAGTTCAGTGATGTGCCGACGGCGTTTCTGTTCGTGCAGTGCGCGGTTGGTGGCACTGAGCAGGCGCAGGGCGGTAACCTCGCCGCAGCCCCGGCAGGCGCCGTGGCCGCCGGTCATGGCGTAGTAGTTTTCGTGGTCCAGGATCAGCCGCTTGGTGTCACCGCCGGGCTGTATCGCGTTCTCCGTGAAGCGTTTCGCGGTATTGGGCATCTTGCTGAGGAACTGGAAACTGTTCTGCAGGGAGACCTGCGCGCCGTGATTTTGCTGCTGCACGGTGAGGGCGCCGGGACCGCAGACGTCGACACACTCGCCGCAGCCGCTGCACTTCCAGGGATCGACGTTCACCGAGTACAGACCGCCACTGCCTGGTTTTTCCTTTTCCATGACATCGAAGAAGGGCCGGGTCTTGACCACCGGGTAGACAGCCAGGGCCTCCACCAGTTTCTCGAAGCTGCGCCTCAGGGCGGGGTTGTCGATACCCATGCTCGCCACCTCATCGGCGGTGATGTCTTTGAAGGAGCGATCGTCCTTGGCGGGTAGTTTGCGGTAGGCATCGCGAATGCCGTTGGCCATGGGGTATACCTGGGCGGTCAATAGTTCCTTCTGCTGTTCGGTCACGTCAACTTCTTTGATGGCGGTCAGTAACAGGTCGTGAATCTCGTGCACGGTATTGGGAATAGCGCCATCGGGGCAGGTTAGGGCGCACTCCATGCAGCCGGTGCAAAGGTGCGCCGTGTAACGCGGCACCGTTAGCCGGAAAAGACCCTTGTCCCTCAGGGCGGCGCTGGCCGAGGGCATAAACATGCCAACGCCGGGGATGACAGGCGCTTCGGCGATGCTTCCATCCTTGAACCGGTCGGTCATGGTCCTGGCGTAGTATTCCGCGTCGAACATGCCGCTGGCACTGGCGCTGCCCATGGACTTCAGCATGGAGGCTGACACCTCGACACCCGGGCCGGCAGGTACCGCCGCCAACTGCTCGGCTTTGACAAATTCCTCAGCCTGGTAATCAACGGCATGGGTGGCTTCCAGCCCTTCCTGGACCACGGCCATATTGCTCTCTACTACAACTTCACCCTTGGCGCCGAATTTTTTGGTCACCTGGGCGCGGACTTTTTCCAGGATCACGTCCACCGGGGCGCCGGATACCACTTGCTCTACCTTGCCGCAGACCGCGCCGATGAAGGCGATACCCATCATGCGTATCTCCAGATCCGGTGAAGGAGCGTGCTTTTTCGCGACACCGAAAGCGTCCACCACGAACAGGCGGATGCTCTTCTCCCGGATGGTCCGGCGGACATGGGCCGGCAGTTCCTTCCAGGCCTCGAGAGGCGAACTGCCGGACTGTATGATAAGGCTACCGCCCTCGATCAGGCCCTTCAGCGGATCGGTGTGGTTGAATACTTTGTGGTCCGGTGAGACCACTACTTCTACATCCTCCAGCTCCGCGTTGGTGAGCTTGATGGTCTCGGGACTCAGGGTGATGTAATAGTTGGTCGGGGCACCGCTCTTCTCCGAGCCATACTTGGGTGCCGATTTGGAATGCATGCCTGTGACGCCAGCGAGGATGTCAGTCAGCAGCTTGCCAGTGGCGATAGTCCCGTAGCCGCCCACAGAGTGGAAGCGGATACGCAGGGCCTCGTCAGGCAGCAGTGAAGGGTTCGGCTCCAGGTCGAAGGCCATGAACTCGGTCTCGGGATAGGCTTCGCGCAAGCGTTGCTGAAGACCTGCTGTAGCCGGCGAGGGGTTCTCGTCGAAGAACTGGGAACCCAGGTAGAAAAACGGCACGTTGAGTACGTTCTCCATGTTCCTGAAGGCGGCGACCAGGTGCCGGGGTTGCAGGTCGTGGGCACCCAGGCCGAAGATGCCGGTACTGATCTTGGGGATACTCTTGATAGGCGGAATCCATTCGTGGCGGATCAGGGTGTAATTTTCGGCCGCCTTGAACATGGCCTGCGTGACCAGTGTGGTCAGGGCGGTGGTTTCAGAACGCTCCAGTATGGTAACGGCCTTCTTGCCGCTCAGGGCCGCGACCACGTCGCCTTCTGGGAAGGGCTGCAGCATCTTGATGGAGACCACGCCTACCTTCATGCCCTGGCTGCGCAGGTGCGTGGCGACCGCTTCGGCATCATCGGTGACCGACCCCAGGCCGACAATGACATAGTCGGCATCTTCAGTCATGAAGGTGCGAACCGGCAGGTAGCGCCGTCCCGTCAGTACCGCGTACTCGTCCATGGCCTGGCGTACGAAGGTATGCACCTCATTAGCAAAGTGGGTGTGGTGGTCGACGATGCCCGCCTGGAAATCCGGCTGGTTTTGCACGCCGCCGGTGAGGCCCGGGTTGTTCACGTCGATCAATGCGGGCACGCGCTGGCGGGTGCCTTTCTCAAAGGCGTGGAGCCACTGTCGTCGCCACTGGGCATGCAGCTCCTCGGGTATCCATTGCAGACTTTCGCCGATCAGTGTGCCAGCGTTGTCGGCCTCGATGTCGTCGGCGCGGCTTTCGAGGAAGGCGCCCAGGGCTGACAGTGCGGAAGCGGGAATATCGCCTTCGTGGCGGTGCAGATACTCGCGGAGCTGAAACTCACGGCCCTTGGCACCGTAAAGCATTTCCTGTGCCATAGTCGGGCACTTGATGCGTCCGGCGGGATCGCCGAGGAACTCCTTCAAAAGCGCCGGCTCGGGCATCCGGGCTTCACTCAGCATGTGGCTGGTGGCGAAGCCATCAAGGGCATTGGTGACGGGGATTAGAGATTCGGCACTGACCTTGTAGGCAATGGCCGCCAGATCCGCTGCCTCCTGCTGGTTGCTGCCAAACAATATCGTGTAACCGGATGGTAACAGGGCGTAGATATCATCATGCCCGGCCATGACGTTGAGCGAGTGCCGCGAGACCGAGCGCGCTGCGACCTGCAGCACGAAACCACCTATCTTCTTGCCTACGGTGACGTAGTGCGACTCGATACCGTAGAGCACTCCCTGGCTGGAGGAGGCGTTGGATACGTATTTGCCACCCGTGAGCGTCGCACCCATGGCACCGCTCTGTGCCGAGTGTTCACCTTCCGGTTCGAAGAAGAAAGGATGCTTGCCCCAGACATTGACGCCGCCTTTTGCACGCCAGGCCTCGAACATCTCGGAGATCTCGGTGGAAGGTGTTATTGGGTAGCCGATAACACCGCCGCAGACATGTCCCATGACATGGGCGACTGCGCCATTGCCATGTATGACAGTTTCGATACCCGGATATTTACAGTTCTTTTTCGGCTTCTCGGTGTCTGCAGGCTTTGTTTTTTCCCCGCTGTCTGATGTAGATTCCACCTGGGTACTTTCTAGGCTTTCGACTTTGTTCATAGCATTACTTCCGATTAATCTCTTCTACTTGTATGCGATAGTTAAATATTATATTTAAGTTTTCGTTACGGGGTCACTGATACGGCTACTGCTGGCAGCAGCTTTATCAATAAGGTGCACAGCGTTGTGCCTGAAAAACGTTGCGTCCTGATCATTTATGACGCATATCTAATGTAAAGTAAAAAATTAAGATAGTTATATAATATATTGAATAATATAGATTTAAACTATCAAAATCTTTTGCTTAAAGTTTGTTACTCGATGCTATATTCTTTCTCTGTCAGCTTGGCCTGTGCAGCAGCCAGGCGGGCGATAGGGACGCGCGGAGCCGAACAGGAAACATAATTCAGACCGACGCAGTTACAGAAGCGGATCGATTCTGGATGGCCGCCCTGTTCGCCGCAGATACCGACTTTTAGATCGGGATTGGTCTTGCGTCCCCATTGTACCGTGATCTCCATCAGGCGGCCGACACCTTTGACATCGAGTGTTTCAAACGGATTATCCTGCAGGATATTGTTCTCTTCATACAGTGGCAGGAATTTATTCTCGGCATCTTCACGCGAGAAAGAGAAACTTGACTGTGTCAGGTCATTGGTACCGAAGGAGAAGAACTCGGCTATCTCGGCCAGTCGACCCGCACGCATACAGGCACGGACGACTTCTATCATGGAACCAAATTTAAACTTCAGCTTGATATCATATTGCTGTTCGACTTCTGTGTGAACCGTGTCGACGATGTCCCTGACCCAGGAAAGTTCTTTACCGGTGCAGACCTGCGGCACCATGATCTCGGGGCAGACATCGAAGCCTTCCTTGTTACATTCAGCAGCAGCTTCCAGTATCGCCCGTACCTGCATCTCGTAGATCTCGGGGTAGGTGATACCGAGACGCACACCGCGGTGCCCCAGCATCGGGTTGACCTCGAACAGTTCGCGTACTTTTATTAGCATCTGCTGCTTCTTGGCAATGGCTGATTCCACCAGCTCACGGCCGCCAGGGGCAAATGGTTTAGGCATCGCCTTGATATCAGCCTTACGTTTTAACAGGTGCAGGGTGTTCATCAGGTCATTGACACCATTCACCGTGTCTCGCAGAGCCCTGAGGTGTTCGATCTCCTGTTCCAGCTGTTTTTCATTGGGCAGGAATTCGTGGATAGGGGGATCCAGCAAACGGATGGTCACCGGGCGCGGAGCCATGACTTTAAACAGGTCTTTGAAGTCACCTCGCTGGATAGGACGTAATACATCGAGTGCTTGCTGGCGGTCTGTTTTGTCTTTTGCCAGTATCATGTCGATGACCAGGGGCAGGCGATCCTGCGCGTTAAACATGCGCTCTGTACGGCACAGGCCGATACCCATGGCACCGTAATCAGAAGCCTGGGTAGCGGCTTCGATGGTGTCTGCATTACACATGATCTTGAGATCAGCGATCTCGTCGGCCCAGCCGAGCAGGGTACGAAGTTCATCAGAAAAGGTCGGTGGAACGGTGTCTATCTCACCGAGATAAACATTGCCGTTAGCACCATCGATGGTAATGACGTCACCCTCATGCAGCACCGTATCACCAACTTTTGCAATGTGTTTTTCGACGTCGACCTCGATGCCTTCAGCACCCGCGACACAGGGTTTACCCATGCCACGTGCGACCACTGCAGCATGCGACGTTTTACCGCCGCGACTGGTCAGTACACCTTCCGCCGCAAAAAAGCCATGGATGTCTTCCGGTTTGGTCTCTTCACGGACCAGGATCACTTTTTCACCTTCATCTCGCGCCAGCTCGGCACTGTCGGCATCGAAAACGATGTGCCCTGAAGCCGCACCTGGAGAAGCGGGCAGACCATGGGCGATCGGCATCTCTTTTGAATCAGGATCCAGACGCGGATGCAGCAACTGTTCCAGCTCCTCGGGATTGATGCGTAATAATGCCTGGTCGCGTGTGATCAGGCCTTCTTTGCTCATCTCCAGCGAAGTGCGAACACGGGCGGTGGCGTTCATCTTGCCATCACGGGTCTGCAGGCAGTAGAGCACGCCATTTTCGATGGTGTACTCGTAATCCTGTACTTCTTTATAATGATCTTCCAGGCGGTCGCGCAAGGCCACCAGCTCTTTGTACATCTGTGGCATCTCATCGGCCAGCTCGTGCACCGGTTTCGGTGTGCGGATACCGGCGACCACATCTTCACCCTGGGCATTGATCAGGAACTCGCCAAACATGACGTTTTCACCGGTGCCGGGGTTACGGGTAAAACCGACGCCGGTGGCGCAGTTATCACCCATGTTGCCGAACACCATGGTCTGGATATTGACTGCTGTACCGTTAGCCATATCCGACGTGATCTTGAATTCGCGTCGATAATCGATGGCACGTTTCCCCATCCATGAATTGAATACGGCTTTGATGGAAAGCTGCAGCTGCTCATAGACATCTTCAGGAAATGGCTTGCCGGTTTCACCATGCACCACGTCGAGAAAAACATCACTTATCTCACGACAGTTATCAGCAGTCAGATCGGTGTCCTCGGTAATCCCCTCGCGCTTTTTGATGGCATCGAACGGTTTGTCGAATTCTTCATCGGCGATGCCGAGAGCAACTTTGCCGAACAGCTGGATGAAACGGCGGTAAGCGTCCCAGGCAAAACGTTCGTTGCCGGTCTGTTTGATCAGGCCGGGCAGGGTTTGCGAATTTAAGCCCAGGTTTAGGATGGTATCCATCATGCCGGGCATAGACAGCGCTGAACCGGAGCGCACTGACAGCAGAAGCATATTGTCAGCATCGCCAAAACCTCTGCCGGTATCCTGTTCCAGCATCTTGACCTGTTCACGTACCTGTTCCATCAGCTCAGCGGGCAGTTCACGCTTTTCGGTTTCCAGGTAACTCAGGCAGGCTTCAGTGCTGATGACGAAACCGGGCGGTACGTTAATACCGATCTGGGTCATCTCGCAGAGGTTGGCACCTTTACCGCCCAGCAGCTTTTTGTTCTTGCCGTCACCGTCTTTAAATGAATATACGTAAGATGTGGTCGTGGCACTGGCAGACATTATTATTCCTCTTGATATTTATTATTGCATCACAATTTTGTAATGATGATTGTTAACCATATTCTGACCGGCGATGTTGACGCAGGTCAATAGCCGAGCGTGAACAGTATAGCAAACTCAATTCAGATCAGCTGATAGCTGATAGCTGATTTTTATTGTTCCTGTCAGCTGTAAATCGTTTAAACTTATCAGCAATCTATTAAAATATCATCAAATACTTAATTATGTCCCGGATCGCTATGTCTAATCTAACCCAATCGAACACCTGGAAAACACTCGAAGAACATTATGGGGAAATAAGCGAGTCACACATGCGTGATATGTTCGCTGAAGATCCACAGCGCTTTGAAAAATTTTCTCTGAAGCTTAACGATATCCTGTTCGACTATTCAAAGAATATCATCGATAGCAAAACCATGGAACAACTGTACCAGCTCGCGAATGATTGTGACATGGGCCGATGGATCCAGCGGATGTTCGACGGCGAACCGATTAACCAGACTGAACACAGAGCTGTATTACATACGGCATTAAGGAATAAGAGTGGTGAAGCCGTCATGGTTGATGGTGAAGACGTCATGCCCGCCGTGCTAGCGGTGCAACAACGTGTGAAAAAACTGGCAGAGGCGATCCGTACACGTTCATGGCGCGGTTACTATAACCAGCCGATCACGGATGTGGTTAACATAGGTATCGGCGGCTCAAATCTCGGGCCGCTCATGGTCACCGAGGCATTAAGACCGTACTCGTTGCATGATCTTAACATTCACTATGTCTCAAATATCGATGAAAACCATATCAATGACACCCTGGAGAAACTGAACCCGGGCACGACCTTTTTCATCATCGCATCGAAAAGTTTTACCACGCAGGATACCATGGTCAATGCTGAAACGGCACGGCAGTGGCACATAAACGCGGCCGGTGATGACCGTAATATCGATAAACATTTTTGTGCAGTCAGTTCGAATGTGAAAGCGGCTGTCGAGTTCGGCATCGATGAAAACAATGTATTTCAGATGTGGGACTGGGTCGGCGGACGCTATTCCCTCTGGTCTGCCATCAGCCTGCCTATCGTCATCGCTATCGGACAGGAAAATTTCGATGAGCTTCTACGAGGGGCTTATGAAGCTGATGTGCATTTCAAGAATGCGCCATTAAATAAAAATATCCCGGTCACCATGGCGATGCTGGGCATCTGGTATAACAATTTTTTTGGCGCACAGGCAACAGCCGTGCTGCCTTATGATCAGCACCTTCATAAATTCCCAGCCTACATGCAGCAGGCGGATATGGAGAGTAACGGCAAGAGTGTAGATCGTCAGGGTCAGGTCGTCGATTACTCTACTGGACCTGTGTTGTTCGGAGAGATCGGTATCTCTGGGCAACATGCTTTTTTTCAGCTGCTGCACCAGGGCACAAAACTGGTTCCGGCCGATATACTGGCGCCGGTATCGAATATAAAATGCATCGCCAGGCATCACCGGGCCCTGATGTCTAATGTTTTTGCCCAGGCCGAAGCCTTGATGAAGGGAAGGACAGAGGAAGAAGCCTATGCTGAACTGGTGGCAGCAGGAATGGATGAGGGTGAGATCAAAGCACTGCTGCCAAACAAGATTTTTACCGGTAACCGTCCAACCAGTACCTTCTTGTTCAATAGCTTGAGCCCTGCAACACTGGGTTCACTGATAGCCCTTTATGAACATAAGATCTTTGTTCAGGGTATCATCTGGAATATCAATTCTTTCGATCAGTGGGGTGTCGAACTAGGGAAAAAGCTGGCGTCAGGGATATTGCAGGAACTGGATGATAACGAACCTACACTCAGTCATGACAGTTCGACCAATGGGCTGATCAACTATTACAAAGAGTTGCGATTAAAGAATAAAGGTGAGTCAGCCTGATCGGCATATAACAGTCTCTGTGCTGATAAAGATTCTAGATATTTTACAGTCACAAAAAAAGCCGGGGCAAAAGTGCCCCGGCTTTTTTTGTGTGTAATGTTAGCAAGTAACAATTACAGCAGTGGCACCATCATCAAGGCAACGATATTGATGATCTTGATCAATGGATTGATCGCAGGACCCGCAGTGTCTTTGTAAGGATCGCCTACGGTATCACCGGTAACCGCTGCTTTGTGGGCATCGGAACCTTTACCGCCATGATTTCCATCTTCGATGTATTTCTTGGCGTTATCCCAGGCACCACCACCAGTGGTCATAGAGATAGCGACGAACAGACCGGTAACGATGGTACCGATCAGCATACCACCTAGCGCCTGTGCGCCCAGAGTCAGACCGACGACGACTGGAACAGCGATAGGCAATAATGATGGAATCATCATCTCTTTGATCGCAGCTTTTGTCAGCATGTCGACAGCCTTGGAGTAATCAGGTTTCTCTGATTTATCCATGATACCTGGCATCTCCTTGAACTGGCGGCGAACCTCGTTAACGATACCGCCGGCAGCACGACCAACAGCTTCCATCGCCATGGCACCGAACAGGTAAGGGATCAGGCCGCCAATGAACAGGCCGATGATGACCATGTGGTTCGACAGATCAAATGACATGGCCATGCCAGCAGCGTTCAGCGTGTTGGTGTAATCGGCAAACAGTACCAGTGTTGCCAGGCCGGCAGAACCGATGGCGTAACCCTTGGTGACGGCCTTGGTGGTATTACCAACAGCGTCGAGTGCATCGGTGGTATTGCGTACGTCTTCTGGAAGTTCAGCCATCTCCGCAACACCACCGGCGTTATCAGTGATCGGACCGTAAGCGTCCAGAGCGACGATGATACCAGTCATAGACAGCATGGCAGTGGCAGCGATAGCGATACCGTACAGGCCTGCCAGTTCATAGGCGCCCCAGATAGAGGCACAAACTGCTAAAACGGGTGCAGCAGTCGATTTCATCGAGATGCCAAGACCAGCGATGACATTTGTGCCGTCACCCGTAGTCGATGCAGCAGCGATGCGTCTCACTGGGCCGAATTCTGTTGCTGTGTAATACTCAGTGATACCGATCATGGCAACGGTCAGACCAAGGCCGATGAGTGCTGAGAAGAACAGGTTGATAGATTCATAACCTTCGAGACCTGACATCATGTGTTCAGTAACGAAATAGAAAGCAATGGCAGAGAGAATCGCTGATATCAATGTGCCTTTGTAGAGCGCATTCATGATCTTGGCGCCATCTTTTGTTTTCACGAAGAATGTACCGATGATCGATGTTACGATCGATATACCGCCCAGCATCAACGGGTAGGTGACTGCCAGTTCGCCGGCATCTTTCAGTAACAGGCCACCGAGCAACATGGTAGCAACCAGTGTTACCGCATAGGTTTCGAACAGGTCGGCCGCCATACCGGCACAGTCACCGACATTATCGCCGACATTGTCAGCGATTACTGCAGGGTTACGAGGATCATCTTCCGGAATGCCTGCTTCAACTTTACCGACGATATCGGCACCGACATCGGCGCCCTTGGTAAAGATACCACCGCCGAGACGAGCGAATATAGAGATCAGTGAACCACCGAAAGCCAGGCCAACCAAGGCGTGCAGGGCTTCATTCATATCCATGCCCATAGCCATCAGGATACCGTAGTAACCGGCAACGCCTAAAAGGGCGAGACCAACGACTAACATACCGGTGATAGCACCGCCTTTGAAGGCGATATCTAATGCCGGTGCGATACCTGTTCGTGCTGCTTCTGCGGTACGTGAATTAGCACGAACAGAAACGTTCATACCGATGAAACCCGCGAGGCCAGAGAAGATCGCACCGATGGCAAAGCCCATGGCAGTCGTGGTATCCAGTGCAAACATGACGACCAGGTATACGATGACGCCGACCGCAGCGATCGCAGTATACTGACGTTTCAGATAAGCCTGGGCGCCTTCCTGGATAGCGCTCTGTATACGTACCATTTCTTCATTACCCATGGGTTTTGAAAGTACGTTGAAAATCGTAAAGACACCATAACCTATCCCGAGAAAGGAACAGGCCAGTGCGATGAGTAGTTCAGTAGACATTATTTAAGACTCCGTATAAAAATTACAATATTTATTATCGATAATCAAAAGCCCTGCTTAACAGGGCTTTTGATGATTTTATATCTAGCTTTCGAGGGCATTGAAAATCGCATCACGAATATCTTCGACACCGCCTATACCGGCGATATGGTGATACTTAGGTGCGTTTGCTTCGCCTGACTTTGCCCACTCGGTGTAGTATGCAATAAGTGGTTCGGTCTGTTCATGATATACATCAAGTCGTTTTTTGACCGTTTCTTCCTGGTCATCGTCACGCTGTATCAGCTCTTCACCGGTGTCATCGTCTTTACCTTCCACCTTTGGCGGGTTGAAAACGATGTGATAGGTACGGCCTGAAGCGAGGTGAACACGACGGCCAGACATGCGTTTGATGATCTCATCATCATCGACGTCGATCTCTACCACGGCATCGATGTCGACACCCTGATCTTTTAGTGCATCGGCTTGTGCCAGAGTACGTGGGAAACCGTCGAACAGGAAACCATTGGCACAGTCGTCTTCGGCAATACGGTCTTTCACCAGGCCGAGGATGATCTCATCGGTAACCAGGCCACCGGCATCCATTACTTTTTTCGCTTCCAGCCCCATCGGTGTGCCGGCTTTGACTGCAGCACGCAGCATATCGCCGGTAGAAATCTGAGGGATGTTGTATTTTTTTGTTATATAGCCTGCCTGTGTGCCTTTACCAGCACCAGGTCCGCCTAATAATATTAATTTCATATCTCTTCTCTTTTATTATCGTTAGCAAAAAAATGCCTGTCGCGATTA
Organism: Gammaproteobacteria bacterium; assembly: GCA_013041745.1. Lineage (GTDB taxonomy): Bacteria > Pseudomonadota > Gammaproteobacteria > SZUA-229 > SZUA-229. Next base: position 22,725 of record JABDRN010000079.1, read on the forward strand.
AGCAGAACAGGCATTCTTTTTTAACTTTTAAAGGCACTTTCGAATTTCGTGCCCGGTTTTATTTCCCATTGCTTTTCCAGGTCATACTCTCGAATCAGCGAATCGACCGCAGCCTGTCCGTGGTCGCGCATGACTTCCCCCAGGACCATCCTGGCGGCATTACGGTTGTAGCCACTGCCAAGGCTGGAGTGCATGGCGATCAATTCACGTGCTTTTTCGAGAGTCATGGGATTTTATTTCAAGCTCTTATTTTAGTTTGAAGTCAGGGCACTTTTTAGCGACCATAACCTTCTTCAGCTGAACATATTTTGGCAGACCATTCTTGTTATACGCCGGGTATTCCTCACCACGGATAAGTGGCTCCAGGTAATCGCGACATCTCTTGGTTATACCGAAGCCGTCTTTAGAGATAAAGCTCTTAGGCATCATCTTCTCGACGTTAGCGACTTTCTTCAGAGGCGCCATCTCGATCTTCCAGCGGTATGGCTTGTTGCTGGTGCGCTTGATTGCAGGCATAACTGAGTTATGGCCCTTGATAGCGTATTCAACAGCTGCCTTACCAGTAGCGTAAGCCTGCTCAACATCGGATTTTGATGCGATGTGACGAGCAGCACGTTGCAGGTAGTCAGCAACAGCCCAGTGATATTTATGGCCAAGTTTTGCCTGGATCATCTCGGCAACAACCGGAGCTGCGCCACCTAGCTGGCTGTGACCAAAAGCATCTTTCAGGCCTGTTTCAGCCAGGAATTTTCCGTTTGGCCATGCAACACCCTCAGACACAACAACAGAGCAGTAACCGAATTTCTTAACTTTGTCGTTTACAGCTTTAAGGAATTTAGTCTGGTTGAATTTAACTTCCGGGAACAGGACGACGATAGGGATCTCGTGATCTTCAGTAGAAGCCATTGCACCAGCTGCAGCGATCCAGCCGGCATGACGGCCCATTACTTCAAGCACGAATACTTTGGTAGAAGTCTTGCACATGGAAGCCACGTCATAACTTGCTTCCATAGTAGAAACGGCGATGTATTTAGCAACAGAACCGAAACCCGGACAGTTGTCAGTGATAGGCAGATCGTTATCGACAGTTTTTGGAACGTGTACTGCGGTGATAGGGTACCCCATCTTCTTGCCGATCTGAGATACTTTCAGACAGGTGTCAGCAGAGTCACCGCCGCCGTTATAGAAGAAATAACCGATGTTATGTGCCTTGAATATCTCGATCAGGCGCTCGTATTCTGCTTTATTATCTTCCAGACTTTTCAGTTTGAAGCGGCATGAACCAAAAGCACCTGATGGCGTGCTACGCAGGCCAGCGATAGTTGCTTTGGTTTCTTTGCTGGTGTCGATCAGCTCTTCAGTCAAAGCACCGATGATGCCGTTGTTACCAGCATAGACTTTACCGATCTTGTCTTTGTGGTTACGTGCTGTTTCGATTACTCCAGCTGCTGATGCATTGATCACTGCAGTTACACCACCTGATTGTGCATAGAATGCATTCATTTTTTTCATAATGTTCCTCGAAATAATTAATAAATGGATTATCTTGAATAGGGTTTTATTGGTTGCTGTTTTCTTTTTCTTCTCGCAAATCTGTTTCTTTATCGGCATGAACCTGTAACAAGGTTGTAACGCAGTCTGTGATGTCATCGAACTCTGCTTTTCCGGTGCCGTATTGCTGAAAGCCCTTGTAGTAGAATTGACTGCGATATGTGCGTTCGCCGACTTTGACCAGGACGAAGCTGGTATCGCCTACCTGCCAGAATAATGCCGGGCATGTCGTCAGCTCGCGGTCATGTGGCATCAGTTTGATTTCAACATCTGCCAGTTGCAAGTCGATGTCCTGACCGGGCCAGCGCTCTTTCAATGTCGTGCTGACAGCCCAGTGTTCTGTATCAGTTATATCTTTAATCGTTGACATCAGGCCTTATTAGAATTTTTTCAGGGAGGCGAGGATACCTTAAATTGAGATAAATTTCAGCCCCCAAGAAGTCATATATAGGGGGCTGTATCTCTAAATAGTGATCTATATCAAGGCTTAATGAAGCGCATTCATGTTTTCGACGCCGTTTTTAAGTTCCTCGCTTGTTGCATCACGCACATCGACGACAGTGATGTTGTAGCTGATGGTTTTGCCTGCAAACGGGTGATTGCCATCAACGGTCAGTTTTCCATCCTTGATCTCTGTAACGCGGAATATCTTACTCTCGCCGTGGTCATTCTGAAATTCGACTTCGGCTCCGATGGAGTGAAATTGCGGTGGTACATTGTCGATATCATCTGAAAAAGTGAGCTCAGGCTGGTGCGAACCGAAACCTTCTTCCGGGCTGAGTGAGACATGAACCAGATCGCCCGCCTGGTGACCATCGAGGGCATTCTCGATTTTCTCTATCACCTGGCTTTTCACGCCCTGAATGTACTGGATAGGCATGTCGATGCGCTCCAGGATGTTATCGTCTTCATCGGTTATGGTGTAGGTGAGAGATACAAATTTATTTTTGCTGATTTTATCTGACATGTGTTCGCTATTGTGCTGGGAATCAAAGCGCGTATTTTACACGCTTCTTGGATTGTTTGCAGACAGCTAAACGGGGGATATTATCTATATTTGCCTACATTATCTAAGTGCTCTGTCAGTGACAGCAAGGTATAATAAGATCATGGTTTCAAATGGTGTACTTTATAGGGTGATTTTATGAATTCAGGTACCGGTTGCGCTGCCAGTGAACCGTTTGCATTGCGTGTTTTAGGTGACAGCATGTTGCCTGAGTTTGCCGAGGGTGCAATTATCATCATCGACCCTGCAGGGGCGATTCGAGATGGCTGTTATGTCATGGCAGAATATAACAATGAGTATATATTCAGGCAGTTGCGTATCGTCGATGGTAAATACTACCTGCAGCCGTTAAATGATCTTTACGATACTGTTGAGATCAGTGGCCAGGAGATGATACAGGGTGTGATCACGCAGAAGGCAGGGAAGTACAGGAAGGATCATAAGCATTACGGTAAAGAGTGATTGTTACTTTATTCCGATTTCTTGTTCTTTCTTTATTTAGCATTTAACGTAGATTTTTATCTGAGCATTGTGGTTCTCATCACGGGCGAGTTGCTCGTTCACGTTTTCGGTTTATTCTCTTTTTAACGCTGCTTAGGTACTTATATTCTACCCGTGAGTTTCGCCTTTTACGGCGAGGTACTCTTTTGCAACAGCCCAAAAGAGTACCCAGAAAAGGCCGTCGCTACGCCGGGCGCCCCGTAAAAGGCACGGGGTTCCCATTGCTGTGCTGCCGGCATCATGCTGTGAAAAAACTCGCAAAGAACGCTCAGACAGTTTTCACAGAAAGCCCATGATACCGGCAGCACATCAATGGCTTGGCTAATGCGAGATAAAGTAATAAAAACAATAACCATAAACAGATAAGATACAAAGAAGTAGTACGGTGCTAAATACACACTCTGTTTTTTCTCTTGACCTTCCATCCACCTTTGCAAGCCAGCGAAAGGGGATGGTTAGCATGGGCTTTCTGCGCCAGCCTGTCTGAGTGTTGTTTACGAGTTCTGGCGCAGCATGCTAACCATGCTCTTTCGATGGGCACCCCTGCTTCTCAAGGGGCGCAGCTGACGTGGAGGCCTTTTACAAAACACGTCCTGTGTTTTGCCCTTCGGGCCAGCCAAATAACGGCTGTTCAATTTTGCTCCTTGCAAAATTAGTCTGGGTACTCTTTTGGGCTGTTGCAAAAGAGTACCTCGCCCGTGGTGCGAGAACCACAATGCTTAAATAAAAATCAGTGGTAAATATTATGAATAAATTAAGTACCAACGAAACTCACATCATTAATCACGTACCAAGGTAGTGTCAACCATGTACCTAAGCAGCGTCAAAAAAACAGTTGAAATATGGAGCGAGTACCTTACCCGCGGTGCGCAAACCAAATGCTCAAGCACCTGGTAGGAGAGATGGGAATAATAACAGGAGCAGGGGACTAGTTAATCTTCATCTGCCGGTTTATGCTGGTCAGGGAGGATCTTATTAGCAAAATACTTATCTGCGTCTTCCAGGTCAACCGGTTGTTCTTCGATATCCACCATAGGCAGTTCATAGTCGCTCCAGCCACGTAAACCAGTCTTTAGCGATATAACATTTTCATATCCCATCTGCTGCAATGTATAGGCTGCCAGTGTGGTGCGGTTGCCAGAGCGGCAGACCAGTAACACCGGTTTTTTTCTTGCTTTAACTAGTTCCGGTTCTGTTTCCTCGAAATCCCACTCACAGGCATTTTCCAGTATACCCCGCGGCACATGTAGTGAATCAGGGATGTGCATGGTGTCATACTCATGAGTTTCACGTATATCGACGATCAGTGTTTCCGGATGCTCTTCGAGGTATTCTTCTGCATCCCAGGGCATCATCTCCTTTATTTTCGGAGCGATTTCAGCGGCGATCTGTGCAAATGTTTTCATCGTTTAATTTTATATTTCTAGCAAATAAAAATGTAGTTTGTAACAGACAGATTCTACAAGTGTTGAAGTACAGAGATACAGTGGTTAATAGATAATTTAATCAGTAAAACGTATTCTCGGTAATCTCTATGATGAGAGATTATTAGCTGTTTTCTTTTTTGCGCAGTCCATGTTCGACGGCCATCACAGCAGCCTCGACACGTGAATGTATATTTAGCTTCCTGAGGATGGCTTTCACATGAAGTTTGACGGTGCCATCAGAGATCCCCAGATTTCGTGCGATTAGTTTATTGCTCTGGCCTTCGGCAAGCAGACATAAGATTTCTGTCTCACGAGGAGTGAGCTCAGAGAACGGGCCGTCATCGTCATCTATGGTGGTCTCACCCTGTACCATACGGGCCAGCACGTCGGTCAGGTCTGCTGCCACGACATTCTTACCATTTTCGATATCACGCAGTGCGCCGACAAGCTCTTCTGGCTCCATATCTTTCAACAGGTAGCCCTGGGCACCGGTTCGTAATGCTTTGATCAGGTCGCTCTCATCATTACTGGTGGTTAACATGACGACGGGTGTTGTCGGCAGCTCTTTGCGTAATACTGGTAGTGTGTCCAGGCCGCCCATGTTGGGCATGCGCAGGTCCAGCAGGATGATGTCTGGCTGTATCTGCTTGGCCAGTTCAATACCTTCTTTGCCATCCGCAGCTACACCGGCAACATCGATGCTTCGTTGTTCAAGCAGGCCTTTGAGGCCATCCCGGAAGAGTGCATGGTCATCAATGATTATTACGCGCATATGTATATTCAGTCTTTTATATGAAATATTTATATTAGAATACTGAATTTATCACGAATCAGTTGCAGTGTCCTTATAACTGAAACGGAGTTCAACCCGGGTACCTTCATCTGGCTCACTCTCGATCTTGAGGCTGCCACCGAGATGTTTGGCCCTTTCTTTCATGATGGTCAGTCCGAGGTGGTCGCCTTCAGTGCTTTGTATCTTCTCCTGATCGAAGCCTTTGCCGTCATTTTCTATCAGGATACGGATATTGCCTTCATCATCATGGGTTAGCAGTACACGCACGATATAGGCATTGGCATGTTTCTTTATATTTGTCAGTGCTTCCTGAACGATGCGGTATGCGTTCAGTTCCACATTCGAAGGTAATGCCAGGGTCTGTTCTTCACACTGTAGCAGGATGTGTATGCCGGTTTCTTTGCGAAATTTTTCGACGGCACGCTTCACGGCAGGGACCAGACCCTGCTGTTCGATTGGCACCCTGCAGTGTGCGATCAGCTCGCGCAGGTCAGTCATTGCTTCGTCTAGCGCATGTTCCACTGAATCGATGGTTTTGAAGGCCATGAAATCGCCCACTGGTTGCAGGCTCTGGTCCAGTATACGAACCTGAAAACGTACAGATGCTAGAGATTGTGCCAGTGAGTCATGCAGTTCGTTGGCAATGATATTACGTTCATCTTTGATCAACTGCAGACGGTTCTTCTTCTCGTTATGTGTGCGTTCAAAGAACTCACCCAGGTGTGCTCCCAGTGACAGCAGCAGGTAGGCCATCTCTTCATTGATGTCTATCTCGTTGTCAACGAACAGGTTGATCACGCCGAGGGTCCGGATCTTGAAACGCACTGGAATACACAGCTGTTTGGGCGGCAGGATGTCGATATTCAGCTCGTTCTGGCGTATCTGTATCTCATCGATGACATCGGTCTCAAAACTGAAGAGGTGACCATCGATGGGCGCATGCTGGATGCTGTTGGCCTGTTCCTCTGTAATACCGAAATATGCGATAAGGTCCATCAGGCCCTCATCTGTTATCAGCTGAATGGATCCGGCTTTAGCATTGAAGTGCTGTTTTAACAGGACCAGAAAATCATGAAGCACCTGGTCTTTTTCATGGGCTGAACTTAATGCACTGGTTATCCGATAGAGCAGGGTAAGTGATGAAGGGCTCCATTCGAATGTTGATGTCTCAGCCATAGGTGTCGATGGATCCTGGCCGGTTATTCAACTGGCGGTACGTAATTAGGATCGTTTGGATTAAGGAATATAAACTGAAATTTTTCCGGCTCAAGTTCGACGAAATCGATAGTCGTATCCTTCAATAATTCAGCACTGGAGGCAGATAATATGATCTCTATATCTTCAGTGGTGATGGTGACATCATCTTCTTTATTGTCATCAAATCCCATACCGTAATGGATGCTGTTGTCCTCGTTGCGTGTTGCAGCGATACGCAGTGCCATACCTTCGGCCTTTCCCTGGTCCGCAGATAGTTTGATTTGTGCAGCTGCTGCTGGAGTTACTGTAATCATAGTTTTTAAGTATTGTTACTGGTTAAGGTTTTGTGGTTTCTAGCAAAGTCTATAAACCGTTGTGCCCATGGGTTATTCCAGGTATTTCTCTGATGCGTGTAGTTTGCCAGCAGGTTTTTATACATATAACCATCAGACTGACCATTTATGCCCATGCCACGTTTAACTTCAAAGGCAAATTGTACATCATTCCCAACTTTATTAAAGCGTGAATAATGAAACTCGTGTGCTTTGATGGTATGGCCTTCCTTCCAGGAAGCCGGCCTCGGCCAGAGGCTGTTCTCGGTTTCCTGTAACTGTACGTAGCCCCGGCCCTGTGGGCGCTTTTCCATGATGATATCGGCGTCGATGCAGCCGACCATCTCACGGCTATCGTCGTCCCACTGGATGGAACGGGCGAGGTACATCAAGCCGCCACACTCTGCATAGGTGGGCAGACCATTGTCGATAGCTGTCTTGATGGCTGTACGCAACGTTATATTGGCTTCCAGCTCTTTCATATGGGTTTCGGGGAAACCGCCACCGATAAACAGGGCATCGATCTCTGGAAGGTGCGTCTGATGACAGGGATCTATCTCGATGATTTCAGCGCCTGCATCCTGCAGCGCCTCAATGTCGTCAGGATAATAAAAACCGAATGCGGAGCAGCGCACCAGGCCAAGTTTTATATCTTTTGCAGATGTTTTATTCGGAACTTTCGGCGCTGAGGAAGCCTGTTTGAATTGCGCTGCGCTGTTCGCGATAGATAGCACGGCATCGAGGTCAACCTGTTCATTGACTGCTTCAGCCAACAGCTTGATCTTCTGTTCACAGAAAGGGTCTTCATGGCCAGGCACGAGCCCGAGATGACGTTCATCGATGTCAAAGCGCTTGTCGGTATGTATGGCACCGACCACTTCGACGTCGGTATAATGCTCGATGACGTTGCGCAGTTTGCCTTCATGGCGTGAGCCACCAAGCTGATTGAGGATGACGCCCTTGATCGATACATTCTTATCAAAAGCCTGGTAACCGAGTATCAAGGGCGCAATGCCACGGGTCATACCGCGGGCATTCAATACCAGGATGACCGGTGTTTCTGTGAGCGTCGCCAGTGCCGCATTGCTGTTGCTGCCGTCCAGATCGAGTCCATCATACAGGCCTTTGTTGCCCTCTATCAGCATTATGTCAGCGTCTTCCGATTTGTTCTTCATCAACGACAGGATTTCATCGCGCTCCATAGTGTAGAAATCGAGGTTGTAACAGTTTCTGGCCGTAGCCTGCGACAGCCAGTAGGGGTCGATGTAATCAGGTCCCTTCTTGAAGCTCTGTACTTCCAGTCCACGATTCTTTAATGCTGCACATATGCCTATGCTGACTGTGGTTTTGCCAGAGGATTTGTGGGCTGCTGATATAAATAGTCGTGACATAGTTACAGGTTACAGGAGAAAGTAGGTAAAAAAAACTCATAACTAAAAAGGTCGCCCTCGTGTATAAACACAAGGGCGACCTTTATAGTTGATCTTATATTTTATTTGGCGTGCGGATCAACTACAGAGTCTGCTAATGAAGTAGGCAGGAAGCGCAGAACCTTAAGCGCAAAAGCAACGATGAAGAGGGTCAGCGCCACGCCACCTAGACCTAACATTATCTCTGGCAGGCTAGGAGTATAGCTATTGACTACACCGTCATAGAACGAACTGCTAACCTCGTAGCCTGGGAATATCTCCAGCGGATATGCCTGGCCAGCGATGAGGATAGTATATATCTTGGCCATACCGCCGATGATAACCAATGTGCAGATCAGGCCTAATGTCTTACGGCAATTCTTAACACCGGGGGCATAAATCAGTGCCAGTGGTATCAAACCACCAATGATGACTTCACCGACCCAGAATATAGCAGTATATACGCCACCTTCCATGAGCAGGAATTTTTCGACACCGTGGTGTTGTGTGGCGTAAAGATTGGTCAGGTGATAGACAGCAGTGAAGTATAGGACTGATGCGACAAAAACGCCGAGCAGGTTTCTCAGGCGGTTGATTACAGAGTCACCCAGCTCCATACCGGTCCATTTGTATGTTGCCATCAGTACCAGCAGGAAAATCGCCAGTCCGAAAGAGAATGACATGATGATAAACATCGGTGCCATCAGTGCTGCATCATAAGCCGAACGTGCTACCAGGAAGCCGAAGATAGAGCCGGTACCAGTTGTCAGTATCAGGCGCCATACAAAAGCTGAAAAGCCGGCATACGGTTTAAATTTATATACGTTGTGATCCATCATGGTCCACAGGTATACACCGACAAAGGCAAAAAAACCTGTGTACAGGATGATGTTCCATGCGAATATCGATTTGAAGTTGTAGTAGGTCATGGCAACGATCAGACGATCAGGACGGCCGAGATCAAGCAGTAGTACGATCAGGCCACCGGTTAGCAGGGCGATTGCTAATAGTGCAGATAGCCTCGCCATAGGCTCATATATCTTCTTGCGAAAAACCGATGCGATGGAAGCGACATTTAATGCACCGGATGCAGCGACGATAAGAAAAATAGCGAACACATGCGGCGTACCCCAGACGATCTGGTTGGTCATGCCAGTTACATAATGGCCTTCATGCTCCATGTAAAACACGGAAACCAGGGCCAGCAACATGATAAAAGCCAGTCCGCCTAGTAAACCGAAATAGGCAAGACTTTTTCCTTCTAAAGAAGTGTATTCTATTTTGCTCATTATTACTCTCTAATTACTCATTCAAACCCTGGTAACGAACACCAGTATTCAAAGCCAGGTCAGGTCGGAGTTGTTTTCCGCCACGTTCTCTCAGAGCGATGGAAATCTCGCTGTTGGCATCGTTCAGGTCACCGAACATCAATGCGTTGTGGTTATCCTCTGTACATGCTTCTACGCAGGCAGGGATGCCGCCGTTATCGACGCGTGTCACGCACATGGTGCATGATTCAACAGTACCTTTACCTCGTGGTGCAGTAAGCTTCTGATTCTGTACTGACTCATGTACGAAAGAGCGGGCTTTATAAGGGCAGGCCATCATGCAATAACGGCAGCCGATACAGATATGCTTGTCGACCAGTGCGATACCGTCTGCGCGGACGAAAGATGCGCCGGTAGGGCATACATCGGCACAAGGAGCTGTTTCACAGTGCTGACACATCAATGGTAACGATGTCTCGTGACCTGTAGCTTTATTTTTCAGAGTGACTTTACGGATGTACTGGGTGTCTGTTTCAGGGCGACCGTTACCGACCAGTCCGTTCTCTTCGTTACAGGCATCGACGCAAGCTGTACAGCCGTTTGCGCACTTGCTGGTATCGATCAGCATGCCCCAGCGATTCTTGCTGCTGACAGCTCCGTCATGTGATCCGCTAGATGCCGAGGCCTGTGCTGTCCGATGTAAAAGTACACCGGGTGCGATGGTGATAGTGCCAGCAACGGCTGCTTTAGATAAAAAATCGCGTCTTGAATTATCGACTGCTGATTTATTCGTAGAGTCAGTCATTACTGGTTAACTCCTGCATTGTTAGCAAGCGCTTGTTGTAGGTTATGTCTAAGCGACGATGTCTGCCTGTCGCGTTTGATGTATTTCTGCGGGCGATCTGCATGGCACTGGAAGCAGTCGATCTGTACAGAGGTGTACTGGTGACAACCGTTGCAGAAGTGCTCCTTACTTTCGATACTTGCGATCTCACCATTCTCATCGGGCTTTACGTGACAGTCGATACAGTTTGCCAGGCTCTCCGGTTCATTGCGGACACCTTCATACATGGTCTCATCACGTTCATGCAGGATGTAATTCATGTGATTTCTACGCATATCATCTGTCGGATGGATACACTTTTCAGCTTCGCCAGCCGCTTCATCAATGGTAGGGAAAGGCGTTTCAGCCATTGCCGAAGTTGACAGCAGCGTTAAGCCGATCAGAGCATGAACTAAAACTGCA
>JABDRN010000080.1 GCA_013041745.1 Gammaproteobacteria bacterium
CGTCAGGACCCTGATATCATCATGGTCGGTGAGATTCGTGATCTGCAGACTGTCGAGATCGCCATCAAGGCGGCACAGACCGGCCACATGGTGATGTCGACCCTGCATACCAATGATGCACCGCAGACACTTGCGCGCCTGGTCAATATGGGGGTCCCACCTTTTAATATCGCATCGGCTGTGAACCTCATCATCGCACAGCGCCTGGCTCGACGTCTATGTAACAACTGTAAAGAGAAAATAGACATCCCGCGTACAGCACTGGAAGAAGAAGGTTTTACCGCAGAGCAGATCGATGCCAAACCAGAGCTATTCAAAGCGAAAGGCTGTGACCAGTGCAGTGAAGGTTATAAAGGTCGTGTCGGTATTTACCAGGTGCTACCGATTTCAGAAGAGACAGGACGCATCATCATGGAGAATGGTACTGCCATCGATATCGCCGATCAGGCTGAAAGAGAAGGTATCGATGACCTGAGAAAGTCAGCGATCAAAAAAGTAATCGCAGGATTAACCAGTCTTGAAGAAATTAATCGTGTTACCAAGGACTAAACGAAAATAATAGCAAGAATTATTACCAGGATATACAGATGGCAAAGGCTCAGACAAAAAACAAAATAAAGAACGCTACCTTTACATGGGAGTGTACTAACGCAAAAGGTCAGACCATAAAAGGAGAGACCACTGCCGCCAGCGCTGATGTCGTAAAGTCAGAATTGCGTAAACAGGGTTTGACGCCCAAGAAAGGCAAGATAAAGAAAAAGGGCGGTTCACTATTTGGGGAAAGGGAAAAACCGATTACCACGAAAGATATCGCTGTTTTCAGCCGCCAGCTGGCAACCATGATGAAAGCCGGTGTGCCCATGGTACAGGCATTTGATATTGTCGGCCAGGGCCACTCGAACCCGACCATGGGTAAATTGATCATGCAGATAAAAGGTGATGTAGAGGCCGGCGGCACTTTAGCCAGTGCTCTCAACAATCATCCTAGATATTTTGATGATTTATTCGTCAGCCTGGTCGACGCCGGCGAACAGTCCGGTGCACTGGAAACACTGCTTGATAAAGTAGCTACTTACAAAGAGAAATCTGAAGCCTTAAAAAGCAAGATCAAAAAAGCGATGACATATCCTATATCTGTACTCGTGGTGGCTGTTGTTGTTTCCGCAATCCTGTTGATCTTCGTAGTGCCAACCTTTGCCGAGATGTTTGAAGGCTTTGGTGCTGAATTACCCGCCTTTACCTTATTTGTCGTCGGATTATCCGATACGCTGGTCGATAATGTCTGGCTATTTATCGGATTAATTGTTGCTATCACCTATGGTTTCAAGCAGGCAAAAATAAGATCGAAAGCGTTCAGAGACTCGCTGGATAAATTAGCACTGAAATTACCGGCTGTAGGTATATTGACTACTAATGCAGCGATTGCAAGATTTGCCAGAACCCTGTCGACCATGTTTGCAGCCGGTGTACCACTGGTCGAGGCGATGGATTCTGTTGCTGGCGCTGCCGGTAATAGTGTTTATCAAAAGGCCATCCTGCAGGTGAGAGATGACATTTCTTCAGGTACAACGCTACAGGTAAGCCTCTCTTCTAATAAAGAGCTATTCCCGAACATGCTGATCCAGATGGTCGGTATCGGTGAAGAGTCCGGCGCCCTCGATGAGATGCTGGATAAGGTTGCCGAGTATTATGAAGAGGCTGTTGATGATGCGGTCGATAATTTAACCGCCATGTTGGAACCGATGATCATGTCTTTCCTCGCTGTTGTCATCGGTGGCCTGGTTATCGCCATGTACCTGCCTATCTTCAAGATGGGTGAAGTGGTTTAGACACCAAAAATGAAGTAAACCATAAATGTTAGAAGATTTCGTAATTATTCTTCAGTCATCACCGTGGCTGTTCTATTTTTCCGTTACATTTATCGGCTTGAGCGTAGGCAGCTTCCTGAACGTGGTGGCTTATCGCCTGCCGAAGATGATGGAGCGAGACTGGAGGCGTGAATGTCATGAGTTTCTTGAACTTGAACAACCGCAAACAGAAGACGATGAGAAAAAATTCAACCTCGCAACACCTGCATCGGCATGTCCACACTGTGGACATAAACTGCGTGCATGGGAGAACATCCCGGTAATCAGCTATTTGTTTTTGAAAGCCAGGTGTTCTTCCTGTGGCACCAAGATATCATTGCAATATCCCGCTGTTGAGTTCATCACTGCTGTAGCTTCGCTACTCGCAGCATATACCTTCGGTGTAACCATACAAACTGTTGCCGCTTTATTTTTTACCTGGGCACTGATCACACTTACCTTGATCGACCTGAAAACACAGCTATTACCAGACAGTATCACTTTACCATTACTGTGGATGGGAATATTCTTAAGCTTCTTTGATGTGTTTACTGATTTGACAGCAAGCGTCATTGGCGCCATGGCTGGCTACATGATCCTATGGTCGGTCTACCAGTTATTCAAGATGCTGACTGGAAAAGAAGGTATGGGATTTGGTGACTTTAAGCTTTTAGCAGCACTTGGCGCCTGGGCTGGTTATAGCTACTTGCCACAGATCATCCTGGTATCATCTGTTGTTGGCTCAGTGTTCGGTATCGGTATGTTGATTATAGGCAGAACCAGGCAGCAACAACCCATACCTTTTGGCCCTTACCTTGCTGTTGCAGGATGGATCGCACTGTTGTGGGGAGAGGCCATAAACTCCACTTACCTGTCATTCTTGTAATATGTTAAAGATCGGGCTAACCGGTGGTATCGGAAGCGGCAAAACATCTGTTTCTGACGTTTTTGAGAGGCTGGGTATTCCGGTGATCGATACCGATGTTATTGCCCGTGACCTGGTCAATGAAAATGAGGGTATCCAGCAGCAGATAGCCGATACATTTGGCCCTGATGTAGTGAAGCAAAGCGGCGAAATAGACAGAAAGAAGCTGGCTCAACTGGTTTTTCACAGTAAAGAAAACAAACAGTCTTTAGAAAGGATATTACACCCTGAGATTAAAGCTGAAGTACTCCATCAAATAAAAATATTAAGCTCCAGCCAGATCCCACCTGCATATATAATCATCGTAGTCCCCCTGCTGCTTGAATCAAATTATCATGACATCATCGATCGAATACTGGTCGTTATTGCCGATGAAGCACTCAGGATCGCTCGTGTGCAAAAACGTGACAGGCGAAGCATGAGTGAAATTCGAGCAATAATAAAGCATCAGGTCGATGACAGTACAAGACTTGATGCAGCCGACGATATCATCGAAAATAACAGCAATTTCAATATGATAGAAAATCAGGTCGAAAGCCTGCATGAAAAGTATCTACGCCTGTGCGGAGTAATTAGATAAAAATACTGCCAACCAGTGTAGAAAAAAAGTGTAAAATTTGCTGAAATATTAGCCAGATTTTTATCTATCACCCCTTAATCAATAGCAAGAAGCTGCACTGTGACCGAAACCCACGTTTACGAACAACCGCTAAATGAAAAAGTACGTGCCTTCCTGCGCCTGGAAAAACTGTTCCATCAGTTTGCTTTTCATCTGAAACATGGTTCGGACTGGAATAATCGCGTTGCCATAGATTCGATACTGGAGATCCTGGCCTTCACCACACGCAGCGACATCAAACTGGAAGTTCTAAAAGAACTTGAGAGGCAGCATACCCGCCTTGAGCGCTTGTCCAAACGTCCTCAGATCGATCAGTCTCAGCTTGCTTCTGTACTAAAAAATATTCAGAAACGTATTGGTGAACTACAGGCTATAAGTGGACAGGTCGGGCAGGACACGAAAAATGTCGAGCTACTCACCGCCATCGCGCAGAAAAGTTCGGTTCCCGGAAGTATCTGTGATTTTGACCTGCCTGCGCTCAGACACTGGCTGTCCCTGCCAAAAGATACACGGCAGAAACATATAGATAAATGGTTCCGGCCGTTTGGTCCTCTCGATCGAGCGGTTCAATTAATACTGGAAGTGTTGAGGCATAGTGCAGAAGACACTGAAGAAGTCGCACATAACGGCTTTTTTCAAAAATCACTGGACACCAATCAGGCGATCCAGTTACTTCGGATATCCATACCAGATAATGTTATATGTTACCCGGAGATCAGCGCGGGAAAACATCGTTTTTCAGTACGTTTCATGAAAAATGAAGATCCCTCGATACGGCCTGAACAATGTCAGGATGATGTTAGTTTCAAACTCAAGATGTGTGCGATCTAAGCCAGATAACAGCAAGATAGTAGTTATTGCCAAAACGCGCTGATCGCTGCTATACCCTGCGCACCATGTGACCATGCGGTTTTTATGTCTTCTTCGGAGACACCACCTAATGCATATACCGGCATAGTACACCCAGCCACCAGGCCAGCAAATTGCTGCCAGCCCATAGCTTCTGCTTCCGGGTGACTCGCAGTTTTCTGAACCGGTGATAGCACGACAAAATCTGCACCTAACTGCCTCGCTCTATGAAGTTCGCCCTGGTCGTGACAGGATGCAGAGAACAGGACGCCCTCTGGCCTGCTTGATAAGGTATTCAGCATTTGGCTGTCAGCGTGAAAACCATCAAATACCAGTGTCGATAAATCGATGGCTGCCAATCGATCTTTTGGAATATTTAATAGCAACCTGGCGTTAACCTGTGCGCACAGTGCTGAAGATTTATCAATCAATGAACTGAGCTCTTCGCTACTCAGATTATCACCCTTGCACCTTAACTGTACCAGTTCGATACCCTTGTCTAGTGCACTTTTGAGCTTTTTCAGGAAATCATCCTGATCACTGAATTTACCAGTGATCAGGTATCGATCAGGTAATTGAACCGCTTTTATAATCGGTAAGTTCGCTTGTGGAAATTCGTATATAGACAACTGATCGACAGCTACCCATTCAACTTCTTGACCTTCGACTCCTTTCGCCTGCCCGGTATAACCGAGCACCCGGTGCACATGCAGACAGACTTTTTTATCCTGGTAATCATGTACAATTTTTATCAAAGGACGTGAATCATTTATCTCAAGATCAAGCTCTTCTTTGATCTCACGAATCAGCGCCTGTTGTACAGACTCATGCTGTTCGATTTTACCGCCTGGAAATTCCCATAATCCGCCCTGATGTGTGTTCTTATGGCGCAAGCTTATACAGACATCACCCTGATCATTCACAATGACGGCAACGGCTACGTGAATAATACTCGGCATGACAACCCTGATTACAAATGGTTTTAAGAGCGATACTCTGAGTTGATACGGACATACTCATGTGACAGGTCTGATGTCCATATCGTCGCTGACTCTTCACCACGACCAAGTTCAACCCTGATAGCTATCTCCTTCTCATTCATTACTGCCTGTCCTTTCTCTTCGCTATAGTTACTGTCCACACCACCACCTCGAACGATACAGACATCGCCAAGAAAGATATCGACATTCGAAATATCCAGCTGCTGCACGCCTGCACGACCAACAGCAGCGAGGATTCTCCCCCAGTTAGGGTCGCTGGCAAAAAGCGCTGTCTTTACCAATGGAGAATGCGCAATGGTATATGCCACCTTTCTCGCCTCTTCTTTAGTCAAAGCTTTGTCGACACCGACAGTGACAAACTTGGTTGCACCCTCGGCATCTCTCACTATCGCCTGTGCCAGCAATAGACATACTTCTTTCACGGCATCGATAAATTTCTGACTATCCTTTGAGCTCTCAATGAGACACTGATTAGCCGCTTTACCCGTTGCTATTATGACACAGGCATCATTAGTAGAAGTGTCGCCATCGACAGTGATAGCGTTGAAACTATCATCGACCGCCTGTGACAGACAAAGCTGAAGAAATCCGGCATCAACATCAGCATCTGTTGCTATGAAAGCCAGCATGGTCGCCATGTCAGGACAGATCATGCCGGACCCTTTAGCTATACCTGAGATGGTAATTTTTTTATCACCGATCTGCATAGTTCTTGACACTGCCTTTGCTACAGTATCGGTGGTCATAATACCCCTGGCAGCATCTGTCCAGTTTTCTTCTGCCAGCTTGGAGACTACCTGCGTTATGCCGGACTGAATAACCGGCATCGGTAACTGCTCGCCGATGACACCGGTTGAAAAAGGCAATACCTGCTCGGACAATACTCCTAATGCGCTTGCAAGCCACTGACAGCTTTGCTGCGCGTTCTGCATACCGGTGTCACCGGTACCCGCATTTGCATTGCCTGAATTGATCAGCAGTGCCCGTGGCGAGTGCTGAGACAGATGCTGTTTGGCAAGTGTTACCGGGGCTGCACAGAAAGCGTTTTTAGTAAAGCTTGCTGCACAGTTTGATGATTCGTCGATAGCCATAACAACCAGGTCATCATTACCATTTTTTTTTATGCCCGCAGCAACAGAGGCAAGTCGTATTCCTTTTATCGGTAATAGTTCGTCTATTTCAGCCATCGAATTTAAATTATCCAGACCGTACTACAAAAAAGCTTAAAGAATGTTTATCATTTAAAAACTAAGACAGTTTTCCATGACAGTGTTTGAATTTTTTACCTGAGCCACAGTAGCAAGGTTCGTTACGCCCGATCTTTTTCTGTTGACGCTGATAAGGCTGAGCGGTTTCACGCTGACCTTCTGGCGCTTCAGGTTCACCTTGCGGCTGTTGCATTCCAGCTGCATCTGCATGCTGATAATTGACATTGACCACTTCCGGATTCTCGTTCGGCTCTAGCTGTTCGACCTGTTCATTGGACTGGATTTTGACTTTAGAAAGAATAGAAATCACCTCGTATTTCATCTTCTCCAGTAACTCAGTGAACATCTCAAACGCTTCACGTTTATATTCCTGTTTTGGATTTTTCTGTGCATAACCACGAAGCCCGATACTTTGACGGAGGTAGTCCATCGCTGCCAGATGTTCTTTCCATAATTTATCCAGCACGTTTAGCATCACATGCTTCTCATAATTACGCATACCCTCTGAGCCGACCATCGCTTCCTTAGCCTCATACTCTTCGACGATAGCAGAATGTATCTTTCTGCGCAGACCAGCCTCGCCCAGCATATGATCTTCTTCCAGCCATTGTGCCACCGGCAGAGCCTGGCCGAACTCTTCATCCAGTGCTTTCTCGAGACCTTCTATGTCCCACTGCTCATCCAGACTGCCATGTGGTATGTGGGTGCTGATGACGTTATTAATGATCTCTTCACGAATGGTCTTGATAGTATCTGAAAGGTCAGTCTCAGCCATCATCTCATTACGTTGCGCATAGATCACACGACGCTGATCATTGGCGACATCATCATACTCGAGTAATTGTTTACGGATGTCATAGTTATGACCTTCGACCTTGCGTTGCGCATTTTCGATAGCACGATTGACCCATGGGTGTTCTATTGCTTCACCCTCTTCCATACCGAGTTTTTTCATCAATGCGCCGACTTTATCCGAAGCGAAGATCCGCATCAGGTCATCCTGTAAAGACAGATAAAAACGGCTCGACCCGGGATCACCCTGACGGCCGGAACGGCCACGTAACTGGTTATCGATACGACGTGATTCGTGTCTTTCACTACCCACCACATGTAAACCGCCAGCCTCCAGCACCTGCTGATGACGTACCTCCCAATCCTGCTTTATCTTTTCCTTCTGTTCTCCACTGGCATCTTTACTCTGTTGCAACTCGGCATCGAGATTACCGCCGAGTACGATATCTGTACCACGGCCAGCCATATTAGTTGCGATAGTCACTGCAGCAGGGCGGCCGGCATGTTCGATGATATGCGCTTCATTCTCATGCTGTTTGGCATTGAGAACATTATGCTCGATCTTGTCTTTCTTAAGCAGATTAGAGATATGCTCGGACACTTCGATTGAAGCTGTACCCACGAGTACTGGCTGCTTCCTGACAACACAGTCATTTATGTCATTGACGATGGCGTTATATTTTTCTTCCGGCGTTAAAAACACCTGGTCTGTATGGTCTGCACGGGCCATCGGTTTATTAGTAGGTACGATGACGACTTCGAGGCCATAGATCTGCAGCAACTCTTCTGCTTCGGTATCTGCCGTACCAGTCATACCGGAGAGCTTCTCGTACAACCTGAAATAGTTCTGGAAAGTGATCGATGCCAGTGTCTGGTTCTCACTTTGAATCTCGACCCCTTCTTTAGCTTCAACAGCCTGGTGCAATCCTTCAGACCAGCGGCGGCCCTCCATGGTACGGCCAGTAAACTCATCGACGATGATGACCTGGTTATCACGCACGATATAATGTACGTCCTTTTCGAACAGCACCATGGCACGCAGAGCTGCATTGAGAAAATGGACCAGGTTGATATTTGCCGCGCTGTACAATGAGTCATTCTCTTCGAGGATACCGACCTCGACGAGGATCTTTTCTATACGCTGATGCCCCTGCTCTGTGATATGTACGCTCTTACTCTTTTCATCGACAGAGAAGTCACCTTCTTCCGGCTCTTCTTTCGTGGTAGGACGGCCCTGCTCCAGTCTTTTCACGATATCTTTAAACTTCAGGTGCAGATCACTGTTCTCACCGACTGCACCGGAGATGATCAACGGGGTCCTGGCTTCATCGATGAGGATGGAGTCGACTTCATCGACGATGGCGAAATATGGTGCACGCTGTACTTTTTCTTCAGCAGTAAATGCCATGTTATCGCGCAGGTAATCGAAGCCGAATTCGTTATTAGTACCGTAGGTTATATCCGCTGCATAGGCCTGTTTCTTGGCGACAGGGTCCAGACCAGAAACACTGATGCCGGTCGTCATACCGAGGAAGTTATACAGGCGCCCCATCCATTCTGCATCACGCGTAGCCAGGTAATCATTCACTGTGACAACATGAACACCTTTGCCCGGCAGAGCATTCAGGTATGCAGCCAGGGTTGCCACCAGGGTCTTACCTTCACCGGTACGCATCTCAGCGATCTTGCCGCTGTCAAGTACCATGCCACCGATCAACTGCACATCGAAGTGGCGCATCCCGAGGACACGGCGACCAGCCTCTCTTACCGCTGCAAAAGCTTCCGGCAATAACTGTTCCAGGGTTTCACCCTGTGGGTTTTCATCACTCTTGAGCCGTCCACGAAACTCCTGTGTTTTGGCTGCCAGCTGTTCATCAGTGAGTGCTTCGAACTCGGGCTCCAGGGCATTAATTTTATTAACTGTTTTACGGTGTTTTTTTATCAGCCGTTCGTTACGACTGCCAAACACTTTCTTAACTACATTCAAAATCATTTTAATCAATTAACCTGAACAATAATTGCTAGATGATGGCTGAATCCAGCATCATAAAAATATAAAAATACGGCGTATTATGCCTGAGAACCACCGGTGGGTCATGTATTAAAGGAAGGAATATTGCCTGGAGTATCGCAGATAGTCGCTATCTATCAATAAACAGACAGATGGATCTTTACTAACGCAGGGCAACGAATTTCGCTGGATTAACCTGCCTGTCATTCTTCAGCACTTCAAAGTGAACATGCGGTCCGGTAGAACGCCCGGTTGAGCCCATTTGTGAGATTGCCTGCCCTTTCTCAACGTTATCACCCACTTCGACCAGTAATTTTGCATTATGGCCATATCGAGTTGTGTATCCGTTGCCATGGTTTATTTCAACTAGCTTGCCATAGCCATAACGGTCACCAGCCCAGGTCACGATACCACCAGCGACAGCGATGATCTCACTACCTTCTTTACCGGCAAAATCCATACCTTTGTGCATCGCTAACTTGCCTGTAAACGGATCAGTACGCTTTCCATAATATGACGAGGTCCAGCCCTTTGTGATCGGCCTGCCGCGAGGTTTGGATTCACTTCTCAGCTGACGGTTCATGATGACTTCTTCCAGTACATCCAGCTGTGCTTCTCGGCTGGTCAGCTGTCTATCCAGATCAACCATGACGTTTTCAAAATCGATGCCGGTGACAACCTCATCCTCACTCGGACCACCATATGATGGTTTATCCTTAAAATTGAATTCTTTTGAGTCCAGCTTGGCTACTTTTACCAGTCGTTGACCGAGAGCGTTCAAACGGATGACATTTGCCTGCATCGTACCCAGGCGCGCAGCAAGGGCATCGAGTTCTGACTCGGCAGACTGGCGCGCTTCATTGATCAATATCTTTTGCTTGGAAATATCATTTTCCAGTTCGGCCAGTTCATTCACAGCCGTCGCAGTCTTACCGTACCAGTAACCAGAACTTACCAGCAGACCGGCAAAAAGACTTATAATCACGGAACAGGCGAGTAACTGACGTGTTCCATCCAGCTGACAGCGAAGCGGTTTGCCTCTAAATTTTCCAACAAAAATAATATTCATACTTAGATATTCGTTTACTTTAATCCTTGCAATACTGATGAGTATAGACAATTTGACGAGCTTTTTAGCACAATGAAGCCAATTAATGAGCAATTTAAGCCCGAATTTCTGGCCCAGGCCAAAAAACTGGACTATTTCACACAGTTATTACACAGTATTCTGCCCGTAGAGTGCCGCGGCCACGTAGCGGTAGCGAATATACGCAACCAGAACCTGATGCTTATTACAGACTCCCCTGTCTGGACCACCAGGCTGCGCCAGTTGAGCCCCCAAATACTTGAATTTATTCGTAAAAATTCAGCAAATAAGTTAAATAACAAAGAGCAGATACATCATGTTCAAATAAGTACTCGCTATCAGGCTTCTAGCCCGGATCAGCAGCTGGCGAACAAAAAAAACAAACCCGGTCTTCAGATCAGTGAAAAAACAGCATCCATGCTGACGCAGTCTGCTGACAGTATTCAGCACCAGCAGCTAAAAACCGCTTTATTGAGAATTGCCAGGCACGGCCGCAGCAGAACAGATGAAGAGTAGATCTATCCGCGGTGCCTGGAACCTGCTGATCTGTACTGACTAAAAAGTTTGTAGAGGCTGTGTATATGAGATAGGTGAAGACGCTTTTTCATCTTCAAAAGTCACTTCTTCCCAGGCTTCAGAATCAGCACACAACGCTTTCAGCAATTTGTTGTTCAGCGCATGTCCCGAGCGGTAGCCAGAGAAAGCACCGATGGAACTATGGCCTAATAAATAAAGATCACCGATCGCATCAAGGATCTTATGTTTGACGAACTCGTCTTCATAACGAAGGCCATCTTCATTCAATACTCGATATTCATCTACCACGATAGCATTATCGATACTGCCGCCGAGGGCGAGGTTATTTTTCCGAAGCGCTTCGATGTCACTCATGAAACCAAAGGTACGTGCACGACTGACTTCTTTAACAAATGATGTCGTTGAAAAATCGATCTCGGCTGTACAAGGGGCATCTTTGAAAGCCGGATGATCAAAATCTATGGCAAAGCTTACTTTAAATCCATCGAAAGGATCGAAACGAGCCCACTTACCTTCCTCTTCTACGACGACAGATTTCTTGATACGGACAAATCTTTTCGGCGCTTCCTGTTCGACGATGCCTGCAGATTGAATCAGAAAGACGAAGGGGCCTGAACTACCATCCATGATTGGCACTTCTGCTGCACTGACGTCGATATAGGCATTATCAATACCCAGACCTGCCATGGCGGATAACAGGTGCTCTACGGTCGAAACACTGACACCGTCCTGCTCCAGTGTTGTTGAAAGCATAGTCGCTCCAACATTCATCGCATTGGCTTTTATTTCTACCGGTTCGTTGAGATCGACACGTCGGAAGATGACGCCCGTATCGGGCTGTGCTGGACGAAGAGTCAAATAGACTTTTTCACCGGAATGTAAGCCAACACCCGTGGCGCGAATTACATTCTTTAATGTTCTTTGCTTAATCAATATGTTCAATCCTGTTGCCCAACCCAAGGTTGCAGCAGCACTTTGGATAAAAATCGCCGTATTATCACATGATTACGGACTAGATTGGAAGCGCACCTTTAAACTACACACTTTACTAGTTTGATTTTAAATCAAAAACAGCTACATACAACATAATAGTCAAAAATATAAAAACAAATTAAATCAACAGGTTAAATATCAATACCTGTTATACAGCCAAATTAATCTGCCTGTCTGCGTAAAAAGGCAGGTATATCGAGCATCTCTTCGTTATAACCACCATCCACGGTCACAGGCTCTTCCTGTGGTTTTGGCTTTCTCGCCACTGCTGGTTTAGCCAGTTCACTGTAATCAGGCTCTTCATCGGCTGCAGCAGCAGGCTTGACAACTTTTATCTCTGCTTGTGCCGGTGCTGGTACCTGTACTTTCGCTGGCTGCCCCAGTCCGGTAGCTACCACGGTAACACGTATTTCACCATCAAGAGATTCGTCGATCGCTGTTCCCATGACCACGGTTGCATCCTCAGAAGCAAAACCATTGATCACTGCACCGATATCCTGGAACTCACCAAGCGTCATGTTCGCACCGGTAACATTGACCAGGATGCCGCGAGCGCCAGACAGGTTAACATCTTCCAGTAGCGGGCTGGCGATCGCTGCTTCGGCAGCCACTTCAGCCCTATCATCACCGATAGCACGGCCTGAGCCCATCATACCCATGCCCATCTTGGACATCACCGTTCTGACGTCTGCAAAGTCAACGTTGATGACGCCAGGATTGGTGATCAGTTCCGTGATACCCTGCACCGCACCGCAGAGTACATCATTGGCACCGCTGAATGCATTCATCAGGTCAAAGTCACGACCATAGACATCAAGCAGTTTATCGTTTGGAATAGTAATGAGTGAGTCAACATGCCCGCTCAGCTCCTTGATACCCTGCATAGCGATCTTCATACGCGCGGAACCTTCGAAAGCGAATGGCTTGGTAACAACACCGACTACCAGTATCCCCATCTCACGTGCTATCTGAGCAACCACAGGTGCAGCGCCGGTACCGGTTCCACCACCCATACCAGCGGTAACGAATAACATATCTGTGTTAACTATCGCTTCCTGGATCAATTCACGATCTTCAAGTGCAGCCTGCTGACCGATTTCAGGCGTTGCTCCGGCACCAAGACCTTTCGTAATATTGCTGCCTATCTGTAGTGATTTGGCACCCTCGAAACGTCCTAATGCCTGGGCATCAGTATTTGTACAGATAAAATCGACGCCGTTAATACCGCTGCTCACCATATGCTGAACAGCATTACCACCACCGCCACCTACACCGATGACTTTTATGATTGCTTCTTGCGCACCGGAATCCATCAATTCGAACATTGGCATGATATTTCTCCTCTTGATAATTTAATTTGTTTAATATTCATTTCGTTTTTATTCAATTTCATTTCTTGTAGCTGGGTTAAAAGTTTCCCTGGAACCAGTTCTTCATCCGCTCAAAAACTCCTTTAACACCACCTTCCATCATGATATGACTAGTGCCATTATTTCTGTGCTGGTTACCAAACAGCAATAATCCAACACCAGTCGCATAAATCGGGTTACTCACTACATCTGACAGGCCTGATACATATTGTGGCAATCCGAGACGTACCGGAGCATGAAATATCTCTTCAGCAAGATCGATAACGCCTTCCATTTTTGAACTGCCTCCGGTCAGTACTACACCTGCCGCGATGATGTCTTCGAAACCACTGCGACGTAACTCTGCCTGTACCAGGTTTAACAATTCTTCATATCGTGGCTCTACCACTTCTGCCAGTGTCTGTCTCGACAACTTACGAGGCGGCCTGTCGCCGACGCTTGGCACCTCTATCGTCTCTTCGGGATTAGCCAGTTGTCGAAGCGCACAGGCGTATTTGATCTTTATGTCATTGGCGTACTGTGTCGGTGTGCGTAATGCGACAGCGATGTCATTTGTCACCTGGTCACCGGCGATCGGTATAACGGCAGTGTGACGAATAGCGCCTTCGGAAAATACCGCGATGTCGGTGGTGCCGCCACCGATGTCTACCAGGCAGACACCGAGTTCTTTTTCATCTTCTGTTAGCACCGAATAACTGGATGCCAATTGCTCCAGGATGATATCGTCTACCTCAAGGCCACAGCGGCGCACACACTTGATGATATTCTGTGCTGCACCTACCGCGCCGGTGACGAGATGGACCTTGGCTTCGAGGCGCACACCTGACATGCCGATTGGTTCGCGGATACCTTCCTGGTCATCGATGATGAATTCCTGCGGTAAAATGTGAAGTACCCGCTGATCTGCTGGAATAGCTACTGCCCTTGCTGCATCGATCACTCTATCCAGGTCACCACCTGTCACTTCCCGCTCACGGATCGCGACGATGCCATGTGAATTCAGGCTGCGGATATGGCTGCCCGCAATGCCTGCATAGACTGAGTTGATCTCACAGCCTGCCATCAGCTCTGCTTCTTCGACAGCATGCTGAATAGATTGAACGGTTGATTCGATATTTACTACCACACCTTTCTTCAAACCGTTAGATGGATTAGAACCGAGACCGATGATCTCGATATTACCCTCGGCATTTACCTCGCCTACTATTGCGACAACTTTCGAGGTACCAATATCCAGGCCGATCAACATATTTTTATCAGACTTCTTTGTCATTCTTTCAAGCCCCGCTCACTTGGGTATCAATCATCTGCACAGCAAAACCATTTGGATAGCGCATATCTATTACCTTAATATTCTTTTCTGTCAGCATACTGTCACCAAGACCCTGCCCTGTCGCTAGTGAAGGCAATATGCGCACAAATCTTTGCAACCGCTTCTCTGTTTCAAAACGTCCTAGTTTTACATCTATCCTGTTAACGACAGCAGTGGAGGCTTCAGTCTCTTTCTGTTCAGCAACCACTAGCTGCCATGATCTTCTCTCATCGAGATCAAGCCGTACTACTTCAAATTCGAGCAGCGCCATCTCCTGGTAGAGTACATTCATGAACTTCCATACATTATTATGATGTCCTTCAGGTCCATTCAGTATTGGCAGGTTAAGTTTCCTCACAACCTCCGCAGGTTTGAACACTTCACCAGATTCGTTGATATAACCATCGTTGTTCCAGTATGCGACTGGTTTCTGCTCAGTGATAAAAACATCCAGACTTGCAGGCCATCGCCTTCTTAGAGAAACATCTTTTATCCATGGCTGCTGCTTTAGTTGCTCTCGTATATTATTTAGATTGACGGTGAAGTAACCACCATTTATTCCATTACTGACGACCACTTCGATATCGTCATTGTTGATATAGCGCAACTCACCTATCACCCTTACTTCTTCTACTGGCAATACTGTTGGTATATCCAGGTCTTTAAGCAACAGACCACCATAGATCAGCGCAGCGACAGCAAACACCGTGGGTGATGTTCTCACTATCTTTTTAAGCAACGATGTTTTGTTTTTTCTCTTCATTACTTATTGCTCAGCACTATGAACCCTGCTTGCATTCAGCCAGTGACAAAATTTTCAACACCAGGTCTTCAAAGGACAATCCGGCCTGTTTTGCTGCCATTGGTACCAGCGAATGACTGGTCATACCTGGTACAGTATTCACCTCGATCAACCAAGGCTGTCCATCCTGATCCAGCATAAAATCTACTCTCCCCCATGACGATGCACCTACCGCATCGAAAGCCCTGCATGCCAACTCACCAAGTTCAGCCTCGCGTTCTTCTGAAAGACCACAGGGACAGATATATTGCGTGTCATTAGCTTCATATTTCGCATCATAGTCATAGAACTTGTGCGTAGTTTTAAGCTTGATCATCGGTAGCACCTGACCATCCAGCATTGCGGCTGTATACTCTTCACCGATGATCCATCTTTCGGCAATCACGGTGCCTCCACATTGCTGCGCTTTCTGCCATGCAGGAACAAGCTCATCTTTCGACTCGACCTTGCTCATACCGATGCTGGAACCTTCGAGTACCGGCTTTATAATCAACGGCAGTCCCAACTGTTCCAGCGCCTGCACACAGCTTTGCTCAGAATCGAGGACGCAAAAATCAGGTGTCGGCAGTCCCATCGACAACCATATCTGCTTGGTTTTTAATTTATCCATCGCCAGTGAGGAAGCCTTAACATCAGACCCGGTATATGGAACTGACATCAGTTCTAACAAACCCTGCATGGTGCCATCTTCTCCACCACGGCCGTGCAGCACGATGAAAGCTCGCTGATAATCCTCCGCCACAAGCCTGCTTACGATATTCTCGTCCACGTCGATACCATGAGCATCAACATCTCTATTTTTCAGTGCTGCCAGAACAGCATTACCACTCAACAACGAGATCTCACGTTCTGCTGACAGGCCTCCCATGAGCACTGCAACCTTGCCAAATTGCGCTACGTCTTTTACTAAATCCATCGTCATCTCTGACTGTCTCCAGACCTACTATTACCGACAATCTTCACTTCTGGATGCAACAATATGCCAGTTTCATCTTTTACTGTTTTTTGTACTAACAGGATCAGCGACTCGATATCCTCCGCTGTTGCATCGTTATCATTAATAATAAAATTTGCATGTTTCTGTGATACCACAGCACCACCGATGCGCTTACCCTTGAGCTGGCAGTTCTCTATGAGCTGAGCGGCATAATGCCCTTCAGGATTCCAGAAAACACTGCCGCAACTTGCTACACCGGTAGGTTGTGAAGCTGCGCGTTTGGCCAGCAGCTGTTTTATATCAACGGTATTGCCTGCGACCGGCTTTTTCTTCAGTCTTAGCGTTGCGCTGACGAACCATTCATCCGCCAGCCCCTTGACGGAACGGTAGCCGTATTCAAATTCACTGGCTGCACGTCTCTTTATCTCACCTTGTCGATTCATCGTTTCGACTTCGATGACCAGCGACCAGGTCTCACCACCAAAAGCACCCGCATTCATCGCCAGTGCGCCGCCGACCAGCCCGGGTATGCCAGCAAAAAACTCCGCTCCGACCAGTCCATGCTTACTACAGAATCGTGCAAGTTTCGCACTGGCAATGCCTGCTCCGACATATACTGTCGCATCATCGATGCCGCTTTCATCAACTATGGCAAGCTGAGTCATAACCCCTTGCGTTGCGATCACTGTGCCATCAAAGCCGCCATCTCTAACCAGCAGATTGCTACCAAGACCGAGCCACAATATATCCTCGTCTTTATCCAGTGCAGCAATATATGAAGCCAGTGCAGTTAATGATTGCGCCTGCACGTAATGCCTGGCCACGCCACCAGCACGCCAGCTAGTATGTCTTGACATTGGCTCATCATCTTTAACCGTCACTTCTTCGATTTTTTTCATTGCACTCATAACCACTGCTTCCACATAGAACACATCATGTTAGCCATGTGCCTCCAGCGATTGTTTTAACTGCGAAGCGACCTTGCCGATGCTGCCCGCCCCCATTGTTAACACCAGGTCACCATCCTGTAATACTGATCGCAAACTCTCATCAAGCTTTTCCACATCCTCTACGAATATCGGATTAGCTTTACCGCGCGCACGAATAGCAGCACACAATGCTCGAGTATCCGCACCGGCAATCAACTCTTCGCCAGCGGCATAAACTTCTGTTAGTAGCAGAACATCACACTCGGCCAGCACCTGAGAAAAATCCTCAAAAAGATCACGTGTCCGTGTATAACGATGAGGCTGGAAGATAGCTACCAGTCGTTTTTCTGGCCATGCATTCCTGGTCGCACTCAAGGTAGCTGCCACCTCTGTTGGGTGATGTGCATAATCATCGACAAGAGTCACCGAACCCTGAGCGATCTTTGCTTCACCATACATGTGCATACGACGGCCGATACCTTCAAATTTTGCCAGCGCTGACTGCATATGTTCACTCGAAACGCCAAGTTCATAGCCCACACATATCGCAGCGAGCGCATTCAATACATTATGCCGGCCGGGCATATTCAAAGTGATCTCTATCGTTGACTCTGCTTCTGGCAGGATCACATCAAATGTTGTTCTGGATCCCAGGTAACGGATATTTGAAGCACGAACGTCTGCATTAAACTCAATACCATAACGGATGACCGGACGAGTTATCTCAGGCAGCAGGCTTCGGACTTCCGCATCATCGACACAGACTACTGCCAGGCCGTAAAACGGCAGGTGATGTAAAAATTCGACAAAAGTCTGCTTAAGACGCGCGAAGTCACCACCATAGGTTGGCAGGTGATCGGCATCGATATTCGTTACTATAGACATCATCGGCTGCAGATAGAGGAATGAAGCATCACTCTCATCAGCTTCAGCAACCAGGTACTTACCCTGGCCAAGACGTGCGTGTTTTGCAGAACTGTTCAGCTTTCCACCTATGACATAGGTCGGGTCAAGACCGGATTCTGCCAGCACACTGGTGACAAGAGATGTCGTCGTCGTTTTACCATGTGTCCCAGCGACAGCGATACCGTGGCTGAAGCGCATCAGTTCAGCCAGCATTTCTGCACGCGGCACCACAGGGATACGTTTTGCGATAGCAGCTTCTACTTCTACGTTCTCGCGACTTATCGCTGTCGAAGTCACCACTACGTCAACGTCACTCACGTTCTCTACTGAATGTGAGTGATATACTTTTACACCTGAATTTTTTAACTGCTCAGTCACCGCGTTGCTAGCGACGTCTGAACCACTGACCTGGTAACCGAGTGTATTCATCACGTCGGCGATGCCGCTCATACCCGCGCCGCCGATACCGACAAAATGCACTCTACGTATTCGGCGCATGAAATCTTTGAAACTGACAGGCTGCGACATCAGGCGATACCTCCGGCTGATTGACATGCATCTGCAATTTTTTTTGCTGAACCGGGGATAGCTAACTTTCTGGCAGCGACAGCCATATCCAGCAGTTTGTTTCGGTCTGCAGAGAAATCATTGATCAGCTCCACCAGCCACTTAGTAGTTAACTCAGCCTGCTGCCTGACGATGGCCGCACCTGCAGTTTCAAGATAGCGTGCATTACCGGTCTGGTGATCATCAACAGCATAAGGGTAAGGTACCAGCACAGATGCCACACCTGCTGCAGCCAGCTCGAAAACCGTCATCGCACCTGAGCGGCAGATCACCAGATCAGCCCACTCGTAGGCGGCCGGCATATCATCGATAAATGCTTCAACTTTTGCCTCCACATCTGCATTCTTATAAATAGCTTGAGCATCATCGATGTTCTTCATACCTGTCTGATGGATTACTTCCGGGCGTTCTGCCACAGCGATCGATGCCAATGCCTGTGGAATGATCTCGTTAAGCTTTACCGCACCCAGACTGCCACCGATAACCAGCAGTCGCAGCTTGTTATTTGCCTCACGCTGAGCAAAGCGCTCACTCGGTTCGGTTAACTCACATATTGACTGTCGTACCGGGTTGCCTGTTGTCGTTGCATTTTTAAATACACCTGGAAACGCCTGTAACACGACACTGGCAAGGCGTGACAATATTTTGTTTGTCATACCAGCGACCGCATTCTGTTCATGCACTATGAGGGGTTTTCTGATCAGCCAGGCCATCAAGCCTCCTGGGCCCGATGCAAACCCACCCATACCAAGTACAGCACAGGGGCGCTTTCTAAACAGCACAGTCAGTGCCTGCCAACAAGCCATGGCAATCCGCACCGGCGCCAACAGCAGTGTTGCTGTGTTCTTGCCACGCAGACCGGTAATAGTCATCCATTCGATCGGATAACCGGCCTCAGGTACCAGGCGAGACTCGATGCCAGCCCTGGTACCCAGCCATACCACTGGAATACCGCGAGAGCGCAATTCATCGGCAACAGCAAGCGCCGGGAACACGTGTCCACCGGTGCCGCCCGCCATGATTAATACTGGACGCGCATCGATCATAATAATGCACCTCCCGCTCTTACTCCCGTGGCTGGCTTTTTCTTTATTCTGCCTGCTGTCCTGGTAGCCTTCCTTGCCCCACCCTTACTCGCCTGCCTGCTGACACCGTTTGTTTCATAATGGATACGCATCAATAAACCGATAGCCGCACAACACACGATCAGGCTACTGCCGCCATAACTCATCAATGGCAGGGTCAGACCTTTCGTTGGCA
Organism: Gammaproteobacteria bacterium; assembly: GCA_013041745.1. Taxonomy (GTDB): domain Bacteria; phylum Pseudomonadota; class Gammaproteobacteria; order SZUA-229; family SZUA-229. The sequence goes on from JABDRN010000080.1 coordinate 19,953, forward strand.
GCAGCCCGACGTTTACACCCATATTTATCACGGCCTGCATGGACAGCCAGATACCGATACCATAAGCCAGGTATGCAGCAAAATAATTACCTGCTCTTTCCGCCTGGGCAGCAATTTTCAACGATCTGAAAAACAGTGCGGCATATAACAGGACAACAAAACTTACACCGACAAATCCCAGCTCTTCCGATAACACGGCAAACAGGAAATCAGTATGCGACTCTGGTAGGTAGAACAATTTTTGCACACTACCGCCAAGGCCGGTACCAAACCAGCCGCCGGTGCCAATGGCGATCAGTGATTGTGTTAACTGGAAACCACTATCGAACGGGTCTGCCCATGGGTTGGCAAATGAAGTCAGACGCTGCATCCGATATGGCGAGGTAACCACCAGCAGCATGGCGGCACTGGCAAAGATCATCACGAAAGACATGAACTGAACGAATCGCGCACCGGCTAAAAAAGTCATGCCTAGCACGGTGCCCATGATAACGACAGTGGCACCAAAATCCGGTTCTATCAGCAGCAATAGACCGGCGAGGCCAACCATCAGCATCGGTTTAAGGAAACCCCAGAGCGAACTACGCACTGCATCTCCGTGCCTTACCAGGTAACCTGCTACATAGATAACGAGGAAAAGTTTTACCAGCTCAGATACCTGCAGATTGAACACACCCAACGGCAGCCAGCGTGTACTGCCATTAACGGTCTTACCGACACCCGGAATCAACACCAGCACGAGCAGGAACAGGGCAAATAATAAGAGAGCCATGCCAGATTTTTCCCACTGTACCAGACGAATCTTAAAAACAGTGAGAGCGGCAAATATACCAATGGCAACAAATACCAGCTGGCGTTGCAGATAGTAAAACGGATTTGAATAGTTCCTGTCAGCCACGCTGATAGACGATGATGCCACCATGATGACACCGATGGTCAACAATGATATGAACGCGACCGTCAGCACCGGGTCCAGATCATCTAGATCAAACCAGGACGTCAACTGCTTACGCGGTGACTTGAACGAAGCCAGGCGGCTAAACATCTCAGCAGGTGCACTCATGACTGTAATGCCTCCACTGCCTGTATAAAAGCATCGCCACGTTGTTCGAAATTGTCGAACATATCAAAACTCGCACATGCAGGTGCCAGCAAAACATTATCGCCCGGCTGCGCCAGTGTTGCAGCTGTGTTCACCGCAGACTGCATATCAGGAACTCGTTTGACCTCCATACCTCCTGGTATGACTGACTCGATCCTGTCGGCATCCTTACCCAGTAAAACCACAGCCCTGCAATGCTTGCTCACGACATCTGTCAACTCAGAAAAGTCTGCCCCTTTTGCGATACCGCCGGCAATCAGCACATGCTTGCCAGGCAGCCCGGTCAGCGCTGCTATTGCCGCACCCACGTTGGTGGCTTTTGAGTCATTGATCCAGCTAATGCCATTGGTTTCTGCAACAAGCTGCGCACGATGCTTGAGCCCTTTAAAATCTCTCAGTGTATTAAGCATGATATCCATCGGCAGACCGATGGCATATCCGAGCGCTAATGCTGCTAATGCATTCTGTATATTATGCTTGCCTTTGATAACCAGATCATCGACAGCTATCAGCTGTTGCTCACCAAAGCACAGCTTACTGGCCTGGTCGCCGCATAGACCAAACTCATTGTTCTCCGGAGCATCCAGGGTAAAGCGGAGCTGCACTCCAGGCTTACCAGCAAGCTGACCACCGGCCAGCGCATCGTCCTTATTTATAACAAGCACATCGGCATTTTCGTAGATCACCTGCTTGCACATTGCGTAGGCAGCAAGATTCTCATATCGGTCGAGATGATCAGCACTGATATTGAGCACAACCGCTGCTTTCATCGGCAGTTTGTGCAATGTTTCCAGCTGAAAACTGGATAACTCAAGAACATACAGGCCAATATCGTCATCCAGGGAATCGAGTACAGGGGTACCGATATTACCGCTGGCCACCGAGTTCAAGCCTGCTCTTGTAGCCATCGAGGCGAGCAGTGTAGTAACCGTTGATTTTCCATTAGATCCTGTTATACCGACGACCGGGGCCTTCACTTCATGAGCGAACAGGTCGATATCACCGATGATTTCGATATTATTCTTCCTGGCTTCGACCAGGGCAGGTTCAGCGAGCGCCACGCCCGGACTGACGACGATACGGCGCGCCTTTAAGAACAATGAAACATCAAAACTGCCGGTATATAGCTCGACATCATCATACTGGCTTTTCAACTCATTTAGGCCCGGAGGAATATCGCGGCTATCGACGACGACGACCGGCTCACCCAGAGCGTACAGATAGCGCACCACAGACAAGCCGGTCTTACCCAGTCCAACGACCAGTGTATAAACAGCTTGTTCAGGTTTAGCAGACATTTTTCTTAGTGCACTCATCCGTTCAAATGTAATTATCTATCGCAGTTTCAAAGAGGCCAGTCCAACCAGTACCAGCACTACAGTAATGATCCAGAAACGAACGATAACCCTCGGCTCCGGCCAACCCTTTAATTCGAAGTGGTGATGGATCGGCGCCATCCTGAAAATCCTCTTGCCGGTCAACTTGTAAGACCCGACCTGCAAGATGACCGATACCGTTTCCATGACAAAAACACCACCCATGATGACCAGCACGAGTTCCTGCCTGACATATACGGCAATTACACCCAGCGCCGCGCCAAGAGCCAGCGCGCCGACATCACCCATGAACACCATCGCAGGATAAGTGTTGAACCATAAAAAACCGAGCCCGGCACCTACCAGAGCACCACAGAAAATCGACAGCTCGCCGACACCGGCGACATAGGGGATACCGAGATAATTTGCAAAGGTTGAGTGTCCTGATAGATAGGCGAATACTGCGAGTGCACCAGCCACCATCACGGTCGGCATGATCGCCAGGCCATCAAGACCGTCAGTCAGGTTTACCGCGTTACTGCTACCTACGATGACCAGGTAGGTAAGGACGATAAATCCTGCACCCAGCGGTAACATTACGTCCTTCAAGAACGGGAATATCAAGGTGGTTTCGACCGGTGTTTTTGCACTGGCAAACATGAAATACGCAGCGGCAAAGCCAAATACCGTTTGCCAGAAATATTTCCACCTCGCTGGCAGGCCCTTGGAATTACCATAGACCAGTTTTTGATAATCATCGACTCCGCCGATCAGGCCGAATGCCAGGGTAACACCCAATACCACCCAGACTTTCTCACTGGACAGATCCGACCATAATAGAGTACTGATAGCGATAGACACCAGGATAAGCGCACCACCCATAGTTGGCGTACCCGCTTTAGACAGGTGAGATTGTGGACCATCATCACGGACGTGCTGCCCAATCTTATAGCTGGACAGTTTACGTATCATGGTAGGGCCTATCACCAGGGATAAAACCAGTGCGGTAATGGTGCCAAGAATGGCACGAAAAGTAATATACTGAAAGACAGAAAAACCGCTTTCATACTGTTGCAGATATTCAGCTAATGTTAAAAACATTAGTTCACCCTCTTGTTATTATTCTGTTGGGTCAATATCCGTTCAACTACCTCTTCCATAGCCGCACTGCGAGAACCTTTGATCAACACAGTCTCACCGCCTGTTAGCGCTTTCTTCAAAGCCTTGATCAGTTCATTTTTGTTTTTAAAGTAAAAGCCGTTTTCACCGAAAGCATCAGCAGTACTCTCACTCAACCTGCCGGTGACAAACAATTGAGATATACCCGCTTTTTTTGCTTTAGCGCCGATCTCGGCATGCAACTTCTCGGCATCGCTGCCCAGCTCTGCCATATCACCCAGGACCAGTACCGTATCGCCCTCCATAGCGGCAAGCACATCGATGGCTGCACTCACCGAGAGAGGATTTGCATTGTATGTATCATCGATGACTTTATAGCCGGCATCGGAGTTTTTGATCGTCAACCGACCATGTATATTCTCGAAAGTGGATAGTGACGAGGTTATCTCCTGCAGGGACAGGCCAAGCGAGTATGTTACGGCTATAGCAGCCAATGCATTCATCACGTTATGCTTACCCGGGACCTTAAGCGCCAGATCAGCCTGCTCGGATCTAACAGTTACCCGGTAACGGTCAGCTTCGATCAGCTCCGCATAAACATCAGCCTTGTCGTCGATCATCGAAAAACCGATAGTGTTCATGTCAGCGCAGTACTCAACCCAGAACGGTGAAAACACATCATCCATGTTCAACACCGCGATACCGTCATCAGATAAACCATTGTAGATTTCAGCTTTCGCTCTAGAAATATTTTTCAGGGAACCAAAACCTTCAAGATGCGCAGGCCCGACATTATTGACCAGTGCCACATCAGGTCTGGCTATCCTGGTAAGGTAGTCGATCTCACCAACATGGTTTGCCCCCATCTCGATGACTGCGAATTTATGTTCTTTGCTAAGCTCCAGCAGCGTCATCGGCATACCGATGTCATTGTTCAGGTTACCTTTCGTCGAATGCACGGCGGCAGCACCTGCATGATCGCTAAGGATCTTGCTAACCATTTCTTTAACTGAGGTTTTACCGTTACTGCCGGTAATAGCAACCAGTTTTCCAGCTGTCTGCTGCTGCCCCCAGGTCTGGCGCCAATGGGCGGCGAGCTGCCCTAGCGCTATACGTGTATCTTCGACCTGCACCTGTGGCACATCGAGCGCAACGGATGCACTCACCAGCGCGCCGACTGCACCGGATTCACTCGCTTCAGCGACAAACTGGTGACCGTCAAATCGTTCACCTTTGAGCGCAACGTATAGATCACCTGCCTGTATATCGCGGGTATCTTTAGACACGCCGGTCATCAAGACATCTTTACCATGCAATGTTGCACCGAGCGCGTGTGCTAACTGAGACATCATCATCACGAGAGCACCCCGGGATCTCTTAATGCAAGAATCTCACGTGCAACCCGGCGATCATCAAAGGCGATATGTACGTCGCCGACGATCTGGCTAGTCTCATGCCCCTTACCCGCCAGCAACACCACATCACCCGGCTGCGCATTCGAGATAGCGATATCGATCGCCTGACGCCTGTCGAGTATCGCCTCGACTTTATCCAATGATGAAAAACCGCTCATCACTTCATCGATGATCGCCTGTGGATCTTCATGACGAGGGTTATCCGTAGTCACGATTACCCTGTCGGCGTATTTCTCCGCGACCTTGGCCATCAATGGACGCTTGCTACGATCACGGTCACCGCCACAACCAAATACACACCACATCTGACCATCAAAGTGCTCACGTATGGAACGACCGACTGCCGACAACCCCTGCTCGGTATGCGCGTAATCAACGACAACGACTGGCTTTTCCGGTTCAGTTATGATCTCTACACGGCCATCGACCGAATGGATAGCAGTCAGGCTGCTGGTGGCATGTTCAAGAGTGAACTGACTGACCAGCAGTGTCGCCAAAACGGCGAGCGCATTGGAAACATTAAATCGGCCCAGCAGAGGTATATCGAAACATGCCTCACCCTTCGGTGTACTAACCGAGAGGTGGTAGCCATGCTCAAACGGTTTTATCTCAAGCGTATTGACAAAATAATCAGCAAGGTCTCGGTAGCATGAAACATCTTTTTCCAGGCTGTACCCCCAGACACACACATGCTCTCTAACCTCTTTGGCGAGCTCACGGCCAAACTCATCATCCAGATTGATAACTGCTGCACCCAGACCCGGTGTATAGAACAAACGTTTCTTTGCAGCGGCATAGTTTTCCAGCGTGCCATGATAATCAAGATGATCGGCCGCCATGTTACTTAGCACTGCCGTGGTAAATGCAACCCCGTTGACACGCCCCTGATCGAGACCATGTGATGACACTTCCATGACGACATGCCTGGCACCAGCCTGCTGTATTTCAGCCAGCGTTTTTTGAACTTGCAGAGCATCGACCGTGGTCAGCCCTGTGGGGTGCAGATCATTGATAAACCCGTTGCCCAGCGTTCCCAGCACTCCACAGTGCACATCATAAGCATCGAGACACTGCGCCAGGAAATGCGCGATAGATGTTTTACCGTCTGTCCCAGTGACACCGATGGCGTTGAGCGAAAGCGATGGTTGCTCGTAATAACGTGATGCAATAGGACCGACTTTATATTTCAGATCATCACAGTGAATACACAATACCTTATTCGATATCGAATCGAGGATCTCACTGCGATTTTCCAGATCACCATCCCAGAGCACGACGGTTACACCTTTTGCGACCGCATCCTGCGCATACAGCAGACCATGAGTGTTGTAACCCTGATGCGCGAAAAACAGGTTGCCGCTGCGAGCTTTTCGATTATCCTGCACCAGTCCGTTTACCTTGATATCCCGACACTGCTCTACCAGGGCGTCATCGATGAAACCTTCGAGTAAAAAGTCTAATGCGACTTCGTTCTGCATCATGCCTCGCCGCCCTCTTTGCTGCTATCACGGGTATTTGTGTCCGCATTCATCAACTGCTCGTTAGATATCCTGTCAGGCGCGATATCCAGCAGGCGCATAGCACCAGACATGACCTGGCTGAACACAGGCGCTGCTACCTGACCGCCAAAATGCTCGCCGTTTCGCGGTTCATCTATCATCACCACCATAACCAGTTCCGGTTTGTCTGCGGGCACCATGCCGGAGAAAATTGACAGGTACCTGTCTTCTGCATAACCGCCGGCGATGAACTTATGAACGGTTCCGGTTTTTCCGGCAACACTGTAATTTGCTACGCTGGCACGCTTGCCGGTACCCTTATCAGATATCACACGCTGCATCATCTTGCGAACAGCACGAGCTGTTGCTGCTGACATCACACGTTGCCCTGCAACAGCCCCATCTTTGTTTGCATCTTCATCGAGTAGAAAACTCACCGGACGTAAAACACCATCAGCAGCGATGGCAGAGTACGCATGCGCCAACTGCAGTGGTGTCACCGAGACGCCATAACCGAAGGCCATCGAAGCACGCACAAAGTCATTATTTAATGCATCAAGTGATAACTGGCCACCGGCCTCACCTGGAAAACCACTGCCGGTCGTCACACCAAAACCCATCTTTTGATACATCGACCACTGCTCTTCGGCATCGATGGCCAGGGCGATCTTGCTGATACCCACGTTGCTGGATTTTTCCAGCACACCACCGACATCCAGATCACCATAGTTTTTAGTATCACGGATAGTATTACCTTTGACGCGCATATACCCGGGCGCAGTCTCTACCTTGTAGAAAGGCTTCCAGCGGCCGCTCTCCAGGGCTGCTGCGATAGTGATAGGCTTCATCGTAGAACCCGGCTCAAAAACATCGGTAACTGCACGGTTCCTGGTCGCCTGCGGTGTCAGCTGCTTCCTGTCGTTGACGTTAAATGAAGGCTGATTCACCATCGCCAACACTTCACCGGTATTCACATCGAGCACCACTGCTGAACCGGCAACCGCGTTATGCTTCAGCACCGCCGCCTTCAATGTACGATAGGTCAGATACTGCAGCCGCTTATCGATACTTAACCTCAATGACTTTCCAGGCTCAGCAGATTGAATACGCTCGATATCATCAAATGCGCGACCCAGACGATCACGAATGACGCGCTTTTTTCCAGAGCGGCCTTTCAGCCAATCATCATAGGCCAGCTCAACCCCTTCCTGGCCATTGTCATCGATGTCAGAAAAACCGATAACGTGAGCAGCCACTTCACCACTCGGATAATAACGACGATACTCGTTCAACAGGGCCACACCAGGCACCTTTAGCGCCATTACTTCATCGGCCAGCTCGGGTGAGGCATGGCGCTTCAGGTATAAAAATTCGCGAGAAGTATTACGTTTGATTTTTTCCTTTAAACTTATCGCATCCAGTGACAGCAATTTTGCTACATCGACTATTTCGTCCAAATGATCTTTAGCAACTTTCGGGTTAACCCAGATACTGTTTACCGGGGCACTCACCGCGAATGGCTCACCATTCCTGTCCACGATATCGCCGCGGTGTGTAGTGATAGATACCGTACGTAACTGGCGCGCATCACCCTGCTGCTCAAAAAACTCGCTTCGCAGGATCTGCATATCCAGCGTCTTAATCAACAAGGTGGCCGCCAGCATGGTAAAGACCACAACCACTGACAGACGTCGCCAGCTTGCTAACGGCCTTGTACCCTGCTTATTTTGACGATAACTCTTCACTGTTTCACAAATACCACATCATCTGATTCAGGCATCACCATCGATAACTGTTTTCTAGCAATACGCTCGATACGCCCATGTCCGGACCATGCGCTCTGTTCCAGCTGTAACTGACTCCATTCGGTGTTCAGCGCATCGACCTCATGCCTGAGCTGCTGCAGCTCGACAAATAGCTTACGGCTCTGATGCTTGCTGTATACCAGCAATATTGCCGACCCCAGGACCAGACTAAATAAAAGTGTGACCACGATTAATATGCGCTGCCTTTCATTCATATTCGTCGCTCCAGCACACGCAACCGTGCACTTCTTGCTCTTGGATTCAGTTCCAGCTCTTTCACCCCTGCTACCACCGGCTTACCGACCAGGCGAAAGGGTACTTCTATATCTGCTTCCATAACGGGCAAGCCAGCAGGCAACTTAGGCCGACTGGAAATATCCCGCATAAAACGTTTAACAATCCTGTCTTCCAGTGAGTGAAAGCTGATCACTGCCAGACGCCCACCCTTCGCCAGAACTGTAACTGCACCCTGCAATCCTTGCTCTATCGCGCGCAATTCCTGATTCACAAATATACGAATCGCCTGGAAGCTACGCGTCGCAGGATGTTTATTTTTTTCTTTTACTGGAATTGCGTTCGAGATAATCTCAGCCAGATCACCGGTCTCGGCAATCTCACGCTGCTCGCGTGTTTCTATGATGGCTGTCGCAATCCGTTTGGCGAATTTTTCTTCGCCATATTTTTTGAGAACATTTATCAGGTCAGCCAGCTTTACCTTCGCTAACCATTGAGCAGCGGTTACCCCCTGCTCCGTATCCATACGCATATCTAACGGCCCTGACCTCAAGAAGCTGAATCCACGCTCAGCATCATCAAGCTGTGGCGATGAGACACCAAGGTCCATCAAGATACCATCGATTTTTCCGGTCAGTCCAAATTGTTCAACCACGTTCGCCACCTGATTGAAGTTACAGTGTTCTATGGTCAAACGAGGCTCATCGGCAAAATACTCTTCGGCATAAGCTACCGCCTCCGGATCCTGATCTAGCGCGATCAGCCTTCCCGACTCGTCTAACTGCTGCAAAATGGCACGGCTATGACCACCCCTGCCAAAAGTTGCATCAATGTATATCCCTGAAGGACGAATATTTAGCGACTCCAGCGCTTCCTTCAAAAGCACTGACTGGTGATCGAACTCGCTCATCAATAATTAGAGCGATAATTCTTCCAGCGCCGCTGGAAGCTCACCATCATCAGATTGAACTGACGTCACCCACTCTTCCTGGCTCTGTGACCAGGTTTCTTCGTCCCATATCTCCAGTTTTTTACCCTGACCGATCAAAACCGCTTTCTTTTTCAAGCCAGCAAAATCACGCAACATCGCAGGCAGTAAAATACGACCCTGTGCATCCATTTCCAGCTCGGTCGCATGACCGATTAATAAACGTTGCAACAGGCGCGCCTGTTTGTTTAAGCTAGGTAATTCAATTAATTTACTTTCGATGACTTCCCACTCTGGCAGAGGGTAAACCAGCAGACAATGATCTCGATCCACGGTTACAACCAGGCGGCCACCGCAGCCTTCGAGCAGGCGCTCGCGATAGCGCGCAGGCATTGCCATTCTGCCTTTAGCGTCTACTGCTATGTTGTTAATACCGCGGAAATGCATTTTTTATTATTGTTTCCTGTTCTTTCAGCGTCGAATCATTCGAAACCGGACCATCCGGGATAGGGAGAGGATTACAGATATACCCACAATTCCCCACTTTTTCCCACATATTCACACTATAGGTATTCTAACCACCTAATGTCAAGCATTTTTGTATATTCAAATACAGAAAAAACTATATCTGACAGCAACTTAGGGCATGTTTAAGAAAACCAGGGAAAGCGTCAACAGGATATGTTTTTTAAATCATCGATTTGATAACTAAAGCTAATAATTTACTTTAAGTTAGTGCTGTTTCTGCAAAACAGCTAAATGTGAATTTCAGGAAAAGCCAAATAAAATGGTCATCATTCAATCAAAAATTGAATGAATTGTAACCAATGATGGCCAGAATCAGACTGCGAAATAATAAAAAAGGGAGTCGACCGATAAGCCGGGTTCTGTCGTGGGCAATCATTCATCTGGATAACATGTCGCCATGCACCTCAAGCAACCTACCCGGGGACAGCGCGGACCACGCATTATGCCCCCCTATTTGGTCTTGCTCCGAGTGGGGTTTACCATGCCGCAAACGGTTACCCGTTGCGCGGTGCGCTCTTACCACACCATTTCACCCTTACCAGTCCAAAAGGACTGGCGGTTTATTTTCTGCTGCACTTTCCGTAGGTTCTCACCCCCCAGGCGTTACCTGGCACTCTGTCCTATGGAGCCCGGACTTTCCTCCCCAGACTGATGTCTGGCGCGATCGCCTGGCCAACTCCCAAAGAAGATTTTACACTATAAAAGCACGCTGAAGATAAAAGAAGTCGGGAATAGCAACAGCCTTTAGAGTTCTTAAATATAACCCTTATTACTCAATATCTATAACATCGAAATCGACCACAGGGTTCACATCCGCATCATAATCGACACCTTGCACACCGAAGCCGAACAGTTTTAGAAATTCATCTTTATAGAGTTTATAGTCAGTCAGCTCTGCCAGGTTATCATCCGTCAGCTGCGGCCATAACGCTTTGCAGTGTGACTGGATATCCTCACGCAGCTCCCAGTCATCAAGACGCAGACGGTCGTTATCATCAACTTCTGCCGCAGCGCCATCGCTCTTGTATAAACGCTGGTGGAACATGCGGTTTATCTGTTCGATACAACCTTCATGAATACCTTCTTCACGCATCTTTTTAAATGACATGGCGATATACAGAGGCATCACAGGAATAGCAGAACTCGCCTGCGTAACGACACTCTTCAATACTGCGATATTGGCGGAACCATTGATCTTTTTCATCTCGCTATCGATGGCATGTGCTGCCCTGTCCATGTCTTTCTTTGCTTCACCCAGTGCGCCCTGCCAGTAGATCGGCCAGGTGATCTCGGTACCGATATAACTGTAGGCGACGGCTTTGCAGCCATCGGCCAAAGCGTCAGCATCAGACAGCGCCTTCATCCATAACTCCCAATCCTGGCCACCCATCACGGTAACCGTGTTGGCAACCTCTTCCTCGGTTGCGGGTTCCACGGTTGCTTCATACAGCGTATCTTTATTGGTGTCGACGGCTGTCGTAGTATAAGGCTCGCCGATGGGTTTCAGCACCGAGCGCACAACCTCGCCAGAGTCCGGCAGCTTTCTTACCGGTGATGCGAGTGAATAGACCACCATATCGATCTGACCGAGATCCTGCTTGATCAGTTCGATCGCTTTTGCTTTAGCTGCATCGCTGAAAGCATCACCATTGAGACTCTTCGCATACAGACCAGCTTCATGGGCAAACTTTTCAAATGCCGCAGAGTTGTACCAGCCTGCAGTACCGGTTTTCTTCTCCGTCGCCGCTTTTTCAAAAAACACACCGATGGTTGATGCACCACAGCCAAAAGCCGCAGTGATACGCGATGCCAGGCCATAACCACTCGATGAACCGACTACCAGCACGCGTTTAGGGCCGTCGGTTATCTCTCCCTGTTCCCTGGTATAGGCAATCTGTTCTTTTACGTTCAGTTCGCATCCGGTCGGATGTGTCGTGGTACAGATAAATCCGCGTATCTTTGGTTTGATGATCATCTTTGGTCCTGAATATTATATTTATGTCTTTAACTAGAAGATATTTGCGCCAACGAACACGAGGGCGCAAACCTGAAAGATTCTACCTTATATAAAGAATTATCGAAATCCGGGCATGATACTGGGCCACAAGCTTATACAAGCCATGGGATACTCCAGACTGGCAGGCTGGTAAACTGCCTACTGAATCAGAAAAGCAAACTATGAACTGTCGCTTCAGGGCCGGGACGTCGCAACAGACGGCCAAAAAAGCGATTCAATTTATGGTTGCGAGGCAAGAAAGAAAAACAGCACCTTCTGCGGCAATCCAGCTGGGCACAGGCACGGTTGAGTTGTTCATTATCAGCATCTATCTTTATGCCATGTCGAATAGCATCAACAGCGCGTTTTCGATTTTGACTCTGCCACTCGGCACAGGCCAGATTCAAAAAAACCTCACCCTCAAAAACTTCATTACTGGCCGCATCCCGACATAGTAACAGGCCGTTACTGTTCGAGTTGAGTACCTGCGTCAGACCATAGTAAGACAACACGCTATTATAATGTTCGTCATGCTCATCAACTGAATCAAGGGCTATCTTAAAAGCACGTTCAGCTGCTTTATAATCCTTCGCCCTGAGTGCATCTTTTGCATTTTGATAAGCATCTATATCCATAAATACTACTCCGCCTGTAGCCTTGCTTAAATTAATATCGAAATTACGATGCTGATTGATGAGTATTTCTTACAACCGGTCAAACTATCAGTTAGGCTACACCGATTGACAAGAAATTTCCATATCAAAGGATTTACATGAGCTGGCTGCAGATTTCGATCAACACCACTAAAAACAATACTGAAACAGCAGAAGACTGCTTATTCTCAGCAGGAGCACAGACGGTGACATTAACCGACGCTGCCGATCAGCCGATCCTGGAACCCGGTCCCGAAGAGACCCCGGTGTGGAACGACGTCATCATCACCGGCCTTTTCAGTTTTGATGGAAAGCAGCAGACAATACTCGATCATATCGCTCAGTGTCTTATCGGCGTTGATTTCAGCTGCGAGACACAAATCCTTGAAGACCAGAACTGGACACGCGCCTGGATGGATCATTTTCATGCCATGCAGTTTGGCCAGCGCTTATGGGTATGCCCGCTGCATATAGACCCACCCGAACCCGAGGCAGTCAACCTGCGCCTGGATCCGGGCCTGGCCTTTGGCACCGGAACTCACCCAACGACATCGCTCTGTCTGCGTTGGCTAGACCAGAACATCCAGGCCCACACAGAGCAGAGCACCCTTCTGGATTATGGCTGCGGCTCTGGCATACTGGCAATTGCCGCCTGTTTGCTCGGTGTAGATCATGCCGATGGCGTCGATATCGACCCGCAGGCACTGACAGCCACGCATGATAACGCAGAAACAAACAGGGTCAGGGATAAGATAAAAACATTCCTACCCGATGCGTACCAGAAACAGCATGCAGACACACAGTACGATATCGTTGCCGCTAACATACTCAGCGGCCCACTGGCCGAACTTGCACCGATATTAGCCGGTCACACAAAACCTGGCGGTGATATTGTGTTATCCGGTATCTTGAGAGAACAGGCAGGAGTATTGATAGAAACCTATGGCAAGTTTTTCGCTATGGATGACCCGGTATTTGAAGAAGACTGGGTTTTATTGCATGGTATAAAGAAGCAATGACTTGCGTCATGAATGACTGCCCTGAGCTACCAACGATCATTGTCAATTACAGATTCTTGTTGCATAACACCCTGTATCCAACAGTGATACCACGCTGTCAAACCCGGTTAACCGAACTGCCAGATCTACCCGAATCACGGAGTTTTGTGGCGCTATCTATCTAACTGTCAGGAGCCAAAGTGTCAAAAGATATAACAGCAATTACTGATTATCTACTCGAGCTCGATGCATTAAAGCTGGTTAATCGTCGCACTTATATCGAACACGGTCTTCGCAAAGAAAATTCGGCGGAGCATTCCTGGCATCTGGCCATGGCGTGCTGGTCGATAGCAAGAAGCTTCGCAATCGACGTATCCGAAGAGAAACTTATAAAACTTGCTCTGGTCCACGATCTCGGCGAGATCGACGCAGGCGATACTTTTCTTTACTCAAAAGACAGAGATACAGCACATACCGCTGAGCGGGACTGCGTGTTGCGCCTGGAATGCCATTCCGGTAATTCTATCTCTGAACTTTCAGTGTTGTGGGAAGAGCAAGAGAATGGTGAAAGCATAGAAACCAGACTGCTTAAAACTGTTGATAGGCTATTACCATTTCTTCACAATATCTCGAGTCACGGAAAAACCTGGAAAGAGTTAAATATCAGCAGGTCACAAGTGTTAAAGGCGCATGCTTTCATCGCAGATGATTTTCCAGAGATCCACTCCTGGATGCTTGACAAGATTGAAATCGCAGTAACGGAAGGCTGGTTAAATGACTGCTAAAATATTGCTCGTATAGAACGACTGCTTTACTGCGCCACTACACGATCCTTACCATATACGGTAAAAAGCAAATATGGAATAGTCGTTTAAAAAGACCAAGCCGCTCTATCACAAGCTGAACGAGGAACACAGAGTTATCGGCTGTGATGGTGTGTGCTACCGGGATTTCTATCTTGCTATACGGATTCGGGATCAACTTTGCCTGGTATTGATGACATGGAGGTCTCATATATCTAGATGCTCGAATCCATGTTTTGAGATAGCACCCGACCCATAACTCAAACAAATCGATATGGCTGATATCGAATAGCAGCGATACAGCTTATGATCACACTGCTATCAGAAGAGTTTACTCATCCCTATCTTGAAGACTGACTTATCGTATATATAACGATCAACGGTCGAATCATTATCCGTGTACTGATATTTCGCTGTCAGCTTCATGGTCCTGTCGAAACGATAATCAGCAGATAATGACAGCTTCCACTGATCATCAACACGATCGATGGTGGGTGATGCTTCGAATTCACTAAACCGATAAGCCAGGTCACCGGTCAACCACCAGTGCTCATCGATGATATGGGTATAGACACCACGGACGGTGTGCCTGGTCGGAGAATAGTCATACGAATCGATGGCCGTGACCAGGGTGCCCCTGTCGTTCAACTCGAACTCGTAATAGACGTTTTTTATATTATCTGCCGCATAGTTCCTGTACTCGATGCGGGCGCGTTGACGCCAGCCTTCGAGATAGTCATAGATAGCGTTATCACTTCTTATGACATCCCCGCGGTAACGAAGATATATCCGCTCCCGCCTGGTGATCGACTTGCGTGCGATAACATCCAGCTTTGTCATCGTCTGAAAATCATCGCCCGCATAGGTGCTCTTCGACAGTTTCAGATGAATATTGCTATCCCAGTCCGCGAACCTTGTCGCCCGCTGCAGTCCTAACAGGAAGTTATACTGATCGTTTTCATCATTACTATTGAATTTCATTCCGTAAAGACCTGCTCCCATAAGCCAGCCATCGGTCCTGCCGCCGGAGAGAAGGATATCGGTAGAAGCATACAGTTCATAGAATGAGTCGGCTTCGTCCAGTACTGAATCGCCCGAGGCAGAAAAGATGTTGTCGTCATATCCCGTATTGAACGACAGCAGGCTACGCCATCTCTTTTCCTTACCGGATAATGCAGCGAGATGTTTCTCTGACAGCCCGGTCAGTTTCTTATCTTCACCTGAAGACACAACAGAAGAAAAATACTGGCGTGCAAGAAAAACATCCTTTTCTTTTACAGCGATAAGCCCCAGGTGGTAGCGTGCGATATCACGCATGGCACCGGTCTGTTCGAGTTGCTTGAAATATTCTTTCGCTTCTTCGAGCCTGCCTACCTTGTAATAACTGCTCGCGAGATTATACAAAAGGGAGAGCGACTCCATGCCCTGATCGAGGGCCGACTCAAAATAGGCCGCTGCAGCTACATTATCGCCCGCCTGATAAGCCTTCAGACCCAGATCGTAATCTGACTCGGCTGACGCATGCAGATCTGACGCAGACAGTAATAACAATAACGTTAATAGATAGTATATCGATCGACTTCTTTTCATAACCGCTTCTCATCTGGATACGAAGGAATCGATGACGCTACACATCCACTCCACCGTGTAATATTTTTAAAAACACTCTTGACGTGGGATATTTTACCACGCATAATAATGACATGTGGGAATAAATCCCACTTCTATCAATAATAGAGGAAGTAACAATGAAAAAATTAACTCAGTTAACAGCCCTTGGTTTCCTTATGGTCAGTGCTAATGCATATGCGCATCATCCGGCAGCCGACATCGTTGACCCGGAAGTATATGAAATGATTGAGGAAAATGTTTCTGACGTGCATCTCGACATGACTTTTGATGACATGGGTGGTGATACATCGGATGTAGGTAGTGCCATGGAAGCTCGTGACAGCGATACTGGTGCCGAGATGGGTGGCGACCTTGCAGACGTAGGTGCCGCTATGGAAGAACGTGAGGAGATGAACGCCATGGCCGACGCAGTGCCAAGCGGCCCGATGAACTCCCAGAGATAAGAGCCCGTCAAGACTCTCAAAATAAAATGACATAGCTATTAGGGCCGTATCACTATTATGATACGGCCTTCTTTTATATCGTGGTATATATTCCCACATAAAGATATAATACCGGTTTCAACACCATGAAAAATATCAATTATCAGACCTCTTTCCTGAGCAGGTAGAAATGAGTAACAACGGTTACAACAAGACACAGCTGGCATTGATGAAAGCCGTGCGCATGTTATGCACACCATTGATCCGCCTGTTGATAGAAAAAAGTATAACCTTCCCTCAGTTACGAGATCTGTTGAAAGAGATCTACGTCGAAGTCGCCGAAAAAGATTTTTCACTCGATGATAAAAAACCGAGTGACAGCCGTATCTTCGTCCTCACCGGTATACATCGTAAAGATATCAAGCGTATCCGTCAGCAAGATCAGCACGAGTACAGCAGCGTTACCACTTCTGCTTCACTTAGCGGCGAAATCATCGCGCGCTGGATGAGCATGCCTGAATTTCTCGATGATAAAGGTAAAGCAAAAGCATTACTTAAAAATTCGAAAGACGATGAAGCCGACTTCGAAGCCCTGGTATCGAGCGTTAATAAAGACGTCAGGCCAAAAGTTATACTGGAGGAATGGTTGCGTCTCGATATAGTCAGACTGAAAGACGATCATATCGTACTGAATAAATCCGCCTTCGTATCCAGTAAAGCGTTTAATGACATGGCATATTACCTGGGACACAATGTCCATGATCATATGGCCAGCTGCGTCAACAACATCCTCAATGAAGATGAACCGATGCTGGAGAGGAGCGTTTACTATGCACATCTTACCAAGGACTCTGTCAACAAACTAAAAGCCATCTCAGACAAAAAAAGTGATGAACTACTACGTCAACTGAACAAGCAGGCAATCAAGTTCTATGATGCCGACAAACAGAAAGATGAGGCGATATATCGTATGCGTCTGGGCGTTTACTGGCATCACTCACAACTCGACAACGGAAACGATACGAATACGGAGCCTGAAGCATGAAATTATTTAACCAGCTAATCTTTACAATATTGATCATCGCTTTAGCAGCATGTTCCTATACGCCATCTGCAGATACTGTGGCCAGTGGCAGTGAAGACGAGGATATCGGTATCGGCGGAACTGGAAAGCAGGCAGTCGCCGATGACAGTACTGGCAGCGGCCTCGGCGGAACAGGCGTACATACTACCGGTATCCTGGGTACAGTTACCGGCTTCGGCAGTATCTTCGTCAACGGCATCGAAGTCGAGTATGACGAGAATACCGCCTTCAGTGTAAACGGAATGTTATCTACCATGCAGCAGCTCGCTATCGGTGATGTCGTCGAAGTCCTGACTACGGATGAGAATAAATATACCCACGCAAAAGCCATCAACCTGCGACACGAAGTTATCGGCGAGGTAGAGTCCGTCGACCCTGATACATTCAGCTTCAGCATCAATGGTCAGAACATCATACAGCCGATCAACAGAGCCGGTATGCCAGCAGTGGGTTCATGGGTGTCAGTTTCCGGATTCCGCATCGACGACAAGAGCATTATCTCCACCAGGATTACAGCAGCCACAGCGGAACAGACCTTGTTACGTACATCTACAGATTTACCGTTTAAAGGGGAAACATCAAGATGGCTGATACAGACGTATGCACCCGGCGAACAAGCAAGATTCGAGCTGGATGACAAAGTATATACGGTACAGCTTAGCAAACCCCTAAAAGCCGCGAAGCACCAGCTTGGTATAAAGATCATGAAACTGCACAAGGCTGAAGATCGAATCGAACTCGAGCAGATCATCGACCCGTCAGTCATGCCTCGAGGACGACAGACGGAATCGCCATATACCCAGCCTGGCAAAAGCGTGCTTCCCGGATCGGGTTATGATCTATTTCCCGGTTCGAGCCCAGGCGCCAATCAGGGCACTTTACCGGGTCAGTACATGCCTCGAAGCAGCACGCCAAGAGTTGACTCGCCGGCTACGGTTTCACCTGGCCAAAACCTGGTCGCTCCGCCTTCGGTACAGAACTACAGACGCTGAAGTAATCCATCGTGAGTGGTCATAAACCGGAGATCAATAATGAATCAGCTAACTCAGCTGTGATATCAGCCCAGGGATGCAGTCAGATCTGGAGGGGCCAGTAAATACTTTGTAACTAAAAAGGTATCTAATTACCTAATGCGCGCTCAGACCTTTTGACCTTGCCCTGAAGTTTTTTAGGATATCTTCAGCTTTCGATTCGAATGCCTCGAAGTCAGCCTTATTGGCTTCTGTCATCGCAGTCTCATCAACCCGGTAACCTGTGAGATTGATAACGCGGTTTGGCCGCAGCGTAAAGTTGCGGCGGTATTCGACGAACTCACGCATGGTCTGCTTCTTATATTGTTCAAACTCATCTTTCATCTCGGCTCTGGCAGCCTGTTGCTCCATTTTGAATCGCTCAAACTCATCCAGCTCTTTCTGTTTGTGGATCTCGAATGCGGGGCCTGTTGACTCAACGTCCAGCAGGCCTTCTTTCAATGCCACAGTCTCGCCATTGTTCTGATCGTTTTCGCTGATGATAAAAGTAGTACCTCGTACCCCGATGGTAGCAGCCCGCGTTTTAACCTGACGGGGTTCACCGAACACTTTTTTAAATGTGAAATAAACCTTACCTCCCAGGTAAGAAAACCAGCTGGTTTTTTCTACGCGTAAACGGCTTTTCTCATCCAGCATAGATAAGGCACCATCATCAAACTGCACGATGACACTCGCACCATCTTTAGTGACGATGGTATCCATCTCATTTACTGCCTCATCGTTTTCTTTGATGGTGCGTTTCTCACCATTGGCATCGACGACTTCGACATCACCATCAAACTTTAATACCTTACCGCGGGCATCGTGCTGCTCCGCCATCACTATCGATGATTGCAAGATGATGCAGCTAACCAGCAGAAAGGTGACTATTTTATTCTTAAGCATTTTAGTTTTCCTGATATCTAAAACAACAATACGCCGAAGCCATATGTGACTGGCCATGCTTTCAAGCAAATACCCTACGGTTCGAGTTCTTCCCATCGAGTATAGCAGTGTGCCAGATTTGCCTGTGTTTTTTCCAGCTGTTTTTGTACTTCGATAATCTTTTCTTTATCCTGTTTATAGAAGTCTTCACTCGCCATCAAACCCTGCAAGTTATCAACCTCCTCTTCGAATGATTCGATCTGTGCAGGCAAGGCGTCCAGTTCCCGCTGGTCTTTATAACTCAGTTTTTTTGGTTTCTGCGTTTTAACTGGCGCTGTTCTCTTATCTATAGCGGTCTCTTTTGCAGTTTCAGTTCCGGCCCCTGTTTTATTTTTAGCCTGCTGCAACCAGTCATCGTAGCCACCAACATATTCATTTACCTGGGCGTCACCTTCAAAGACAAGCGTACTGGTAACGACGTTATTAACAAACTCCCGGTCATGACTTACTAGCAGTACGGTGCCCGGGTATTCCATCACCAGCTCTTCCAGCAGTTCCAGGGTTTCGATATCGAGGTCATTGGTCGGTTCGTCGAGCACCAGGATGTTTGATGGTTTTGAGAACAACTTGGCCAGTAACAGGCGGTTTCGTTCGCCGCCGGACAACATGCTCACCGGTGAGCGTGCTCGCTCTGGAGCGAACAGGAAATCCTGCAGGTAACCGATGACATGCTTTCGTTTACCATTGATCTCGACAAACTCCCTTCCCTGAGACAGGTTATCGATGACACTCGCCTGGTCATCGAGCTGAGCGCGGAACTGATCGAAGTATGCGACTTCCTGTTTTGTACCGGTCTGGATCTTGCCGCTGGTCGGTTCCAGCTCACCGAGCAAGAGTCGTAACAGGGTTGTTTTACCGACACCGTTTGGACCAAGGATACCGATCTTGTCACCACGCAGGATGGTGGTATTCAGCCTCCTGATCAGCGGCTTGCCTTCATAATCGAAGTTAACATTCTCGGCATCAGCGACCAGCTTACCTGATTGTTCAGCCTTCGCTGTTGCCATCGACACCTTGCCAACCTGCTGGCGTCTCTCACTACGCTCGTTGCGCATCTTCTGCAACGCGCGCACCCTGCCCTCATTTCGAGTACGGCGCGCTTTTATGCCCTGTCGAATCCATACCTCTTCCTGTGCAAGTTTCTTATCGAACTGTGCATTGGCAACCTCTTCAGCTTGCAACGCTTCTGCTTTACGCCTCAGATATGTATCGTAGTCACCCGGATAACTACTCAGGTTGCCGCGATCGAGCTCGATAATGCGTGTCGCGATATTACGCATGAAGGAGCGATCATGCGTGATAAACATCAGCGCCCCTTTATAATTTAACAGCTGTTCTTCGAGCCACTGGATGGCAATTAGATCGAGATGGTTGGTCGGTTCATCGAGCAGCAGGATATCAGGCTTTATCACCAGCGCTTTGGCCAGCAGTACCCGACGCTTCATACCGCCAGAAAGTGATGCATAATCCATATCACCGTCCAGCTGCATCCGGCTCAACACTTCTTCGACCTGCTGATTGAGCTGCCAGGCATCATGGATATCCACCTGGTTTTGCGCACGCTCTAATTCTGCCGTGGTCTGGTCGTTGTGGTTTAATGTAAAATTATGCAGAGCATGGTGGTAGTCCTGCAGGTAGCTGGCATTCTCACCCAGCCCCATCGCAACCACATCAAATATGGTTCCGCTGAGGTTACCCCTGGGTTCCTGGTCGAGCACTGCCAGCTTCAGGTTCTGCTTGTATTCAAGATCACCACTCTCTGCTTTTACTTCCCCGGAAATCACTTTTAACAAGGTCGATTTACCGGTGCCATTGCGACCGAGCAAGCAAAGTCGTTCACCGGCATCGATGGACATACTGATATTTTCCAGAATGGCAGGGCCGCCAAAACTGACCTGGATATTGCGTAGACGTATTAAAGACATCCGACGAATTTTACATTAAATATAAATATGCGTTGTTATAGAGTCAGTTTGAAATGATAGAAATTTACGCCTATGGTCATAATGTCGTCCCTGTTGACTAGTATCATACGACTGCCGCGGCCCCTTCTATCATATACCGCCCTTCCATGGGCATCGCCACACCGCCTTCCCTGGCTCCTTGTGTCATACCGCCCATCCATGGGCATCGCCACACCGCCTTCCCTGGCTCCTTATGTCATACCGCCCATCCATGGGCATAAAAAAACCGGTGCGTAAGCACCGGTTGAGATGAGAGAGTCTTACTCATTGGAGAGTGGCAAAACACTAGCCCTATTCAATATTTTGCCAAGACCAACATATTCATATCGATAACCACTTAATCGACTGAATACATTTAGATACACTGCACCATTCGTGCCAAGAAAGTATCCGGTCTTTTAAGTTCAGTTACATTTACTCACACAGGACGCTAACTGCATGATTAACTGATATTTTTATTAAGTATCTATTTCTATTAAATATTGCATCGGCAGATTCAGGAAGATTCAGCAATCAGCCAGATGTAACATATCCTGACATTAAAAAAACCGACAAAAATTCGAAAATAATATAATATGACTTTATATATCAACACTTTATTTAATACAGCCGAATCATAATTATCAATATTTTCTATTAAATAATCCGACAAGCTATCATGTATCGTATGCCAGCACTGGCGCCAGCCAGCGTTCTACCACAGCGATTTCATCGCCTTTGCGCTTAGCATAATCTTCTACCTGATCTTTCTGAATCTTGCCTGTACCGAAGTATTTCGCATCGGGATGAGAAAAATAGAATCCGGAAACTGCTGCAGTTGGCAGCATGGCAAAACTTTCAGTGATGGTAATACCGGCATTTTTATCTGGCTCGATCAGTGACCACAACGTTGCTTTCTCGGTGTGATCCGGGCAGGCGGGATAACCCGGCGCCGGGCGGATACCGTGGTAGGCTTCTTTAATCAACGCGTCATTGTCGAGTTCTTCGTCAACTGCATAAGCCCAGAACTCTTTACGAACACGTTCATGCATACGTTCGGCAAATGCTTCTGCCAGCCGGTCAGCCAGTGCTTTCAGCAGGATGCTGCTGTAATCATCATGGTCGGCTTCGAATCGCTGGACATGTTCATCGATACCGATGCCGGCAGTCACCGCAAAGGCGCCGACATAGTCATCCATTCCAGAGTCTTTAGGTGCGACGTAATCCGAGATACAGCGGTTAGGACGGTCTGATGGTTTCGCCATCTGCTGTCGCAGGTGATGCAAAACAGTTTTAATTTCTGCACGATCGTCATCCTCGTAGAGCTCGATATCATCACCGACACTGTTTGCCGGAAAGAATCCGATCACCGCACGCGCCTGCAGCCATTTCTCATCGATGATTTTTTTCAGCATCGTCTGTGCGTCATCGAACAGGCGTGTTGCTTCTTCACCGATGATGTCATCATCCAGTATTTTCGGGTATTTGCCAGCCAGCTCCCAGGCATGAAAAAACGGCGTCCAGTCGATGTAATGGCTTAACTCTTCCAGCGAATAGTCGTCGAACGTCTTGATACCAGTGAACGTCGGCTTTGGCGGTATGTAACTACTCCAGTCGCCTCTGTAGGCATTATCTCGCGCCTGCTGCAGGCTGAATGTTTTTCTACTGGCACTGCGTTTATCGCGCTGCTGACGCATGAGCTCATATTCATCTTTCAGGTTTTGCACATAGACTTTTTTACGCTCGTCGCTCAACAGTTCTCCGGCGACGCCCACCGCACGTGATGCATCAGGCACATAGACCACGGCGTTGGAATACCTGGGGTCGATCTTTACCGCGGTATGGATACGTGAAGTGGTGGCACCACCGATCATCAAAGGAATATTCATCTCCAGTCGCTGCATCTCCGATGCCATGTGCACCATTTCGTCCAGTGACGGGGTGATCAAACCGGAGAGACCGATGATATCGACATGATGTCTTTTCGCCTCTGCCAGGATAGTTTCAGCAGGCACCATGACACCGAGGTCGATCACTTCATAGTTATTACATTGCAGTACCACGCCGACGATATTTTTACCGATATCATGCACATCACCCTTGACTGTTGCCATCAGGATCTTGCCGTTGCTCTGGATCTCACCCTGTTTTTCTGCTTCCAGGTAAGGCATCAGGTAAGCCACCGCCTTTTTCATAACACGCGCAGACTTCACCACCTGTGGCAAAAACATCTTGCCGGCACCGAACAGGTCACCAACGATGTTCATGCCATCCATCAACGGGCCTTCGATGACATGCAGCGGCCGACCGCCATTATCGGCGGCCAGCTGCCTGGCCTCTTCGGTATCCTCATCGATAAAGTCAGTGATACCTTTTACCAGTGCATGCGCCAGTCGTTTATTGACCGGCTGCTCACGCCAGGACAGGTCCTGCTGGCTCTCGGCCGCTTTACCGTCACCCACGTATCGTGGCGCGATCTCCAGCAGTCGATCCGTCGCCTCGGCATTCTTGTTTTGGATGACGTCTTCCACCGCATCACGCAATTCTTCAGGCAGATCATCATACACTGCCAGCTGGCCGGCATTGACGATACCCATGTCCATACCTGCCTTGATGGCGTGGTACAGGAATACCGAATGGATGGCCTCTCGCACCGGGTTATTACCACGAAAAGAGAACGATACATTGGAAACGCCGCCAGAGACCATGGCATGCGGCAGGCTCTGTTTTATAGTGCGTGTCGCTTCGATAAAATCTACCGCGTAGTTATTATGCTCTTCGATACCGGTAGCGACTGCAAATATGTTCGGATCGAAAATGATATCTTCCGGCGGAAAACCGACCGTCTCAGTCAGTATCCTGTATGAGCGAGAACAGATCTCGACCTTACGCTCGTAGGTATCAGCCTGGCCGTCTTCATCAAATGCCATAACGATGACAGCAGCACCGTACTGCCTGACCAGCCTGGCATAGCTGATAAAACTGTCCTCGCCTTCTTTCAGCGAGATGGAATTAACCACCGACTTGCCCTGAACACATTGCAGGCCGGCCTCGATGATATCCCACTTGGAGGAGTCGATCATTACCGGCACCCGCGAGATATCCGGTTCAGCAGCGATAAGGTTCAGGAACCTGACCATCACTTCCTTGGATTCGAGCATACCTTCATCCATATTGATATCGATGATCTGCGCGCCGTTTTCAACCTGCTGTGCAGCAACCGATAACGCCTCTTCATAACTCTCTTCTTTGATCAGGCGCTTGAACATCGCAGAACCGGTAACATTGGTGCGCTCGCCGACGTTGACGAATAAAGATTCTTCGCCGATATTGAAGGGCTCTAATCCGGATAGCCGACATTGCAGCGGGATGTCAGGAATCTCACGAGGCTTTTTATCGGCAACGATATCGGCAAATGCACGGATATGATCCGGCGTGGTGCCACAGCAACCGCCGACGATATTGAGAAACCCGCTATCGGCCCATTCACCGATGGCTTGTGCCATTTCCTCGGCACCCAGGTCATAGCCGCCCATCTCATTTGGCAGACCGGCGTTTGGGTGGGCTGATACATAAACTTCCGAGATGCGTGACATCTCATGCACGTACTGACGAAGATCATCCGGACCCAGTGCACAGTTCAGGCCGATCGAGATCGGATCGGCATGGCGTAATGAATTATAAAATGCCTCGGTAAGCTGACCTGTCAGGGTACGGCCCGACTGGTCAGTGATGGTGCCCGAGATCATGATCGGCAACTCGACATCATCTTCTGCAAACACGCGCTTGACTGCAAATATCGCGGCCTTGGCATTCAGCGTATCAAAGATGGTCTCGATCAGAATGATGTCGGCACCACCCTCTATCAGGGCTCGCGTCGACTCGGTATAGGCATCTGCCAGCTCGGCGAAAGTGATATTTCTGAAACCTGGATCATTCACATCCGGCGAAATCGAGCAAGTACGATTGGTCGGGCCCAGCACACCGGCAACATAGCGCGGTCTATCATCCGTACTGAAGCTGTCTGCAGCCTTTCTCGCCAGCGAAGTGGCAGCGACATTGATCTCATAGCTGAGATCCTGCATATCGTAATCCGCCATCGCTACGCGCGTCGCATTAAAGGTATTGGTCTCGATGATGTCAGCACCCGCCTCCAGGTATTGCTCATGGATACCGTGAATGATCTCTGGCTGAGTGATTGCCAGTAAGTCATTATTTCCTTTCAGGTCACTGGGCCAGTCAGCAAAACGTTCGCCACGGTATGCTGCCTCATCCAGTTTATGGCGCTGTATCATGGTACCGGTCGCGCCATCGAGCAGCAAGATACGCTGCTTCAGCGTTGCATGGAGGAGTTTTATACGTTGTTCGCGCGTCATAGCCATCACTTTCTTAGCGGGTAAAAAAATAGCCGGGGATTGTATCATTTATGGCGTTGTTGCGCTGTTCCCGGCAGGCTTATTTATATCTCAGGCACATGCATCGCGACCCAGCGCACCAAACAGCGAGTGATCGAGGCCTGCGAGCAGATACTGGACCGCGATCAATGCTGAAGAGTATGGCTAAGTTGAATAGCCTTATTGCTTCATTAGCATAGGCTTGTAGCCGTTTTTCAGATTACAATTACTACCATGAACTCACGACACCTGCAGCTCTACATCACCACGGAAGCACCCTGTAGTTATTTTGATGACAGGCTCAGCTGTAACCTGGTGCCTGATCCCGAACTACGTCTCAACATGCCGATCTACAACCAGCTCATCCAGCATGGTTTTCGCCGCAGCGGTAGTTACTGTTACCGCCCGCACTGCAATCAGTGCCAATCCTGCGTTGCCTGCCGCATACCGGTTGATAACTTCACCCCTAGCCGCTCACAGAGGCGATGTCTGAAGATCAACCAGGAGCTGAAGTTGAGTGCCGTAGCCGCTGATTTCAGCACAGAATATTTTGACCTGTATTGCCGTTATCTGAACTCCAGACACACCGATGGCTCGATGGCAAATCCCGCCGAACAGGACTTCAGGCAATTCCTCTTCACTAAGTGGTGCGATACGCAATTTATCGAGCACCGCCTCGATGGCAAACTGGTTGCGGTTGCCGTGACCGATATCGTCGGTGACGGCGTTTCAGCGGTGTACAGTTTTTTTGATCCCGAAATGATAAAACACAGCCTGGGAACATACTGCGTGCTGAAGCAGGTGGATTATGCAAAACAGCTCGGGCTGGCCTTTGTATACCTCGGCTACTGGATCGAGAACCACCCCAAGATGCACTATAAGGCTAATTTCAGGCCATTGCAGATATACCGTGATGAACGATGGCAACGTCTGAATAAAGCCTAGAAGTCGCTATATCAGGTGAGTAACAGAAGCCCAGGGCGAACAACCTGAGCACTTAAACTGACTGCTGCGCTTCACCCGCAATGACGTAAAACCTTATTTAATAACGTTTTTTCACTCACAGATGTTGTGTTACCATGTTTACATGAGTATTCAAGATAACATTACACAAAAACTTAACGACGCCTTTTCGCCAGAACACCTTGAAGTAGTCAATGAGAGCTTCATGCACAATGTCCCGCAAGGCTCCGAGTCACATTTCAAGGTAACCATCGTCTGCGATGATTTCAAAGACAAGATGCTGGTTGCACGCCATCGATTAGTCAACAAGGTGCTGGCCGATGAACTACAGAAGGACCGCTCGGAAGGCGGCATCCATGCATTGGCATTACACACCATGACTATGGAAGAGTGGTTTGAAAAAGGCAAGGCTCCCGACTCGCCTGAGTGCCTTGGAGGCGGGAAAAGTTAACCGTTGTAAGCTATAACTATAAGACTGATACAGACAGCCAACAGGCGGGGAGCATCATGTCAGACATACCACCGATAATATTAAACTTTGTATACGTCATGCTGGGGGGCATCCTGACGCTGTTCTTCATGAAGATCAGCTGCAGCATGTTTAACAAGATGGTCAATTTCAATATCAGCGATGAACTTGGCAAAGGCAATATCGCCGTCGGCTTGATGGTGATGGGTATCTTCATCGGAGTCGGCATCTCACTTGGTCTGGTCATCGGCCTCGGTCTCAGCTAGCCCCTGCTGATACGATGCGTCTGCTCACGATCTTATTTTCGGCTTTCCTGGTAAGTATCCTGAGCTATGATATGGCAGTTTCGCGGACGTTCGATGACCACCCGGTGCATTCCGGTAAGTGGACTGACCAGTATGACCGCTACTTTAAAAAGTACAGCAAACGTTATTTTGGCCCACTGTTCGACTGGCACTGGTTTAAAGCACAGGCAATCGCAGAATCAGCGCTTTCGCATGATGCCGAGAGCCATGTCGGTGCTCGCGGCCTGATGCAGATAATGCCAGCCACCTTTGATGAGATCTCAAAAAAGAATCCGCATTTCAGCAAACTCGAATCACCAAAATGGAACATCGCTGCCGGTATTTATTATAATCGCACGCTGTATAGAAAATTCACTAAAACGCCAGAGCAGGACAAACTGTATATGACCTTTGCCAGCTATAACGCCGGTTATGGTCGCATATTGAATGCATCAAAACGTGCCGGCAGCGAAGAAAAAATCTGGGAAGAGATAAAACCGCACCTGCCGTCAGAGACACGGGGCTATGTCGCCCGCATCAGAAGATTGATGGGCGAAAGCTAGCCCACGACCGAGATGTAATCTAGTAGTTATTCGACACACTCGATACAACGCGTAGTCGTTGGCTCGACTGCCAGCCGTTGTGCAGAGATCTCTTCTCCGCAGACAAAACAATAACCGTACTCACCGGACTCGAGGCGGCGTAATGCACCTTCGATCCTTTTCATCTGATGTTGACGACGCCTGGCAGATTCCAGAGCCATCTGCTGTGCCTGCATCGCGTCCATACGACTCAAGCGGCCGACCCGCGTCTGATCCAGTTCAACCGTGTTACTGCTATCGCGGTATTCCTGTTCCTGGGCTTGCAGTTCCATCTTCAAATTGAGCAGTTGTTGCCTGATCTGTTCGACAGTGTCGTCATTCATCGGCATCACAGGTGGTTAAGATAATTGAAAAATCTTACTGTAAGATCGTGGCGTTATTCGGCAATGGCTTCAGCGGAGAGAATGTCTTCAAGCAAAGGGCTGTAAACCCAGATTGTCTGCTTGATCGCCTCATCACGAAGTGCTACCACCTGGCTCCATTGCTCCTGCTTGTTCAGTTCAAGAACCACCTCGCCTTTCAACAACCTGGTTATGATCTTACTCTCCGTCGACGGTCCTTTTCTCGCGTTAAGTTTTGTAGCTTTAACCTGTCGCTTGATACCAAACAGGGATTCATGATCTTTGATGATCGAATAAAGGCGCTCAGTGATCGCCTCGTCATTTCTCAACATCATGGATTTTAAGATCACGATCGCATCTTCATGACCATCTATAGCTGCGACCAGGTAATTATCGATCGCCGCATCAGAATCTTTTGCAACTTCACCATCACCCAGGCTATACAACATACCGATAGAAAAACTGGCATCACTATGCCCCTGCGCTGCAGCTTTCTGCCACCACTCCAGGGCCAGGCTGTCATTGACTCGAAGACCATAGCCGTTCATATACATCCAGCCGATATTATATTGCGCATCGGCATCACCGTTTTCAGCCAGCGGCCTCATTATGCAGTAAGCCTCAGCAAAATCACCCGCACGCATAGCTGTGACGGCGTTATCCAGATCACTTGCAAAAACATTATTAAATGCTGTTGCCAGGCACAGGCATATGAACAGGGCGCTTTTGCTTGGTGTTTTATAGGTCATTCGCTGGCTGTTTTAGTCTTATTAGTCGTATTACCAGTATAACAATCAGGAAACTGTGCCAGAACAGATCAAAGATGTCGATACCCTTGCTCAGTTCGCCCTGGACCAGCATACGTGATTTTTCCAGCAGATGAGGTTCTGGCGAGAACGGTGCCAGCGCCATTACCAGGGTAATGATTACCAAAGGTCCCAGTGGAATTCGATCAATATACTTTAACATTATCATTCCTCGTCAAAATATTTCTGCAGGAAATCATCAAAGCTGATACTGTCTTCGGCTTCTATCTGACGCTGCTTGTCGATTGATTCTTTTGCCGCATCCTCAAATAACTTTACCTTGCTTTCAGGTAAAGCATGGCTCTTGTAGTACAGATAATGGTGCTTCGACATACGCTGCGCATGATGAAAAAAACCCTCGTTATTCTCCCTCATCTCTGCCAGCATCCTGGCTGATGGCGTAAGGTCAGGGTCAAACACACTGGCGATCTGAGACTTGACGCTGGAAAAATAGTTCTCGCAATAGTGTGCCCTGTCGAGCAGGCTGGCCACCGGTTTCATCTTGTTACACAACTCACTCGCCCAGTCCTGCAGACTGATCTTCTCATCACCGCGGCGCAGATCCAGACCAGTCTCTCGGCCGTTATGTGCGACCAGCACCAGGTTCTCGTCGATGGCATCGATTTCGCTGTCGCTTAATGTCGGGCTCTCCTGCAACAAACAGAACAGCATCAGCACCTCGAAAAAATGCAGCTGTTCCGAATTAATACCGTGCGGATCAAATGCATTTACATCGACCGAACGCAACTCGACGTATGCCACCCCTCTCTTCTTCAATGCGGCTGATGGTTTTTCATTACCCTGCAGTATCTGTTTTGGCCTTACCGTGCTGTAATATTCATTTTCAATCTGCAGGATATTAGCATTGAGCTGCAGGTATTCGCCATTCACTTTTACACCGATCTCTTCATAACCCGAGTAAGGCGTATTAATCGCGTATTGCAGACTCTCTGCATAGGCGTCAAGTGAATCATAGCAGGCCTTGATGCCTGCCAGGTCTTCTTTGTTGTTCTGATAACCAATATCACCCAATCGTAGAGATGTTGCATAAGGCTCGTAATAAGTGTTTTCGTTAAACTCGTGTAAGATAGTTCGCTTACCATTCAAGAATGACTTACAGACTGCTGGCGATGCACCGAACAGATATGGCACCAGCCAGCCATAACGCAACAGGTTGCGAACCAGCCCCATGTACTGTTCAGAAATGAAATCCTGCATTGGCTCATCATTATTCAGTAGCTTTTGATACAACTGCCAGAACTCTTCGGAGAAAGAATAGTTAAAATGTACCCCGGCGATCACCTGCATGGCACGGCCATAACGCAGACCCAGCCCCCTGCGATAGACTGTCTTCATCTGCGCCGCATTAGATGAACCATATTGTGCTAACGGAATACTGGTCTCACCCGCGACTACACAGGGCATACTTGTCGCCCAGAGAATCTCATTATCCAGGTTACGGTAGATGAAATTCTGGATATCATCCAACGATTGAATGACTTCAGATATCGAATCACAGGGCGGTGTTACCAGCTCAGTCAATGCTTCTGAAAAATCAGTGGTTATCAGCGGGTGCGTCAATGGCGAACCCCAGGCTGCAGGGTGCGGCGTCTGTGCGATGCCCCCTTCTGGCATCACCCGCAGACTTTCTTTTTCCAGACCGATCT
Source organism: Gammaproteobacteria bacterium (assembly GCA_013041745.1). Taxonomy (GTDB): domain Bacteria; phylum Pseudomonadota; class Gammaproteobacteria; order SZUA-229; family SZUA-229. Next base: position 50,911 of record JABDRN010000080.1, read on the forward strand.
TCGATTTTGCTAATGCTTCTTCAATTCCGGGAGAATTCAATAAGGACAGATGTTGTTGGAATAGCTGATACAAAGGTTTTTACCACTTCAGTAAATTAGAGTTTGATTATACTTAATATTCTGCGAGTCGTTTGTTTAAAACTGATGCTTTTAGTTAAAACATAGCTTTCGATCTAAAACGGATTACTGATAACTACTTTTCAACAACGCGATATCTCGGTTTCACACTACTGTGTGATTGTGGCGTCTTATTACCAGCCTGCACGATGCGGTATTCAAACTTACAACCCATGGCTTCAGCCGCTCTCTGCATCATTTTCAGCGTGACCGCACCCCGGGCTTCATCTTTTTCCAATACTGATACCCTGGCCGCACTTACCTGCATTCGATCGGCCAATTGAAAACCTTTTAATCCCTGCTTTTTGCGTGTACGCCTGATCCAGCCTGCATCACTCATAGAACCCCCTATAATTAACATATATATTAATAATTAATATATATGTTAATTATTAATGAAATACAAGAAAAAAGCCCAGTTTTTATTTGCCGGGCTTTTTCTGATATATGCTGTAAACGAGGTTTACAGATTAATCAAGCACATGTGATACCAGACCATCAGCCAGCTTCGGTTCAAACCAGGTTGATTTAGGCGGCATCACCTCATCAGCATCAGCCACTGCCATAAGGGCTTCCATACTGGTTGGGTACAAAGAAAAGGCTATCGCCATCTCGCCACTATCGACCCGTTTTTCCAGTTCAGCCAGGCCACGGATACCACCAACGAAGTCGATACGGTTATCGGTTCTAGGATCGGAAATACCGAGCACAGGTTCGATAAGATTATTCGCTAACAGGCTGACATCAAGTGACTCCACAGGATCATCGGGTACCAGTTCAGAATTAATGTTCAAGCGGTACCACTGGCCATCCATGTACATACCGAACTCAGTCGCCTTCGCCGGTTTGACCGCTGCAGGCTCTTCAGTGACGGTAAAAGCCGCTTTTACTTTTTCCAGTACCTCATCCTTACTCAAACCGTTGAGATCGGTGATCACACGGTTATAGTCAAGGATATTCATCTGATTATGAGGGTAGATAACAGACAGGAAGTAGTCGCTGCTCTGATCACCACCAGCATCGCTCAATGCATGACTTTTCGCGACGCGAGAAGCAGAGGCCGAACGGTGATGGCCATCAGCGATATAGATAGCATCCATAGCATCAAATCCTGCACTGATCTTTTCAATGGTGGCGTCATCATCGATCACCCAGAATGTATGCTGCACACCATCATCCGCCGTCACATCAACCACTGGCGGCTGTTTGGTAGTCTCTTCGAGGATGGCATCCATATCCGCCTGTGACTTATACGCCAGCAAAACCGGCCCTGTCTGGGCATTAAGCGCCTCGATCTGGCGAACGCGGTCATCTTCTTTTGCCGGTCGTGTATATTCGTGTTTACGTACTCTGTTGATATCGTAATCAGCCACCGACGCTGCCGCGACCAGGCCAACCTGTGAATGCCCATCCATGATCAAACGGTAAACGTAATAGCAGGGCTTATCTTCACGCATCAGGATACCTTCCTGCATCATCTTCTGCAGGTTTTCAGCAGACTTGGCATATACTGATGGATCATACGGGTCTGTACCTTCCGGTAGATCGATCTCGGCTTTTGAGATATGCAGAAAGCTCCAAGGACGGCCAGCAGCACGTTCACGCGCTTCAGCAGAATTTAATACGTCATACGGCGGTGCAACAACTTCTTCTGCGCGCTCGGGTACCGGACGCAATCCGGCAAATGGCTTTATTAATGGCATTATTCTTCTCGGGTCTATTTTTGGTGTGCGGATTATACAGTATCTTTGGCAATCATCGTATGCCAGGCGCTGCTGAATCGAGGCACATGTCCCCAGGAACTGGGCCCAAGCCTTTGACTAAAGCTATTCACCGTCAATTCTATATGTTAAAAGTACATCGATTGATTTATAGCAATAAACTCATTGATTTATAACAGTACAATTTTCAGGATTCCTACGCCAAGGTGCCTATTCCAATGAAATCAGCAATTCAGTACGCGGTATTCGTACTCCTGTGCCTGACTATTCCCAATACTCAGGCAGTCGAGAAAATCACCATCAAACTGGACTTCATCCCCAATATCGAAGACGGTCAAACAACATATGGCGTCTGCGCCAGGTGTCATCTACCGGAAGCCTGGGGTAACGACGACGGCACCTACCCGCAACTGGCTGGGCAGCATGTCAATGTCCTGATGAAGCAATTACTGGATATCCGTAATGGTACTCGTCACTCATCACTGATGTTTCCTTTCGTACAGTCTCGAACGGTTGGCGGCTACCAGGAATTAAGTAACGTGGTAGCGTACATATCAACCCTGCCGATGAACCCAGATCATTCAAGGGGTCCATGGCAGAAAGGTAGTGAGCAATTTGAACAGGGCAAAGAAATATACCAGAAACACTGTGCAGCATGCCATGGCGATAATGGCGAGGGTAACAACGAACTGGTCTACCCCAGATTACAGGGCCAGCACTTTCAATATATGAACCAGCAGATCATGCGGATTAAAAATGGTGTGCGTCAGGTACATCCGGCCATGCAGGCCGTGGTAAGTGAACTTGAGCCAGAGCAGCTCGAACAAGCCATTAACTATGCCAGTTATTTTGCTGTGCCAAAAGAAGATATGGCATCATCCAAGACATGGCGTAACCCCGATTTTAATTAGAGTCCGAATAATTATAGGCCCGCTTCGAACAAGAGATAAACATGGCAAATAGTGACAAGAATAAATTATCAAGACGACATTTCCTCAAGGCAGGCGCTGCAGCAGGGGCGTTTTCCGGAATATCCGTGCCGCTTCAGGCAGCTGCTGCAAAAGATACTGCTGAAGATAAAGCGAATGAACTACCCTTTGCCATAAGGAAACTGCTGAATGCAGCGACATTACCAAAAGCCGATGGAGCACGTGTGGTTATAGTCGGCGGCGGCTGGTCAGGTCTGACCATGGCAAAATACCTCAAGATTCATAATCCGGCTTTTGATGTCGTGCTCATCGATAAGCGTCCCGAGTTTATCTCATTTCCTGCCAGCAACTCGTGGCTCGCTAACCAGGTCAATCTCGATTTTTTAACACACAGTTATATCGATGCTGCCAGAACCCATGACTATTATTTTTTAAATACCACCGTACTAGGCTTTGATCGTGAGGTAAAAAAAGTCTTTACCAGCAATGGGTTCATCAATTATGACTACATGGTACTGGCGCCAGGTATCGAGTATGACTATAGCCGTATAGGGGTTGATGACCCCGCAGACCAGGCACGCCTGTATAACAATTACCCCGGCGGTTTCGTCAACAGTTCTGAACTGATCACCATCAAAAGAAAATTGAACACCTTCAAGGGCGGTACTTTTGTACTGAATGTGCCAAATGGAGAATACCGATGCACTGCCGCACCTTATGAACGTGCCTGCATGGCAGCCGCGATCTTCAAGCAACGAAGAATCAAGGCAAAGATACTGCTGCTCGATATGAACGCTGATATCCGCATTAAAAAACAGGGCTTCGAAAAAGCTTTTTCCAGCCTGTACGGTGACTATATCAGTTATCTACCAAGCTCTGAGATATCCCAGATAGACATCGATGAGAAAACCGTGAGCACAGATTTTGACGACTATACGTTTGACGATGCCATCATCTATCCGCCGGTACGCGCATCCTCTTTACTGGAAGATGCCGGTATCGCCAACATGAAGACGGCACAAAAAATCGCCAATACCGACCCTTATAAATACCATGTCATCGGTGATGAATACGTCTATGTTACCGGTGACTCCAGGTCACAACCATTCTCCAAAGGTGGACACACGGCAAACTCAGAAGCACAGTATGTCGCAGAGGTTATCGCCGCTCATGCGCTGGGCAAAGAGGCCAGGTGGCGCAGCCCGCAGACCATGTGTTTCTCAGCGGTCGATATCAATCCGCTACAAGCGATGAGCATTATCACCTTCTATAAATTCAACAAACAGAGCAAAGAGTTCGAGTTTGACCGCACCCATATGATGGAGGACTGGAACAGTGAAGGCGGACAGGCCAGCCTGGCATGGGCGGAAGGCATGTATCGGGATATGTTTTACAGGTAAAGCCGCTAGCGCATGTCTTACAACATAACGATAATGATTTAGCAAAATGGATTTAAAATATACCAACAATGCCTGATGACTTTCAAATCACAATAACCGGCTGTGGTCATATCGGAAAATTGCTGGCGCAACAGCTGTTGAAAAAAGAGTTTCGCGTTACAGGTCATGTCAGCAGCGACTCCAGCGTGGCCGAGTGCAGCAGCAGGAACATACCTTGTGAAATTATCGACCTGGATAAACCACTCGCTGATATCGATCTGAGCGGTCACCGTGTCATCTACCTGGCACCACCGCCACGCAGCGGAAAATCAGATTCGCGCATGACCAATTATCTACAGGCCATCGCGAGTCATCCTCCTGAGAAGTTCGTACTGATCAGTACCACAGGTGTCTATGGTGACTGCCAGGGTGCATGGATCGACGAATCTACTCCATTGAAGCCTGTCGCAGACCGGGCTTTTCGTCGCGCAGATGCAGAAAGGCAGGTACAGCAATATTGTCAGCGACTTGATATTCCACTGCTGATCCTGCGTGTACCCGGCATCTATGGGCCCGGTAAAATACCACTGGCACGAATCAAAAGCGGTCAACCTATCGTCAATGCAGAGGACTCGCCGTTCACCAACCGGATCCATAGTGCAGACCTGGTCGATGTCTGCGAACGAGGATTACTGCATAGCGAGATCACCGGCATCTATAATGTGACTGATGGAAACCCCGGTACCATGCATGAATACTTCACCGGTGTAGCAGCGGCAATGAACCTGCCAGCACCGCCTGCCATCTCCCTGCAGGAGGCCCAACAGCAACTATCAGAGGGCATGCTCTCCTATATGGCAGAGTCCAGGCGCATCAATAATAAGAAATTACTTGAAGACTTTAAAATCGCCCTGAAATACCCTCGATTACAGGACGGGCTGAAACACCTGAGCTGAGATAATAAACAACAGGCTAACTAAATAAATCAGAGGTTTAACCTAGTAAAATATCAGCACATACATATTGAACATGCACACCTGTCAATGAATTGCCAACCTGCTCCTGTCTTCAATTTCGCGGTATAAACGCTCATAGTCTTGCCGGGTCCGCCTGCCATACAAGGGTTCATCGAGTACAGGGACTGCAGAATGAAGCTTCTTCCAGTCCTCCTTTGTCAGGACACTTTGTACCAGCGGGTATACTTCAGCTTCTTCAAGATAGATATGCTGCCGTTGTCCAGTAAGAAACTCTGACAGTTGTTGCTCGAGATCTTCCATAGAAACTGCACCGTCCGTCAACGACTCTAGAGACTTTCGTAATTTTCGTGAAATCAGTTCCAGCCGCGTATGATCGGTTATGAGTTCTTGCACGAATCCAGCATCATCTAATCGCTCAAGTAAAATCGAGAAGATCATGTCTTCTAACGGGTGATGTATTTTCTCGGGGTACTCCTGAATATACACGACGATGCTGCGCATCAAGGAGAAGTCGGGAATCTTGCCTCGGCACATATCCAGGTATTGAAGCTCCAGTAAATTCAGCTTTCTCAGAATATGATCATGTTCAAGCAGTAGTCTATTAAGCATAATTGTTCTCTTTTAAAAGTTAAACAAACAACCAAGCAATCCATTAGCTCATGAACTCCCACTAAACAGTTTTAACTACACTATTAATACAGCTTAATGAAACCATGAATCAATAACGGATGTCATTGATAATAATCACTTTCGAGAAAATATCGTATGTATCTGATGCTCGAGCACTTTACATAAATAAAAAATGATCGAAACCTTCCTCAACCAATCGCTAACCTTAGTTAGCAGCACCAAACCAGAACGATTCATCTTTTTCCAGAAACTCCTGCCAGGACATGTAATGCGAACCGTCACAGGAGAAGGTCAGACTGATCATGCCGTTGAAGATATTAATCGAGGCAGAACGCAGGTAGAACGTTTCATCGGTGAAACGCAGTTTCTTCATCGCTCTGATGATCGATGGAATACGATTACGCGGGATAAGCGCTTCATCCGGATACGCCTGCGCCGGATAAAGCAGGCAGACATCAGGATCACTCAGTGCTTCTGAATCAAGCAGCCGGTAACGAAACGGATCACTCTCGAACCAGACGGTCGCCCTGCTGCTGGAAAAATGGATCACGCATTGAAACATGCCACGATCCATCATGAGCTCTTCGATGATGGCAGAAGCGACGTCGATCTCTTTATCCATCGGACTTTCGATACGGCGCTGCAGAAAGACACTGCTACGGATTGCAGGATCACCTTTGATCTGCCGCCACTCCTCCGATTCCTCATAGAGTTCGGAAGTGACCGGCAGGTCGCGCAGGTCGAAATCGACGCCGAGATAACCCAGCACCTCATCACCGTGGCGTACGATCTGCAGGGCTGTAATCGATGGCCGGGTAGCCCGCAGACTGAGGTACGCGTCGGAGAGTAGAAAACCCCAGGAAGGCACTGCCTCTCGCATGTATGGCCGAGTAGAACGATCACGACCATAATGCTCCGGCAGCAAACCTTTACGGCTAACATTGTCGGAAATCTGAAGACCGTTAGTATCAAGCACATACATGAACAAACTGTCAGGTACCGTCTCAAAGCTCCTGAGCAGGACATCATCCAGCCTTTCCCGATCTCCCCATGCGGGCTCGCAGCTTTCCGCAATACTTGCCAGCGGCTGAGACAATCGCTCTGCAAGTGCTACTCGTTGACGCTGTACCGCATCCTTCCAGGTTTCTTTCATCTAAATTTTACACATCAGGTTTTTCGTTGAATTGTATACAACTTTAAGCTGATACAACAGATAGCGTCCTACAAACAGCAGATTTTCATCAAGGGGAATCTACCCTAGCTGTGGAAACAAGGCTCTTCGCAGGGGTTTTATCGCCAGCAAGATCAAGATAAAGGCGCTTGCCCAGGAGACTGCATCAGGCAGCATCGCATGTGCATGCCCCAGGCTGGCTTCGACCTGCCAGCCCTGTAGCTTTATCAGCCACTCGAGTAACAACCCCATCATCAGGCTGAATAAAGAGAGACCCAATAGATACATAACCGTTACTCTTAATCCCAGCTCCTGCTTGATTAAAGCAAAGCTGGCGATATTGGTTGCAGGACCCACCAGCAGGAAAACCAGTACTGCGCCGGGAGAAACACCGGCCAGTAAAAGCCCGGCGGCAACCGGGGTCGATGCTACTGCGCAGATATACATGGGAACACCGACCACCAGCATCACCAGCATCGCAGTCAACCCCCCTCCCCATTGCGCCAGCCAGTCTGGCGGGATAAAGCTGAGCATGATGCCTGCCAGCACGATACCGAACGCCAGCCATTTCGATATATCATCCAGTAATTCAGCGCCAGCATAAGATAGTACCTGTATCAATTTATTCTTTGATCGCACATCCGGACGACCTTCTGAACAAGACGATGACTCAGCGGTTTCTGCAGAGCAGCAGGATGGGTTGCCGACAACTGCTTTCGGTTCAGATTCACAACAAGAAGAAACAACCGCTTTCGCCTCTTGCCGCGTTGAACTGCAGCAGCCTGTTTCTATAGCCACTGATGGTGTTATTGTTTCTGTTGCTTTATCGTCAACAACCAGAGTAGTCAGCAAACCTGTACCGACAGCATTCACCAATGCCGCGAACGGACGAAAGATGGCCATCACCGGCCCCATCAATGCATAAGTAACAGCGACGGAATCTATGCTGGTCTCAGGGGTGGAAATCAAGAATGATACGGTGGCTTCTTTTGACGCACCGGCGCGGCGCATACCGATCGCTGCCGGCAACACACCACAGGAGCATAATGGCAGAGGTGCGCCGAATAATGCGGCACGTAATATGGCACTGATACCATGACCACCGACCCAGCGTTTCATGGTATCTTCAGAGATAAATGATTTGATCAGGCCCGCTGCCAGCAGGCCCACCAATAGCCAGAATGCGGTGTCGAGAAAAACCAGCCAGATATTATTGAGTACGTTGAAGACCATTCGTATATCATGGCATCAAAGGCTAAGATGCTGCAAGTTTCAATATCAGCCGATATCCTCAACATGTTATTGCTATGAATTGACTGGGCGAGAATATTTCAAAAATAGACGGCAAGTAATAATCTAGTCATAACCCAACAAATATTGTATTTCTATACTGGATAGACAAAACTAACCACACTAACCCTGACTAACAAAGATGACTGAAAAATGCTAAATATGCTTCATGTACTTGCCGTTGTCACGAGCATGCAGGCCATGCTACCGATCACCGTAAAAACGCCCGAACTGGAGATCAGCTTCATGCCGCGGACACCTGATCAACTGGGTTCATTTTATGAAGCACGCGGTTTTCCAAAAGAGATGCGCGACATACTCAGCAAGCAATGCTTCATCACCGTCGGCATAACGAATACCAGCAAGGAGAAGATCTGGCATGACTTATCAAACTGGCAGTTCTCTACGGCAGGCAAGCCCATCAAGCGGCAACACCGTGACTACTGGAAAAAACGCTGGCAGGACATGGGCGTACCATTAAGTAAACAATCGACCTTTCGCTGGACCCTGATCCCTGAAGCGCTGGATTACCTGCCCGATGAGCATGAAGGCGGTAACATCATCCTGCCTGTTACCGATCAGCCCATCACTCTGAATGCTATATTTGCCACGGGTGATAACAAGCAGGGTAAAAAGATCACCATACATACTGACAAACTTTTCTGCGCCGAGGATCCACAATGAAAACGCCATCAAAGTTTTTCAGGACATTGATACTGGCACTTACTATATGCATGACCGGGTTTTCTTTCGCTGACGAGACTAGCGATATTACGAGTGGTATAAAAGTACCATTTGGCATTCGGCACTATGATATCGGCATTGCACAGAATTTCACATCGAATGATATCGATGGCGAAGAGTTTGAACTGGAAGACGCCAGGGGACGTTGGATCTTCCTGCATTTCTGGGCGAGCTGGTGTGGCCCCTGTAAAGAAGAGATGCCGGCGATACAGCAATTAGCAGATGCCTTTACTGGTGACAGTTTTCAGATCGTGATGATCAATACCGCCGAAGACGAGGACACTGTATTTGAGTTTTTAGCTAGTATCGGTGTCGAGCTAAACAGCCTGATGGACGTCGATGGCCAGGTCACCGAAGCCTGGAAACCACGCGGATTGCCCACTACTTTTTTGATTAATCCGGCGGGTGAAGTGAAATACCAGGCGATCGGCGGACGTGACTGGAGCAAACCTGAGTACATCGGATTTATTGAAAAGCTTATCTCTCTTTCAGAAAAATAACGTTAATAAGATTCCTAATATATCTGTCATCTCGACGGTAGGAGATATCTTGTACGCTGCAGTATCTGATCTCTCCTATCGTCGAGATGGCAAGCATCGATGGAACAATTCTGGACACTGTAATCTTTTCTATATTGCAGCATTAATTATCCTGTCGGGCATCGCGGTTTGCAGAACCGCTGCTATGCGATGGTCATGTCTGTTGGAGCGACTTGGTGAATCGCGATTACAACAGCTAGTTGAACAGCATCTCAAAATAAACCTTGCCTGTCCTATCATCAAGGTTTCTGACTATCTGGTATTCAGCATGTACATCTAGGTTGCCAGCGTCAATCTGCGGCTTGCTGACTTCAACGCCCCACATCGGGTTGATCTTGTTGGGCAGGAATGAGTAGCGCACATCCATGATCAGGTTCGGGTTCCTCGTGCTAACAGCCAGAAAACCATCGGAGAACCAGCGGAACCGCTCAATATCTACTGCCTGCTGACTGTTTTCAGGCAACCAGGGAAAGTCGCGTTCGACATCCAGCTTCTGAATCGATGTACCCGTGATGTATTTCGTATCCCATAACAGCCTGACCGCGTCCACGTAATAGCGACCGTCATATTCATAGATCATCTTCCACAGGTGACGGTTGGCAAAACCCGGTTTCAGATGCATGCGTTCAATCTGATGGCCCCGCTGCTGTGCCAGTGCAGAGACCGCCTGTTCTGCACGCTGATACTGAAAAAGACCCAGGCATAAAAAAACTACGGCATAAATAAAAGCGATCCGCGCATAGCGGACATTCTTGCGATACACCGCCAGTGCAATAAAAAAGATAACTGGCAGGGTAAAAAGTGGATCGATGATCGATACGATATTCCAGGCAAAACGTTCATTGGAGAACGGCCAGAACAATTGCGTACCATAAGAGGTACAGGCATCCAGCAGGCCATGAGTGGCATACCCCAGAAAGGCGAACAGGTAGATCTGCGCGAACGAGAGCTTGGCAGCAGGCCAGCGGCCCTGCAGCCACCGCGAATGCAGTAATGCATAGAACAGCAGTGCACAGATCAGAGCACCGAACGGAATAAACACCAGCGAGTGGCTGAACTGCCGGTGATACTCCAGGAATAGAATCGGATCTTTCGATGACTGGATGAGGATATCAAGATCCGGCGCCATACCGGCAATTGCACCGATGAGCAGCGCAACAGCCTGTTTAGAACCATCCCTGGCAAAGGATTGGGAGACGCTGGCACCGAAGCTGGCTTGTGATATGGGGTCCATTTTCAATATGTACTCATCTTAGGAAGGAATTGGCCTCTCGAATCATTATCTGACTAGCTGCAGAGACGGCAGAAGTAACTATACCAAATTGATTATATTAAACGGTATATTAGATAACTATAATACACCACCGTTTTGGCCAAGCACCGATGTATCATGACCGAAAAAGAATTTACCGAGATATCACTGACCATCTGCCTGACATTAGGCATCAGCTACATGCTGTTTATTGTCTATAAACTGGCAGAAGAATCTAAAGCAGGAAAATACGGCATGATGATCCTGTTTGTCGGACTGGGACTAGGCATCTTTGGTTTCGTCGCAAAATACGGAATCAAGCTGTATCTTGCCAGCCAGTTAGCTTAACTGGCTGTCGTACATACCAGTTACTAGTGGGCAATGCGGCTCAGTGGTGTGCTGGCTTCTCTTGCTGCACGCTCTGCTCATTGTGATTCATTCCACCATGCATGGCATGATCGTGCCCGCCCATATGTCCACCGCCTAACGCTTTGCTTAATATCATCGCACCGAATGCGATCAGCAATATACCGGCAACATAACGTGTCCACTTGTGATGGGTAAAACGTTGCAGTTTCTCTGCAAAACCACCCATCGCTAACAGCATAGGCAGTGTTCCGATACCAAATGCCAGCATCAACATGGCACTTTTTACTGCATCTCCAGAAGTCGCTGCCAGTGCCAGCGTGCTATAAACCAGACCACAGGGTAGCCAGCCCCAGATAAAACCCATACCCAGCGCCTGAACCGGCGATTTCACCGGCATAAAGCGTCGACCGACAGGCTCGATCATTCGCCAGAGATAGCCGCCGAGCTTTTCCAGCGGCTTCATCGTCTGAAACCAACCGCCGATATAGACCCCCAGGGCGACCATGAAAACCCCACCGACGACACCACCGATGGGGAAACCTCCCATCTGAAACAGCTTACCTGCAGTGCTGCTCAACAATCCCACGATTAAACCCGCCAGCGAATAACTCAGCAGGCGTCCAGTGTTATAAGTAAGCAGATAGGGCAACAGTTTTAGCTGGGACTGCCGAGTAGACTCTGGCAAACCCATGGTCAGAGCGCCGACGATACCGCCACACATGCCTATACAATGTGTCGATCCAAGCAGCCCTATCATGAATGCTGCGGCTAAGGTTAATTCACCCATTATGATATTGGTCCAGAGTTGTATCAGGAAGAATGATGATCTCTACTCATAGCCATTGCTCGAGCAGAATTACATGGCTCTGGCGAAACAGAAGTCGTATCCTTATTTCGCAGATGGTCAGCCATGGCGCTTAACTCGCGCATGAGATCATCACGAGTCTGCGCCGCAACATCCAGTTGCTCGGCTGCGTACTGAGCGCAGGCAAGCCATTGATCGCGTTCTACTTCACCGATTTCAAAGTGCATATGCCTGCGCCGCAGTCGAGGATGTCCGAATGCCTGCATATACAGCGGTGGCCCGCCGAGCATGCCGCTGAGGAACATGAACAATCTGTCACGGGCATGGCAAAGGTCAGCCGGATGCATCTTTCTGATATGACTTACTTCGGGTGACTCATCCATAAAATCGTATAGCAATTGCACGTACCTGCGCAGGGCCGGCTCTCCACCCAGGCGTGAATAAATGCTAACTGTCGAAGCCATGATTACTGTATGAACGATTTGTCTGCTGTAGAAAGACTGCCTAGAACTTCTTATACAATGGCACATCCATTGGCTGTTTGATGCTAACAGCGCCTCTCAGCTCACCCACTTTGTATCCTTTTGCCTGGTCGAAAGGATACAGTTTCACCAGTTCAGACTTCACTGGTGCAGGTATCTGTTCTTCACTGCCATGGCAGGTCAGACAGATTGGCTTAATCGCCAGCGGCTTCATATAACGCAAATAGAACTTACCGTCTTCATCCACGACGACAGATTTTTTCATCTCTGAATACTTTTCACCTTTGGCAGCGGCGGCTTCGAATTCAGCGAGCGTCTTACGCTCCCACATGTCTGTCGCACCAAGCAATGAATTACGCGGCTTCGTCGTTACACGAGTCACACTCCAGCCATTTTCATTAGATAACTGGTTCGCTATCTGTGGCGCGATTTCTTTACAGACAGTGATAGCCTGCACAGGACCATTGGCCTGCATCTCTTTTTTCAGATGACCGCCAAGTTGCTTGATAAACTGCTCAGATACCTGGTCCGCAGCCTGTTCACGCTCGGTCAATTCATCCGCCAGAACAGCTGATGTAACCAGCATCAGGCCAACAAATATAATCTGATGTATAAGAAAATTCTTTGAAATAGACACGTTATTCTTCCTGTTTAATTTACTTACGGCGATTATATTAGATATGCCTAATATATACATTGATAATTATCATACGTCTAAGCTGCTTTCAGCGGGAGCAGATCTTCGTCAAGGCGAATGATTTTAAATTGACGCTAGCTTTCGATGAGCTCGGTTAAGCCAGCGATATTCAGCTCCAGGTGATTTGAGCGTATCTCTTTGATCAGGTTCAACTTTTTAAATTCAGAGAGAATCCGGCTGGCGGTCTCGATAGTGATGCTCAATATCGAACCGATATCTTCGCGGCTAAACAGAAAACACTCGTTAGAATCATCTTCTACCAGGCGAAGCAATAGATTCGCCATGCGCTTTTTCGCAGGACCTGTCGATAACTTTGTCAGCCACTCATCGGCCGCTGTCAGTTCTTTTTGCCATTGTTTCAGCAGGTCTTTTTGCAGCACTGGATTAGTCTTGCTGAAACGATCAACCGTTTCCTTAGGATAGCGGCAGAGCTCAGAGACACGCAGTACGATCGCTTCATGTTCATAAGGTTTATCGACAAGGACTTCCAGCCCGAGTACATCTGTAGAGCTCATAAGTCTCACGATTCGCTGTGTCCCATCCGGTAGATACTGGACCAGTTTCAGCAGGCCACTTCGTACAGTAAACATATAACGGCCTGAATCGCCGGCGTTATAGAGTACTTCACCCGGTTGCAACTCAACCTGCTCGACAGGTTCATGCATCTGTTCGAAATCATCTCTGGTCAGACCGCCAAAAAGTGCGGTACTGCGCAATGAGCAGTTGAGACAATCAGCTGTGCCTTCCCATGCCTGTGTTAAAGTCACTCTCTTAGTCACCCTGGTTCCCTGATATGAAGTTGGTTTGTATTCTAACCTTTTTAGACCAGATTTTGGATATACAATTTGATATATCTCAATTTATCAGTCATCGAGCTCACGATGGTACTTTTTTAATAGTTCACGGGCATCGTCACCATATCGCCTGACCCACTGCTGCAACACTTCTGCTTTGATATTCATACCTAGCTCGAGCTGTTTCTCAAGTCGGGCCAGCCCTTCATTCGAGATCCTTTTTTCACGTGATACACCGGGATCCGACATCACCAGAACCACCAGCCGGAATTTAATTCATCCTCACAGGTCTTCAACTGTGCACCATATCTCCTTGCATTCTTATCCACCTTGGCAGCGACTTTTATCAACCAGGGCTTAGCGTTGTATGTTTTCCGCTTATACCCACCGTGACCTTCATGGTAAGCGAGATACTGGTTTTTAGCGTCCCACTTGGAGACCTTCAAAGTATCGTATGTCTTCTTGCCGTACCAGCCGATGAAATCGACCGCATCATCAAAATCATCACGATCCGCCCCCCAGTTACGCGTCGACTTTATGTACCAGTCCCAGGTCTCATCTTTTACCTGCGCATATCCATAAGCCGAAGACTTACGCCCGATCGGGATGATCCATAAAAAATATTGCATCTCTGTTTCAGCATCATGTTTGAAGCGTGATTCCTGGTGGATGATCGCTAGTTGTACCTGTATCGGCACCCCCCAGCGCTCGAAGCTGTCTTTGGCATCATCGTACCAGTCATCTTTTTCCCTGAAGATCTCACAGCTGTCATTGATATTTTTCGGCGGCGTACTGGAACAGCCCGCCAGCAGGGCAACGGTAATGATCAGGAAAGATTTCAGCATAATATCTGGATTTTCAAATAATATGATACAACTGGCAAGTTATAATCAGAAACACTCAATCTATGTTTTTAGAACTCATCGTAATGTTTCTAGGCCAGCACGCATCCAGCGCCTTCAGTGCCATGACCACATAGATTGTCGCGATCGAAATAAGCAGGACACGTAAAACAAACTTTTCTGAAAAATCAGCACCTTCTGCCAGGCTGCTGTTAACCAGGATGATCATCGCCACCATGGCTGACGGCATATATTTCGCAATCGGCGCAGCAGAGTAGATGGCGACACCAAATCCAAGACTGACACAAAACATCAATAATACAAGAAAATGATATTCCGGGACAGCGACCAGTAGCCAATAAATAAAAAAGGCGATCACACCGCCGATCAGGGTCGACTTGATCGAGTTAACGCCAGCCTCCCTGCCTTTTGCCAGGTCCGGCGAGAGGGTAAAAATTGCAGCAAATAACATCACCAGGATCTGACTGGCCCAGTTATTGGCGATAAAGACTATCGCGATCGGCAGCGCCACGATTGTGCTCTTCAAGGCGAGCTCGGCAGCTGGTGCCGAATAACCCGGCTGGAACACGGGACCTGCAGGCAATGTGGCAGAACCAGGCGGATCAGGAACGACGTAATGAGATAACCACAGCATGGCTAATGTAAGCCAGCTCGAGATTACCAGACCGAAGGCCACGCCGATGGCAAGTCCTTCATCGACGCCTGCCAGCATCGGCATAAGCAATAGACACACCAGTAACATCAGTACCAGCCAGAACGAACCACCGCGATTCAGATGGTAATAAGTAAAGAATAACGCCAGTGCCAGCAGTGGTACGAAGATGAGCGGGTACGGCAGGATGAACAGGGTAAAGATATAACCGACAGAAAATGCAAACAGGGTATCTCGCATGTTGCGAAGGCCTTGTGAAAGTGTCGGTTTCGGCAATGGTAAAGCAAGGAAAACAGCTGATAAAATCGGCAATAGAAAAGACAAAGGCCATGCGATAGCAAACGCCAGTGCTATAGCGATGGTCAAGCCAACAGCATAGCGCAATATCTTTATCTGTTTCGGATCTTTTAACAAAGCCCACCCCATACTCATCACCATCCTGTAGCAAGAAGTAATCTCATATTAGTTAACAGCATAAATGCTTAAGTAGATTACTTGGTCTCTGCTGGTGACAGTATCTGGTTAATATATATACGAGAACCAGCTCAATATGCGTATCCAGAGCCAGCCTAACGAGTTGATCAGCCAGTTATCCGTTGAATAAAACTGCACATCTGCCTGGCCACCCAGGCGAAGATTTCCTTTTGCACTGTCATCATCGAATGAGATATAAACCGGGAAACGCTGTGCATCACGCAACCAGCCCGCGCTACTCTCGATGCTCTCAAGATCACCTATAGCACCGCCTTTCTCATGACTCACGGCAAAACCGATACTATTGACCTTACCCTGGAAGACTCTACCCGGTGCCGAGTCGAGTATGATATCAACCGGCGTTCCAACTTTCACATTGGCGATACTGTTCTCTCGCAGGTTAGCTTTCACCCAGACATTTTCCACTTCGATAAATGTCATCAAGGGCGCACCGACACTGGCATAATGCCCTTCATCGATCTTCAGGTTGGTGATACCGCCATGTGATGGCGCGATGATCGTCGTTCTGGATAGATCAATCTGGGCTTTTTTGAGTTTTGCGATGGCAGAACGGATCTTTGGATTCTCTTTACCTTTTACACCTAGAGCCTGCTTCGCTTTTTCCAGTTCTGATCTGGCACTTTCCAGCTGCGCCTCAGCTTTCACCACAGCAGCCCTGGCTTTATCTCCACGGGCTCTCGAGTAGATCTGCTTTTGTTCCAGTTCGATGACCCGATTTGCCTGTGCTTTTAGATGATCCAGGTTAGCTATCGCTTCGACTACTTTTGCCTGCGCAGTACTGACGTTCGCCGTCCCGGCACCAATATCCTGACCAGCAAGCTCCAGGTTAGTCTCTGCATTATCGACGGCCAGTTCATAGTCAGATGGGTCGATCCTTAACAGCACATCACCCTGCTGAACCTCCTGATCCTTGCCGACATTAATCTCGACAACACGACCTGCCACCTGGGAGACGATGGGCACCACGTACGCCTGCACCCTTGCCTGGTCTGTCCATGGTGCGATGCGATCAGCGATCACATACCAGACAAACATGACAGCTATAATGATCAGTGCAATTGCTGTGATCTTTTTGACAGGGTCGCTGCTCTTTTCCATGGCAGTCTCTTTATTTTCTTCAGGCATAATTTTTATCAATAAGTATCGTCACTGACTGGCAGCTTCAGTTTTAGTGAGCCACACCATGAACAGCTCATAGCCAAGCGCAAGGATAATCGCACCGACAAACAGACCGATAATTCCTGACATCATCATACCGCCTATCGCGCCCAGCAATATCACCAGCATCGGTGTCTCCATACCTCGCCCCAGAAACAGCGGCTTTAGGAAACCGTCACTTGCACTAATAATCAAACAGTAGATGAGGAAGATAACAGCGGGTGTTGCCTCAGCCACCGAAAAAACATAGGCGCTGACAAAACCCAGGACGATTATCGGTGGCAGTTGGGCGATTGCAAGCACCAGGATGAATAATGTCCACAGTCCCCAGGCCGGAACATCCATCACCATCATGCCAACAGCTGAAAGCACAGCCTGGATAATGGCAACACCGAGTACACCCTGTGCGACACTACGTATAGTCGCCTTGCTCAAATCAGCATAGGCCTTACCGCTTGCCTCGCTTGTCAATCTTGTAAACAGCTTGACGGTCATCTCATGTGCACCACTGGCGTTGGCCACCAGGATCCCGGAGATAATGATCGATAAAACAAATTGCAATATGGTGCCAGCTGCACCTGCAGCGCCGGCGATGATTGCCTTAGCTGCCTTCCTGCTTTCTGCTTCATATTTTTTTAGAGTATCTTCAATGCTTACAGATGCCTGCAGCCAGACAGGATACACCTTTTCACCGACCACAGGCCATTCTTTAACCGATTCGTTTGGTGGCGGTATTTCCAGGGTACCCGCTTCATATTGCTCAGTGATTTTCCCGGAGGTCTCGATAAGCGAATCTGAGATCATCACCGTAGGCGTGATCAGCAAAGCCAGCGCAATAATAGTATAAATAATTGCGGCCAGCTTGTTCCTCTCGCCCAAACTGGATCTAAGCTTTATAAATAATGGATAGATAGCTACGGAGATAACCACACCCCACACCACCGGCACTATGAAAGGTGTGATAATCTTGAAACACCAGGTGGCAAGTAAAAGTAACAGGCCAATTCTGACAACTGCTTCGATGGTATTGTTTGTAAAATCAGAATTATTCATAGCTACCCTCTGTCATGTTTCTTAATTACTGAATTTTCTAACAGGTATGATAAACCTTCTAATGTTCACCGGTAAAACATGGACGAGATATACCCATAACTGATTCAGCATGATTGTACATTCTATTTAGTATGGCACCCAATGATAGACGCATTGCAGTAAGACAGCAGCAGGTTAGTAGGTATAACTAATACCAAATGTTACACGGTAATCATCCGGTTCAGGTGATGTACCATCTGCTGCCTGTGTCGGATGAGCTGTCCTGTCCCAGATAAATGACGTGTCAAAATCGAGCGCACCAGTAATCTCACTTTCTATGGTCAAAATGACATGGTGTGTATAACCACCGGAAGCCCGGTTACCCATCTGAATATTATATCTGGCGATAAAATCTATGGCTTTAGTAAGCTCATAATCATATGCAGTTCTTAGTACGGCGGCAGGCGTCGATTCAGTGGTACTTTCACCTGCAGCTACCGTAATGAATTCCGTTTTAGAAAATGCTGGTCCGCCGCCGAATGAAAGCTCGCTCCTACCATTATCGATCACGGTATAACCTAAACCTGTACCGATAGTCGATCTCAATGCAATATTGGTAAACGGATCTCGATATAACTCCATGAAAACCGGGGTATAGAAAAAGTAGCGAGTTTTGTAATAGTCAAAACTGGCGGTCAGACGATGATTGTTAATAGTCTCAACCAGGCTGCCATCACCACCGTTAGTTTTAGAAATATTACCGATATAGTCCATCGTGAACCGTGTCGTTGAGGCACGTCTTTTTATATTAACTTTTGCCGTGTAATCGATCTGATCGGTATTACCCTGTCTAAGATCGATACTCAGAGCCGCCTTGATTGCCCACAGGTCACGCTCCTCTTTACCACCGGGCGCAAATGATATTAAATCCGAACGATCATATGTCTGGTTTTCATAATCATTGATTACCTCAACGCTACTGTCGGTGACCTCCAGGACACCTGAAGTCGCACCGACACCTTCGATATTGATATTATTAACTCGATAACTGCGCAGGATCCTTACATCGTCCCAGTCAATATTGAGCAAATCCAGCTTGTCACTGTCAAATTCCAGACTGTCTTTATACATTCCTTTGATCTCACCTTTAAGCCACTCATTAGAAGTGAGCTGCACCCAGTCAAATTTAACTGCAGAGGGTATCCATGTCTTGCTCGTGTCACTGCCGCTCCGATCAGTAACTTCCTTTACCTGCTCGATGATCGCCTGTGACTCCTCTGCATCTTTGACCTCAGCCTCGGTCTTCGCCTGATCAGCAGCCTGTTCAGCTAAAACCACGAAAGAAAGCAGCCACAATGGGACTATTATCGATATCCTGGGGATCATTTGGTTATCAACCCTAAATATTTGAAAAATTGAGAGATGCAGAAACCTGATATACGCTCCAGTTGTTGAGCTTCATCATTGCGCATGAGTATATAACAACCATCAATCAGAAATAAACATACAGATTGCACTATGAATACGAGGCATCATCTATCCTACTGGTTTATAAATACTGCTGGTTTATAAATACCGCAGCCATATCGAATGAGGGTGTTTCGCTTTAAAGCCACGATACCAGAGACAGAATGGATAGAGTAATACCAGCATGACAACACTAATGATGAAGGTTGTTTTCAAATCAGAAAAATGTCTTAAGCCGGCATAGGTCGCACTGCCTTCCAGCACAAGGCGGTGCACCAGGTAAAAGATCATCGCCGTTTGGCCAAACACCAGCAGCACACCATTTGGACGATCTCCGATTAGCCGCTCTAGCCAGATCATCATAGCCATGATGACCGACATCACCCCTAATTCGAGAAAGATGAACGCTGCCGATGGAGGATATTTACTGACATGCAACCAGTGCTGCCAGCTGTTATCTTCGCGGTATAAAAACATATTGCCATAACCATTGTTATAACGGATCGCTAAAAATGCAATGAGTGAGAAAGTGCCAAGCGTTAACAGCAGACTCACAGGCCCTACCCTGGTATTACCATCCTTGAATGACAACAGATAACGCCCGAACACCCATCCCAGTATCATGATAGAGAGCCATGGTAATAGCGGATATTTGATTACCATGCTTGATGTCGCATAAGTCGAGACCAGAAGTGCCGCGAAGACAGACTCGATACTCTCCTGTGGCGGCCAAACCATTCCGGTAAGCAGTTCACCCAGACATATCCATGCCAGTGCAGATACGATCAGGACGGTATTTGAAAACCTGCGAAATAATGCCATACACATCATAGCGACGCCGATCGCATATAAAACCTGGATGGTCATCCTCCCCGAAAACAAAGAGATTATCGTTGGGTCGAGCAACGCGATAAAAGCACCTCGCATCAGGATATCTTTATCGATCTGCCAGCTATCAATACCTCTCGATACTTTTCGCTCGATACTTATAGCTAGAGCTGTGCCTGCAAGAAAAACAAAAACAGGTGCACACAGGTGGCTTATCCAGCGGACAAAGAATTCAAGATCAGGCAGTGGCGAACCGGAGACATACAGGGCGGCCGAGTCAGAAGAATCATGCCGGGCGTTATAAGCCATCGACACATGGTCAACGACCATCAATATCATGACAAAGCCGCGCATCCAGTCGATTGCCGCTATACGTTTTGATCTGGTCATAACACCCCTAGTTAAGGCATTGATAGTAACGAGGTCCTGAATATCAGCCCTATATCAATCAGCCCGACCTTATCTATCATGATGCCGACAAGGTCGAGCCAGATACAAACTCACACTCAATCAGATTGTTTTTTCTGCGACTCATTGATACTGACACCGATCAAGCTGGCGACCAGGATCGCCATATAGAAGACACCAACGACTGCTTCCATATACACCAGGAAACGAGCGATAGGTGCGACTGGACTGATGTCACCATAACCCAGGGTCGTCAATGTGACATAACTATAATAAGCAACGTCTGCAAAATTATCATACCAGACGACCTGTTCCAGCCCGTTAAAGGCACCAGGGATGGCCTGTGCGATAAACAGATACATCATCGTCCAGATCATGCCCATCAGCAGATAGATACAGATGGCGCCGACGATCTTGTTTCCATCCACGGGACCAGCAAACAAAACCTGTTTTGCAGCCACCCAGGTCGCCCACAGATAAAAAATAAATAAAAGTAAAAGATGGATGTAATACAGCTCTAATACATCAAGAACTATACCAGTAACAACAGCCACAATCGCTAAAACAAAAATTCCTGTACGTGAAAAGAACCAGGATCCTCCAGATTTAAAACCGAAGAGGCCAATAATGATATTTATAACAGAAAACGCCTGAACGAGGTGATAACCAAGTGGTCCGGGGAACTGGTCCACCAGTGCACCGACAAATAACAGCAGGATGATGCCTACTGTCAGATACATGAAATTATTTTTTTCTGATACGAGTCCCATATCCTGCATATTCTGTCATTGCGCGCTATCCATAGCAATCTTCAATTAGCAACAAAATTATCTCAGCGCTATGAACAATACCTCACTCCTCTTTAAATCACAGTGTACCGCTAATACTGAACCTGGTTAACCAACAATAGAATTATGATCTTCATCGCTCTGAGACATTAATGTCTTCTCCTGTAGATCAATATCGTACGGGATCCAGCTACCCAGGCAGATCCGTCATCCGGTTCCAGCACCTGAAATTTAATGAAAGCGACTAGTCGATAGAGACGATTCCACAGGCGCCCTTCTTATAACCGACCACTTCCGGATCCGAACAGGAAGCACACCCCGTAGAGCCGGTGACTGTATTACCGTCCTTCAGTGTTGCGCAGACTGGATCATATTCCCGGGTGCAAATCTGTGGCCTTGGCTCTTCGCACAATATCAAATCTAAAGCACCCGGCTCATTGATGTCTTCTTTCTCTTCGACGCTACTAGTCGCACATCCAGCAGTCAAGATACCAAGTGAAACCAAAGATAGTGAGCAAAAAACTTTTAACATGTCTAAATTCCTGAAAATTTTTTTCATACTTAACTACAGACCAACAACTTACACAAACTATTATTTATAGTTGCGATTCAATCGGAAGTATACCCATAAAACCAACACCAAAACGGCGCCAGAAACCGGTATAGGGATCAACATCGAATGTTACAGGATTACCGTCTTCGTATCCGTGCCATAAAAGTTCCTCATAACCATCTTCATCTATTTTCAACTCCAGGGTGAATGTATTTTTAGCAATGTCAGCATCAAATTTTTCAGCCATACCCTGGGCGATTTCGATTGAATCTATCACCAGGCCGATTTCGGAGTTTTCATAAAATGACCTTGGATCAAGATTGAGCGAACCTATAAACACCTGCTTACGGTCCAGCACGAATACTTTTGCATGCAGACTGGCTTTTGATGAACCACCTACCCCTTTCTTTTCTTTACGCTGGGCCCGCGTTAATGTTTTATTCATCTCATACAATTCGACACCTGCACGCAACAGGTCTTCTCGATATTTAGCATACCCGGCATGCACTACAGCTACATCATTTGATGATAGCGAGTTGGTGAGAATTTTGACGCGCACACCTTTGTCCGTAAGACTTTTGAAAAACTCAACACCTTCTTGCCCAGGAACAAAGTACGGTGAGATTATTATCAATTCTTTTTCGATACCCCTAAAATAGGGTGCCAGCTGTGTCATCAGGTGAAGTTCGTTATCATCACGCGATTTGGCAAGCTTTTCAGCATGATCGACTACGACAATAGCATCACCCCAGATGTAGGGAATATCATCATCACGTATCTGTTGCGCCAGTTCTGAATTAAGCAGAGCCGTCATGTAATTAGAAGTCTGCTGTTCTTCCATAAATTCCTGCAGGTAGTCTATCCGCTCCTGCAATTCTTCCTGCGAATGACGTTTTGAAATAATAGTCTTTGCTGGATAGGCTAATGAGCTGTTCCAGTATGCATCAAAACTTTTTGAAACATCCCGAACGACATCACCTATCGCCAGTACGTCGAGGTCTGCAAACTCAAGCGTCGGATCGGCATCGTAATATTCATTTCCAATATTTCGACCACCCAGGATAGCCATCTGATTATCGGCGATAAATGATTTGTTATGCATGCGGCGCGTCACAGATCCCAACCCGGTAACAAATTGTGCATTCCTGCCTATATCACGGTCAAAAGGATTAAAGATTCGCAGTTCAATATTCGGATGGCTATCAAGTGCCATGACACCTTCATCGCGTCCTTCCAGGCCCATATCATCAATCAGTAATCGTACTCGGACTCCTCTCTCAGCAGCCTGCCATAAAAACCCGGTAAAGAGTTTACCCACCTGATCATTGTGGTAAAGGTAATACTGCACATCGAGACTGCGTTCTGCTGATTCCGCCAGTGCAGCCCTGGCCACGAATGCGTCTAGGCCACTACCCAGTAAAATAAAACCATCACCGGTCTGCCCCTGTTCCCGGTAACCTTGTACATCTTGACCTAGCGATGTGCCGTGCGTATCAGTAAACGCATGTGATTTAGTACGATTGGTGTTTTCTGGTAACGAAGCACAACCACTAAGAAACAGTACTGAAAATATAATTATTAAGGAATTGTTAATCATCTGAATATTGTTTATTTTAAGTGATCACTTCTGTTCTGTGCGAAACCGTTTTAGCTCAGCCATCAACCAATCCTGCGTCCTTATGGTTTCTTTACCCGGGCAACTGACCATATAGTAGTCACCACTCATGGTACTTTTAGTTGCTGAGTATTCAATGAATTCCTCAGTGCTTTGTATATCATCCCTGAAATAATCATATTTTTTTTCAATGTGACTGATGCCTTTTACAGCAGGATGGTCTGTGCCATTTCGATTAATGATACAGCCACTTTCTTTGACGAAAGCCAACAGGTGACTTACTTCGATTACCTGGTTTGCAGGAACATCAGCCACAGCGATATTATTTATCAACAAAATTGCTAAAAACAGAGTTTTTAACTTTATTAGATCTTTCATAATCTATTACCAGTACGATCTCACAGTACACACGGAGCGCCATTCCATCAATCCATTTAACATAGTATAACCAATAACACGACTGAAGAACTACGAAACTGTCATTGCGAGCGAAGCGTGGCGACCTGATAGAGAGTACCCACTCTGCTGAGATTGCCACGCTTCGCTCGCAATGACAATTTTATCTTTCTCATTAAAAAAGCCCCGCAGTAGCGGGGCTTTTTTGCACTTGGGTCAATGCACGACATTGTAGCCAGTGGCTACATCATGCCACCCATTCCACCCATGCCGCCCATATCAGGTGCAGCTGGCGCATCTTCCTGAGGAAGTTCAGCAACCATGCACTCGGTAGTGATCAGCAGCCCAGCAACAGATGCTGCATTTTGCAGGGCCGTACGTGTTACTTTCGTAGGATCAAGGATACCCATCTTCAGCATGTCACCATATTCACTGGTAGCCGCATTGTAACCATAACTGCCTTTCTTGGCAGCCACGTTAGCCAGCACAACAGAAGCTTCTTCACCCGCATTAGTTACGATCTGACGCAGTGGATCTTCCATCGCACGACGTGCGATAGCGATACCGACATCCTGATCATGGTTGTCACCTTTGATCTTATCAACGGCTGCGCAGGCACGGATCAGTGCGACACCGCCACCAGGCACGACGCCTTCTTCTACAGCTGCACGAGTTGCGTGAAGTGCATCTTCGACACGTGCTTTTTTCTCTTTCATCTCCACTTCGGTCGCAGCGCCAACTTTGATTACCGCAACACCACCAGCTAATTTAGCTACGCGCTCCTGCAGTTTCTCGATGTCATAGTCAGACGTTGCATTATCGATCTGCGTACGGATCTGTTCGACACGTGACTTGATCTCTTTCGCAGTGCCAGCACCGTCAACGATGACAGTATTCTCTTTAGAAACAGTGATACGTTTTGCTGTACCCAGATCTTCCAGAGTTGCTTTTTCTAGTGACAGGCCAACTTCTTCAGAAATGACAGTTGCTTTGGTCAATACAGCGAGATCCTGCATCATGGCTTTGCGGCGATCGCCGAAACCAGGGGCTTTAACTGCACAGACTTTTACGATACCGCGCATGCTGTTTACCACTAATGTGGCAAGCGCTTCGCCCTCAACATCTTCTGCAACGATCAATAATGGGCGGCTTGATTTAGCCACTGCTTCTAATGTTGGCAGCAGTTCACGGATGTTAGAGATCTTTTTGTCGAACAGTAAGACAAATGGATTTTCCAGATCAGCGCTCATTGTTTCCTGGTCGTTAACAAAGTATGGAGACAGGTAACCACGATCGAACTGCATACCTTCAACGATATCAAGCTCGTTATTTAATGATGTGCCTTCCTCAACAGTGATAACACCTTCTTTACCGACCTTATCCATCGCTTCAGCGATGATGTCACCGACACTTGTGTCGGAGTTTGCTGAGATTGTACCGACCTGGGCAATAGCGTCTGTCGTTGCACAAGGCTTAGATAGTTTCTGAAGCGCTTCAACAGCTGCGATAGTCGCCTTATCGATACCGCGTTTCAGGTCCATCGGATTCATACCGGCAGAGACTGATTTCATACCCTCACGGACGATACCCTGAGCCAGTACGGTAGCGGTAGTTGTACCGTCACCCGCGATGTCTGATGTCTGCGATGAAACTTCTTTCACCATCTGCGCGCCCATGTTTTCAAACTTGTCTTCCAGTTCGATCTCTTTGGCAACAGAAACACCATCTTTAGTGATAGTCGGTGCTCCGAATGATTTTTCTAATACGACATTACGGCCTTTTGGACCTAATGTGACTTTAACTGCATTGGCTAATGTGTTGACACCCTGCACCATACGGCTGCGTGAGTCTTCACCAAAACGTACGTCTTTTGCTGACATATATATATTCCTCGTAGTCTTAATTCTAATAGTTAATGAGTCGGCAGCTTACGCAGCGATTACACCCAGTATATCTTCTTCGCGCATGATCAGGACTTCTTGACCTTCGATCTTGATCTCTGTTCCTGAATACTTACCGAATAAAACCTTGTCACCGACCTTTACATCCAGTGCACGAGTCTCACCAGCTTCGTTAACTTTGCCGTTACCTACGGCTATAACTTCACCTTCTGCGGGCTTTTCAGTGGCTGAATCTGGAATCACGATGCCACCGGCACTGGTGCGCTCCTCTTCCATACGTTTTACGACAACTCTGTCATGTAATGGACGTATTTTCATTTTTGTATTTTCCTCTAGATAAAAATAAAATTATTAACTTTTAGCACTCTCTCAATGCGAGTGCTAATCATAATGACGAAACCTGTGGAGTCAAGGGAGCAAGCCCTTATATTTACTCCAAAAGTCTGATGATTTGACTAATGCGGTCGATTTTTGTGAATACAAGGGCAGTTGGTGAAATTAACCTGAAAAAAGCCCGGGATTAATACTTGATCTTCTGATATCGCTATAAAAGCTAATCTTCCCTTTTATATTCACCTTCGATGGTACGACC
>JABDRN010000099.1 GCA_013041745.1 Gammaproteobacteria bacterium
CTGGATGATATTATCCAGTTGTTCGATAGCGGACTGTGACAGCAGGTTGGCAGAGGCACCGGGCATATCAAAATGCAGCCATGCGATGTTGTTGGCATCGATCTCAACCTTCCAGTTATCAGGCCGAGAGCTTGCTTCAGGTGGATTTTGATCAGACATCAGGCAGCCTCAGCATTGGTTAATTTTTCAGATTCATTCTGTATCAGCATCGCGCCTCCCTGGCCACCGCCGATACACAGGCTGGCGATACCCTGTCGTGAGTTGGTGCGCTGCAGGACCTTGCACAGGTGCAGGATGATGCGCGCGCCGCTGGCACCGACGGGATGGCCGCAGCTGACACCGCCGCCATCGATGTTTAATCGTTCATGCGGTATCTTGCCCATGGCCTGCTGCAGGTCCAGCTTGTCCTTGCAATAATCGTCCTGCTGCCATGCCTGCACGCAACCGAGAACCTGCGTGGCAAACGCTTCATTGATCTCCCAGTAGTCGATATCATCGATGCTTAGCTGATGCCGCTGCATGATCGGTGTCATGGCATGTATCGGTCCCATTCCCATCACAGCCGGGTCGAGCCCCGCCCACTGGCTGTCAGTGATCGATGCCAGTACTGGCAGGTCATGTTTTTTCACCGCGTCTTCACTGGCCAGCAGCAGCCAGCTGGCACCATCGGTGATCTGTGCGCTGTTACCGGCGGTTACCTTGCCGTACTTCCTGTCGAAGGCCGGGCGCAGTTTGCCCAGGCTCTCCATGGTCGAGTCAGGACGGACACCGTCATCGTGGTCATAGTAGTTGCCTTTGCCGTCATACAGCACTTCGATCTCATCGAGATGTCCGGCGGCGTGCGCTTCAGCGAGACGATGATGACTGGCCATGGCATACTCATCCATCTGCTTGCGTGTGATGCCGAAATTATCGGCGATGATCTCGGCTGTCTCACCCATGTTCAGTCCGACAGTATCATCGGTCAGTCCGTGCAGCAGGGCGATGACCGGTTTGAAGTGCTTTCCTCGCAGCTTGAAGATGGTCGAGATCTTCTGTCCGAGTGAGCGCGAGCGCATCATCGCGCCCAGCCAGTTGACCATGGTGTGATTGTGCAGCACCGGTGCCCAGCTCATGGATTCTGTACCGCCTGCCAGCACCAGCTCGGCGTCGCCGTTGCTGATGTTCTTGAAAGCAGAATCAACCGACTGCATGCCTGAAGCACAGTTGCGTTGTACGGTCCAGGCCGGAACACTGAGCGGGATGCCGAGGCGTAATGCCACCACGCGTGCGACATTTGCTTCACGTTCGCCCGGCATCATGCAACCGAGTATGACCTCATCCAGGGCATCCAGTGGAAAGTTGTTGCGCAGCAGCAAAGGTCTGGCTGCGGCCACGGCAAGATCACCCGGTGAAAATGGTCCGACCTTGCCGCGTGATTTCAGCTGCGGTGTCCGGCTGCCGTCGACGATATAAACTTTGCGTGCGCATTCATTACTCATAGTATTCCTCATTTTTATATGCATATATCCTGTTCTGTGTCGCCATCACCGCGATCTGATAGTTTCCCGTCATTGCGAGCGAAGCGCGGCAATCTCCGTAAGCGCATACACAGCATCTATCGTTAGCCGCGTTTCCCTTGGCAAGGCTACCACTGCTAGGTAACTGCGTCCTGCATTATCCTCATACTCTACGTCCTGTCCATATGCATTACTCTACTTGCCGCCATCCAGGGCGCAATACGTCACTCTACTGGCTGCATCCTTGCAGATATCTCACTACGATATCGATTACGGCGTTGCTACCTGCCATCCGCTGTTAGAAAACTCATCCACCTTGATCGCATTCTGCACCGCTTCGTCAGCTTCTAGCAATGCTTTGTATTCATTTTCAGTGATGATGTTTTTGTCCCTGGCTTCAGTATAAGCCGCTCGGTCACGGCTATGGATACGGCCCTGTTTATAGGCACCGCGAAGTTTGCGTTGTAACTCTTCGGTCTGAAGCACCAGGTTCAATGCATGGCTAATACGACCGGTGGCGTTATCTTTTTCATCGCTGTGAAAAACGCCTGCACTGAGGCGATCGAGCGTAGCGCCGGGAGACAGTATCTTTCTTGCCACGCTGTGGCCGGTACTGTCGCTGGGGCGCTGATAGGGTTTGGTTAACGGAAAGATGATGAAGTTGCAAAGGCTGCCGATGAATGGCAGCGGCAGGTTCTTGCTGATGCCTTTGAGTGCGGTCTGTATATTGTACAGCGAGTCTTGACATACCCATTTCAGCAGCACCAGGTCTTCGCGCTTGCTGCCCTGGTTTTCATAATGTTTCAAGGCAGCACTCATGACGTACATGTTGGACAATGCATCTGCCAGGCGGCCGGAGAGTTTTTCGCGGCGTTTCAGCGTGCCGCCGAGAACACCGATACATATATCAGCAAGCAGGGCGAAGGCTGAGCTCATCTTCACCAGCTGCTGGTAGTAACGTCGCGTGTCACTATCACCGGGCGTATTAACAAACCTGGCATAACTGATACCAAACCAGAATGAACGCACCACATTACTGATGATGAATCCCATGTGAGAGAAAAAAGCCTCATCGAAATCTTTCAGTCCGCGCTTCTGGTCTTTATCGTGAACCGCTTTGACTTCTTTCAACAGGTAAGGGTGGCTGCGCATCGCGCCCTGGCCAAAGATGATCATCGTCCTGGTCAATATGTTTGCGCCCTCCACCGTAATGCCGACTGGTGTCAGTTGATAGGCCCGTCCGAGATGATTGAGTGGTCCCATGCAGATACCATGCCCGCCATGGATATCCATGGCATGATTGACCACACTGCGCATGCGCTCCATCACCTGTTGTTTGACGATGGCCGAAATAACCGAAGGTACTGCACCGCTATCGAGCGCGACAGCGACCAGAGACCTGGCAGCATCCATCGCGTAGGCCTGACCGGCGATCACGGTGAGTGATTCTTCGACACCTTCGAAATAACCGATCGGCATGTGGAACTGCTGGCGGATGCGTGAGTAGGCGCCGGTATACTTGCAGCCCATCTTACCCGCTGCGGTACCGAGTGCGGGTAAGGATATAGCACGACCGTCACCGAGGCATTCCATCAGCATGGCCCAGCCCTTGCCGACATAATCTATACCGCCGATGATCGATTCCATCGGAATAAAGACATCCTTGCCGCGTATCGGCCCATTCATGAAAGCATGGTTGGCAGGGAAGTGGCGCTTGCCTATCTCGACGCCTTCGGTCTCACGCTTGATCAATGCCAGCGTGATACCGCGGTCTTCATCATCACTTAACAGCTGTTCAGGATCATACAGTTTAAATGCGATACCGAGGATGGTGGCGACAGGAGCCAGTGTTATATAACGTTTGGCAAAGTTTAAACGTACCCCCAGTACATCATCTTCACCCTCGTAGCTGCCATAGCAGACAACACCGGTATCGGGCATGGCGCCTGCATCACTGCCGGCATCAGGGCCGGTCAGGCCAAAGCAGGGAATCTCGATGCCCTTCGCCAGGCGTGGCAGGTAATAATCTTTCTGTTCCTCGGTGCCGTAGGTCATCAGCAGTTTTCCCGGGCCTAACGAGTTTGGTACCATCACGGTGACACCGGCAGAACCGCTGCGGCTGCCGATCTTCATCACGACCTGTGAGTGGCAGTAAGCAGAATAAT
Source organism: Gammaproteobacteria bacterium (assembly GCA_013041745.1). Classification (GTDB taxonomy): domain Bacteria; phylum Pseudomonadota; class Gammaproteobacteria; order SZUA-229; family SZUA-229. The sequence goes on from JABDRN010000099.1 coordinate 3,665, forward strand.
CCAGTCCGCCATACTGTTTCGGAATGATCAGTGAGAAGAAACCGTTATCTTTGGCGAACTGCCAGGCTTCCGGCGTCAGGTCATAATCGACGTGGGTGATCTGCCAGTCATCGAGCATCTTGCAGAACTCTTCTACTGGACCATCGATAAAAGCCTGTTCTTCTTCGGTCAGTTCAGGCTTTGGCAACGCCTGTAAAAAGTTGAAATCAGGTTTGCCGCTGAACAATTCCGCTTCCCACCAGACGTCACCGGCATCCAGCGCTTCCTGCTCTGTCTGTGAGATAGTCGGCATGATCTTCTTCATCACAGAATAGATGCTGCGGCTGAAAAGGTTGCGGCGTATAGATTTCACATTGAGCGGAATGATAATCGCAGCATAGATGATCCAGGCGAGGCTTAGTTGCGCTGTCGATGCATCGGAGAAAACGGTAAAAGCGACGAGCCCTGCAGCCAGCAATGTCGACCATTGCAGCAGGGGCAGGCGCAGGTAGGCTGAAACGAGAATGATCGATATAAAAAGGCCTGTCCACATCATTGGCTTTACCCGCTGGATTAATAGAACAACTTTAACTATAGACGTTTAATCAGGTAACTGGTTCATCTCGGGCGCTTCTGGTGACCACTGGTTAGTGCGGTCGAAGTGCCCGGATCGCATGCACCATGGTTCATCGAGCATGCACAACAACCTAATTAAGAGTACAAGTGTACGCTGAAAATATCTTTTGTACAGACTTTTTTCACGAAACATGTAAATTAATCGATACAGGTGTTAGTTTAAATAATGAACTGCTTATATTCGCCTGCAGCTAGATGCGTCGCAGTGTGTGGCCTGTTCGAGCGTAATATCGGGTTATCTCAAGCAGTTGTTGACTACTGCTCGCTCTGTTTTCTGCCGGCAGGTTCTACTTTGTCGTCTGCGTCCGGGGGCGATTCTGTAGCTTGATGATGCAGCGTGTCAGCCGATTTAATCGGGATAAGGTTTTCAACTTCTTCCGGGTGAGAATAGAAGCAGTCACCGATGTCGTTGCAATGCACGCTAGTCTGATCCCAGGGAAGGTTACGGTAGACACCGAGCTCGTCGAAATCAAGGATGGGGTACTTGATGACATCAAAGTAGGGCGAGTGATCGAAATCACGTGGTGTCATCAGCTTGGAGTTGCCGCGTATCAGTTTTAGATTGCCTGTTTCATCCTGATGCAATACCGGAATGATAGGGAAGCGCACTTTGGCAAAAGCTTCTGCCATCATCGTAGAACAGACGGTTTTCGTCGGCCGGCCAGCATTATGTTCAAACAGTGAAGAGCGCCAGCGCCTGGGCAGAAACCAGTAGGGAAACATGAAGCGCGCCAGGTCCATTATCTGTCGAACGTTGTAGTCCTTGCCTAATTCATTGATCGCATAATTGATGACTTTTTGTGAATCTGCACGTGTGATACCGCGCGGGCGACAGATGCGCAGGTGTTCACCTGCGTAGTCTTCTATCGAAGTGACGATGATGCCCTTACCCAGTATCGCCTCGATGATGAGTTGCTCCTCGGGCATGCAATGGCGGTACTTCTGAATATGATCACGCAGCATGGGGTCGTCGATATCATGCAATCGTCCGATATAGAAAAATGAGTGTGTCCACATGCTCTGCGTTATGGACTTGATGATCTCTGCTACATTGGAACGGCCTTCGACCAGCAGTACATCACCGGGTCGCAGTTCATAGCGTAAACGCTCAAAACTGGTCAATGGCGTTTTGTAATTCGGGGGCTCATAGATAAGCCAATGTACCCACTTGTCCCACAGATAATTTTTAAATCCTGCAAAACGAAACATACTGGCTCCCTTAAGAAGTTATCGCTGCATTTATAAATCATTTAAACGATCGATATCTGACATGAAATAGTGATGTCATCATCGAACAGGCAGTTACCTCAATTCCATTACTTAACTGCAAACTCCTCCTTTAAGTCTAGACCAAAATACTGTGACTCATACTATTTATGACCGAATGCCTGCATATGCGTTCATAGTGAAAGCATGGGCGCAAAAACGCCGTATTTATGTTAACGGGTCAACAAAACTCAGAGACTAATTTCAAAGCCTTGTCCATCACTTGTCTGCAGGTATAAAAATGCGGCGAGAAACGGATGCCATCACCGCGGTAGGCGCAGATCACATTGTTATCCTGCAGATACTGGTATAGCTGTACGTTATCGATACCGCTTTTTTGAAAGGTGATGATGCCGCCGTATCGGCCCGTCGCGGTGGGGGTCAATAGTGTGATCTCGGGTAGCTTCGATAACTGCTCGATCAGGTAAGTTGCATTCTCCATGACCTTCGCCTGGATGTTTTCGATACCGATATCCAGCAGCAAGCCAAGAGATGCATTGAGTGCTGCGATACCCATCATGTTCGGGCTGCCGCTTTCGAAGCGCTGTGCGTTCTCCGCGATCTGCATAGCATCATGCCTGTGTGAAAAGTCAAATGCATCCTTGAGCATGTGCCAGCCGTACTGACGCAGTTGTAACAATGGTTGAGCCGATCTGCGGCAATAGAACAACGCCGTGCCTTCCGGTGCGCACATCCACTTATGGCCATCTGCAACCACGAAATCAGCTTGACAGGCTTGCGCGTCGAACGCTAGCGCTCCCAGTGACTGGATGGCATCGATACAGAACAGTATATCGTTCTGCTTGCAGGCCAGGCCGATCAGGTTCAGGTCCAGTCTCAAGCCACAAGCATATTGCACTGAACTGCAGCTCAACAGCCTGGTGCCTTCATCGATGGCATCGAGCAGCGCCTTTTCAGGTTCTTCGCTATCCTGTACTGCTACCTGGCGCAGTTCTACGCCTTGTGACTCCAGTGCCTGCCAGACGACCTTGTTGGAAGGAAATTCCTCGGCAGGAACGATGATATTATCCCCGGCATCAAAGCTCAAACCCTGTGCGATGAGCGACAGGCCTTCCGAGGTATTTTTTAATATCGCTATCTCGTCGCTCGATTCTGCATTGATCAGCTGTACCAGTTTTTGCTTTAACTGCTGTTCTGTTTTTAACCATTGATCATAATTTTTTGAGCCGACAGACAGGTTCTCATCAGCAAAAGCAACGACAGCGTCACGCGTCACGATCGGCCATGGTGCGACGGCGGCGTGATTGAGATGAATGATGTCATCATCGAGCTGGAAATATGGCTTCATATACTGCAATCTACCATGAAATATTAAACACTGGCACAAATTATAGGTAACGATAATGGGCACCGAGATTGAGCGTAAATTTCTAATGAAAAATGATGACTGGAAAGCACATGTCACAGAGACGCACCTGATCAAGCAGGGTTACCTGCAGAGCGGCCTGGACCCATCACAGAAATCTTCTGTACGCATAAGGATCAGCAATAAACAGGCGAACATCAACGTAAAGAGCGCCGAGCTCTCAGCGGTACGCCAGGAATACGAATATGACATACCGCTACATGATGCAGAACAGATGTTGATGACATTATGCAGTGGCGCCATCATCGAAAAAACACGCTATTACGTACCCTACGGGTCACACCTGTGGGAGATCGACATATTCAGCGGTGCCAATACTGGTCTGGAGATGGCTGAAATAGAACTCAGCAGACTGGATGAACATTTCGAGCATCCCGACTGGCTGGGAGCGGAAGTCAGCAGTGATGAACGTTATTACAATAATTACCTGGTAAAAACACCATATAGCAACTGGAGCGTCTAAAATTTTGCTACAATGCCGTAGAACTCATTCAATGATGCTGTTTTAAATGTCTGAAAGTAGTAACAATTCTATAATAAAGGTAGTCATCGTTGATGACCATGATCTGGTTCGCTTCGGCTTCAAGAGCCTGCTGGGTACACTGGATGGTATCGAGGTGGTGGAAACGCTTAGCAGCGGTGAGGATGCGATCAGCTGGTGTCGTGACAACAGGGGGCTGGTCGATGTCATCCTGATGGATGTGAATATGCCGGGTATCGGCGGTATCGAAGCGACCCATCGTATCAGCAGTTCATGGCCCGAGATCGGCATAATTATCGTCACCGTGCATGATGAAGGCCCATTACCAAAACAGTTGCTCAATGGCGGCGCCAGGGGTTACCTGACCAAAGGTAACGGTGTCGACGAGATGTTGACGGCGATCAGGGATGTACATAGCGGTAAACACTACATCGCGAAAGACATCGCGCAGCAGTTGGCACTATCGGTACTGCCGGGTGAGACGAATCCTATCGATACGCTCTCCATGCGTGAGATCCAGGTGTTGATGATGGTCGCGCAGGGCACACGTACACAAGAGATTTCTGAAATCCTTAACCTCAGCCCAAAGACCATCAGCACTTATCGAAAACGGCTCTATGAAAAGCTCGATGTCAGTTCAGATATAGAGATGCTGCACCTGGCGATGAAGCATGGCGTCCTCGACGAAAATAATATGCCGATTAAATGACAGGTAAATGCTGTAAGCATTTACCTGTCATCCTGAACCAAGTGATGGATCTTTGCCGGGTGACCAGCTTGCACCATAAGCAAGATCCTTCACTACCGTTCAGGATGACAATACAATATACACCATGACATCCGCAGAAAACGCCGCAGGCGAAGAACCTTCAGCAGAACCAGTCTTTGATTCTGCCGCCTTCCTGAAAAACGTCACCAGCAAACCCGGTGTCTACCGAATGCTCGACGAAAAAGAGCAGGTGATCTATGTCGGTAAAGCCAAAAACCTGAAAAACCGACTGAGCAGTTATTTTCGACAGACCGGTTTATCTCCCAAGACTCGAGTGATGGTGTCAAAGATAAACGATATCAATATCACCATCACGCATACCGAAGGCGAGGCTCTGCTGCTGGAGAGTAACCTGATCAAGGAACTGCGTCCGCGTTATAACGTGTTGATGCGAGATGATAAGAGCTACCCCTATATCTTTATCTCCGACAAGTCTGCCTACCCGCGGATAGCCATGCATCGCGGTGCACGCAAGAAGAAGGGTCTGTACCTGGGGCCATATCCGAACGCCCATGCCGTGCGTGAGAGCATCAACCTGCTGCAGAAGATGTTTCTCATCAGGCAATGTGAGGACACCACGTTTGCCAACCGTTCACGTCCCTGTCTTCAGTACCAGATCAAACGCTGCACAGCCCCCTGTGTCGGTTATATCTCAGAAAAAGCCTATCGCAAGGATATCGATCATGCCGTGTTGTTCCTGCAGGGCAAGAGTGAGCAGATCATTACCGAACTGGTGAAAGACATGGAGAAGGCGGCAGACAAACACCACTTCGAAAAAGCAGCCTTATACCGTGACCAGATCAGCAACCTGCGCAAGGTCACAGAGAAGCAGCACATCAGTGCCGACAAGGGAGATATCGATGTCATCGCCTGCAGTACCCAGGCAGGGCAGGCCTGTGTGCAGGTGTTCTATGTGCGAAACGGTCTCAACCTGGGTAATCGCAGTTTTTATCCAAGCTTGCCAGAGGAGATGAATAGCGGGCAGATCCTGACGGCCTTCATCCCGCAGTTCTATCTGAAACGTGATGTACCCGGTGAGATCATCGTTTCCGATGAGCTGGAAGATAGAAAACTGATCGAGGAAGTATTATCTGAACAGTCGAAACACCGGGTAAAGCTTACCAGCAAGGTCAGGGGAGAGCGTGCAAAATGGATAGAAATGGCATTAAGTAATGCTAATAACTCTCTGAAAACAAGATTAATCTCTCGTTCTGGATTGCTCAGTCGATTTGAAGCATTACAGGAGGTGCTGCAGCTTGATGAAATTCCGGTACGCCTGGAATGCTTTGATATCAGCCATACACAGGGTGAATCTACCGTCGCATCCTGTGTCGTTTTTACCCCGGAAGGCGCCTTTAAAACGGATTACCGGCGATACAATATCACCGGCATTACCGGCGGTGATGATTACGCGGCGATGAAGCAGGCGCTGCAGAGGCGTTTCAGGCCATCAAAATCTAAAGATCAAAAACTGCCCGATATCCTGTTCATCGACGGCGGCAAAGGTCAGCTGAAACAGGCCATCGAAGTCTTCGAACAACTGGAGATCGAATCGGTTCTGCTGATAGGCGTTGCCAAAGGTGAGGGCCGCAAAGCCGGCCTGGAAAAACTGATCTTCAGTGACGGCCGGCCGGATCTCTATCTCACCATAGAATCTGCCGCACTCAATCTCATCCTGCAGGTAAGGGATGAGGCACACCGTTTCGCTATCAGCGGTCATCGCGCACAACGGGCCAAGAAACGCCGTACTTCACCACTGGAAGGCATATCAGGGTTGGGACCAAAGCGCAGACAGACTTTATTAAAACATTTTGGCGGAATACAGGGAATAACTCAGGCAGGCATCGAAGATATTGCTAAAATACCCGGGATAAGTAAAAAGCTGGCGCAGGAGATATACGGTCAGTTTCACGCTACCGATTAATTTATGAACATACCAAACACAATCACCACCTCGCGTATCGTATTGATCCCGGTCTTCATCGCCGTTTTCTATCTGCCTTATGACTGGGCACCGGCGCTGGCTACCTTCGTCTTCTGGTTCGCCGCGATCACCGACTGGTTCGATGGCTACCTGGCAAGAAAATTAAACCAGCAGTCTGCGATCGGTGCCTTCATCGATCCGCTGGCAGACAAGCTGATAGTCATAACGGCGCTGTTACTGATACTGTCGAAAAACCCGGAGAATAACTGGCTGCTGTTCTCATCATTGATCATCATCTGGCGCGAGATATTGATATCGTCATTGCGCGAATGGATGGCGGGCATGGGCAAAGGTGACGTTGTCGCGGTCTCTTTCTTCGGTAAAGCAAAGACCGTGGCGCAGATGTTGGCCTTGCTTTTCCTGATCTATGAGAATGATATCTTCGGACTACCGATATACACCTTTGGCCTATGGCTGCTCGTGCTGGCAGCATTTTTAACCATCGTATCGATGGTGGTGTATGTGAAATCGGCATGGTCGACTTTAAGTAACAGTGATTCTTAGTATTTTTAGTGAAATATAACCGGTATATTAGAGATTTACCTTGACAGTAACGCAGGCATCGCTAGAATACTCGCCTGCTTACAAAGCAACGCGGGAATAGCTCAGCTGGTAGAGCGCAACCTTGCCAAGGTTGAGGTCGCGAGTTCGAACCTCGTTTCCCGCTCCAATTTATGATAAACCCTGTACCTGTTAACAAGATGCAGGGTTTTTTCATTTATACAGACACATTATTATCTGTATATAATGAAAATACTTACGTGAGTACCCCTTATCAGGTACATTTAACCATCACGTGAGTAAACAAATTTGGCGAGTTAGGAAAGAGGTTATCCAGAGGTTTGCAAAACCTTTTAGACCGGTTCGATTCCGGTACTCGCCTCCAATTTTAGCTAAGACGGAAACAATCCGCTTTACTGAAACCATCTGATGGCTCAGATGATAAAAATAAAAAGCTGATGTAAAAAGCCCATCTAATGATGTATGTCCAGGTGGCGTTGTGGTAGACGGTAGTATGAAATACTACTGATGCTAGCAGCGATAAAAAAGAGGCATATATAAGACCACACTGTTAGCCCAGGTGGCGAAATTGGTAGACGCAAGGGACTTAAAAATTTGAGCACCCAGTTTGGAAACAACTGGCGTGAATGGTGTCAAATTCGGGGAAACCTCAACATGTAATGATGGTGGCAATCCCGAGCGAAGCCCAAGTGAACTGGGAACGTGTAGAGACTTGACGGCACCCACCTAACTTTGTGAAAACAAATATGGTGAAGAGAAAGTCCAGACCACAAATGTCCTGTGACAGTAGCGAAAGCTATAGTTGGTATGAAAATCCCTCGGTGGTAACACCGTGCCGGTTCGATTCCGGCCCTGGGCACCATTTATTATTCTTTTAATAATCCAGTCGTTTATCGAACTGTGTGTAATATGAGCAGAATCGAACCGGCTGCCGATTAGATAATGAATCACTTCCTTGTGATTAACCCTGCGGGTCA
>JABDRN010000129.1 GCA_013041745.1 Gammaproteobacteria bacterium
CGCACGCCATCGGTAGCGACCAGCTCATCACCAACAACTTTACGTTCTATCTTGCCATCCAGCGGTGGCGCCCTGGCTATGAGACGTGAATCAAGAAAAAAAGATGCCTTGTCACTTTTTGTTTCTTTGAACTCGCGCTGCATCCCTGCTTTGGCAGCCTCGCTTTTAGAGATGGAGACTGCTTCAGTTTCGATATCGACGACCTTGATTTTATGCTTGTTCATTATTTCCATGATCCTCTGCCCGGAGAGTTTCACGTAACCATGCTGCACCAGCTCGTCCACAGTCAAGAACGCTTTCTCATCAGCATGGCAAAGTGCTGAAAACAATAGTGATAAAACCAGAACATAACTTTTTACTCTATTCATCTATTCAACTCTCTTCAGACTCTTCTTCAATTTCATCGATCTTATCAAGTAAAACGTCTGCAGCGACCGCTTCTGAGAAATAAAATCCCTGCACCACATCACAACCCAGCAGTTCCAGTTGAGTCAATGTAGCCTCGGTTTCGACACCCTCTGCGACGACCTTGTGCCCAAGATTATGCGCCAGCTCTATCACCGACCTCACGATACTGGTATCTTCAGCATTCTGCATCATATCGAGTACGAAGCTCCTGTCTATCTTCACTTCATCGATAGGCAATTTTTTCAGGTAGCTCAATGATGAATAACCGGTACCAAAATCATCTATCGCATATTTCAACTGCTTCAGGACCGGGTTGTTGATAACCTCGATCACCTGCTCCGGATTAGACATGATAACGCTTTCTGATATCTCTATCCGTAACATAGATGGCTCGACATCATACTTATCACATAAGCGTGAGATATGATCAGCCAGCTCTGCATTCAACAGGTCTCGAGCAGACAGGTTTATCGAAACCATGATATCTGCACCCTGCTGTTTCCAACTTGCGATACTGCTTATCGACTTTTCCAGAGCCCAGAAACTGATCAGCCCGATCAGGTTACTGGTTTCTGCCAGCGGTATAAATTCCTCGGGTAATATATTTCCGCGCTCAGGGTGCTCCCATCGCGAGAGTGCTTCGACCGTATGAACCTTTTTCGTACTCAGCACCACCGTCGGTTGAAAATACAGCTGCAGCTCATCATTCTCCACCGCTTCACGTAGATCATTCATCAGGGAGAGACGCGCCGTCGTGTAATTATCGGCATCCGGATCATATAGACAGGGATCGCCCTTACTCCTCTTGGCTTCGTACATGGCGATATCGGCATAGCGTATCAGAGACGCCTCATCATCAGCATGTTCAGGAAACAGCGCGATGCCGATGCTGGCACCGACAGATACAGCATGGCCGTCGAGTTCAAAACTGGGCTGCAGGCTCTCAGTAATCTTCCTGGCAACCTCTAACGCCTGCACCGAATCTGTCTCTGGCAGGACGATCCCAAATTCGTCTCCACCCAGGCGCCCGACGGTATCACTCTGCCTCAGCGCAGTCGGCAGACGGCTGGCAACATCCAGTAACAGGCGATCGCCCTGGGGATGACCCAGGGTATCATTCACTTCTTTGAAGTTGTTCAGATCGAGCATCAGGAAAGCGACATGTTTCTCCTTCCTCCTGGCAAGATAGATGTTCTGTTTCAGCCGCTCCACCAGAAGTGTCCGGTTGGGTAATTCTGTCAGCGGATCGTGCATCGCCTGCCGGGCGATCTCTACATTTAACGCCTGCAGTTCTATGGTCCTCTCTTGGACACGTTTCTCCAGCTCTATATTGAGCTCACCGAGGTCTTCCAGGGCGGAGTCCCGGTCAGCGATCAACAACTCTAAATTCTCAGACATCTGGTTAAAATCCGCTGCCAGGTCGGTTAACTCGCTATCACCCTGAACTTTTATCTCATCACCAAATATCGAGTTAGCTATCCTGTTCGCACCAGCAGACAGGGACATAATCGGCCTCAGGATATAGCGACTGAACACGAAGTAGGCACCCATAGCCACGAATAAACCGATCAGCAGGGTACTCAAGACCTTTTCCTGAAACTTAGCCACCGAAGCAGCCACGTAATCACTATTATCCAGAACCACTACGGCCCTGGCCAGCATTTCCTCTTCATACAAGACAGGCACTGTATAGGAAACAAGTTCTGCCATTTTCTCCAGTTCGCTTACGATCAATGCGGAGTCGACATCGTTCAGGGTGTCAAGCGTGTTCTGGATATAGATATCATTCAGATCGAGATAGGTGGTCAGGGAATTACCCTGGGTATCGACGATGACGGCATGTACCACCTGCGCCTGGTTGGTCACATCCTGTATATACTTATTTAACTTAGTTACATCATAGTCGATCAGCGCATCGATACTGACCGAAGACAGCATCTGCCCCAGCGACTGCGCACGCACCTTCAGCACCTGCTCCATGGTAGAGACTTCATCACGGAACTGCATGTAGGCGTTGGTGATCATGGCAACCAGCAGGATGCCTGACATCAGCAGGACCATCTGGCCGCCAAGGCTATTTAAGATACGCCTTTTTTTTATGACTGTATATTTGATCGAGACACCACTTATTGCTTACAACAAGTTGAATCAGTCAGGCCTGACAGCATGTCTGCCGCTTCCCAGGAATATCACAGCAACAGAAGTCAGCAGGTAGAACAACTGCAGTTCGACAGACCAGCCACCATGCTCGGATAAACTGAAAAGATCCCCGGTATGCGCAAGCACGATGGCGAACAGCATGTTGACCGCCATCAACAGGGCACCTAGCCTGGCCCTGTAACCGACGATGACCATCAATGGAGCTATCACTTCGCCGATATAGACACCGTAAGCTATTATCGAAGGTAGCCCATACCCCGCCAGCATACCACCGATAAAATCCAGAGATCCAGGATGCATTATCTTGGCGACACCATGAAACAGCATCAGACCTGCAACGGTCAACCTGAGTATGAGCCTGCCGGTATCATCATTCAATGACGTTAAATTCACTACACACCTCCCCCACAAAGTTGTTAGTAATCTAAAGGCAGCGATCAGCCCATAAGCAATATTAATCGCTAATAAGTTAAATACAAGTATAACTTTTGTTTTCACTGAGCTATGCTAGCGATAACAAACAACAATAATAAAAATAAATATGAACAATATCTCGTTATTACTTCCTAAGAACCGTCGTCCGGTATGGACAGCTTCGCTCGAAGCCATCGACGAATCGCTGCAGGATGAGCTCTTCGCTTATGTCGAAATCCCACTGCTGGGAAATATCACTGCAGGTAATCCGATCGAACGCATCGAGGACCATGAAAAGATAAAAGTGCCTGCCAATATGGTACGTAAGGACACTTACGCGCTGAAGGTATCCGGCCACTCGATGATCGATGACAATATTCAGGATGGCGACATCGTTATCATCGAGAAAAAACTATCTGCGGAAAACGGCCAGTCGGTAGTAGCCCTGATCAATAATGAACAGGTCACCCTGAAAAAGTTTTATATCGAAGCTGACGGCATCCGCCTGCAGCCAGCCAACCCGGATATGGAACCTATTCTGCTCAGAAATGAAGAGGTACAGGTACTCGGGGTAGTAACCGGTGTCATCAGAAAATTTGAATGAGCGCATAGCTTAATACCAGAGAGAAACCCAAGATCCAGATGTAGGGCCTGTTATCGACAGGCCCTTTTTCGTGTCCAGGCAGCACGCATGAGGCGGTTCACATCGAAAATCTTAGGGAGATAGTCATGCCATCTAGTGTTAATATTCGCCGTCTGAATCGGGTTTTAGCTTATTCCTGGGCTAACGCACCACTGCGCAACCAGGCGAAATACAGATAAGCATATGTTTTTCAAGATAATATATGAAAGTTCAAGTAAGTGAATTAATTGTCAGATACATGGAGCGACTGGGCATTGACACCATCTTCGGTATGCCTGGCGCACATATCCTGCCAGTTTATGACAAGCTATATGATTCATCGATTCAGACGGTACTGGCAAAACACGAGCAAGGTGCCGCATTCATGGCCTGTGGTTACAACCGTGCCTCCGGCAATATCGCTGCCTGTATCACCACAGCAGGGCCAGGCGCTACCAATCTCATCACCGGCATAGCAAACGCCTATGCTGACAAGCAGGCGATATTGATCATCACCGGCGAGACGCCAACCTATATCTTTGGCAAGGGAGGCCTGCAGGAGAGCTCCGGTGAAGGCGGCAGCATAAACCAGTGTGCCCTGTTCGACAGCATCACTCGCTACAGCCGCGTCATCGAACGTACCGACTACCTGGAAAACGTGCTCAACCAGGCATCGAAGATACTGCTATCAGAGAATGCCGGACCGGTATTACTCAGCCTGCCATTCAACGTGCAGAAAGAGATGGTCGAGCTCGACATACTCGATAACATCACCACCAGCAGGAGAACAGCCGTAAACCCACCTGCTGACACTCCACCCAGGACACAGCCTTCACACCAGATAGAGCACTTCGTCGACCTGCTTCGAGACAGCAGGCAACCGGTGATCGTCTCCGGTTATGGCTGCATCAGGTCAGGCGCACAGGCACAGGTCACCGAACTGAGCCAGTCACTCAACATACCCGTCACTTCAAGCCTCAAGGGCAAAGGCAGCATCAACGAATGTTCAGAGCTGTCGCTCGGTAGCCTGGGTGTCACTTCCAGCGGTTATGCCTACGACTATATCATCAATAAATCTGACCTGGTCATCGTACTCGGTGCCAGCTTTAACGAACGCACCAGCTACCTGTGGAACGACAGACTGCTGGGCGATAAAAACGTCGTCCAGGTCGATATCGATGATGAACAGTTAAATAAGGTATACCAGGCTGACCTCACCATACACGCTGATATAAAACAGACATTGAGCGATGTTATCAACAGGTTGCAACACGAGGCTGTCGACAAGAAACAGCTGGAGGACATCAGCGAATATAAGAACGATATCGAACAGCGGGCGACCAGTGAGGGAAACTCGATATTCCAGGCCGAATTCTCCCTGGTAAAAGCGTTTTTTGAAAAGATGAATTCGGTATTCCCGGAAGGCATCTCGGTATTCGATGACAACATTATCTTCGCGCAGAACCTGCTGCAGGTCTCAACCAAGAACCGTTTCTATCCTAATGCCGGCATCTCATCACTGGGACATGCTATACCGGCAGCGATCGGCGCGCAATTTTCACAGCGCTCGACCATGTTTGCCATCATCGGTGACGGCGGTTTTCAGATGTGCTGCATGGAGATCATGACAGCGGTAAATTACGATATCCCGCTCAACATCATCCTGTTCAATAACAGCAGCATGGGACTGATAAGAAAAAATCAGGTACAGAGCTATGATAATCGCTTCATCGACTGTGATTTCATCAATCCTGACTACGCCAGACTGGCGCAGTCTTTCGGCATAAACCATGTTCTCATCGAATCTCAAAGCAGACTGGATACGATGTTTCAAGAGACAGATTTTGACAACGGCATCAACCTCATCGAAATCGTTATCGACAAGAATGCGTTCCCGAATTATTCTTCGAGACGATAGACCCGTATTAAACATAAGATGATGACCCCCGTTCTAGATACCACGCTCCTGCAACAAGGCAAACAGCTCGATGAGAACTCAGTTGAACTCGACAGGCTGCTCAAACAACTGTCGCGCAGTGCGGATGATAACGCCATCGACCGGGTGATCTCTCTATACAAAGCAGAGATAGTGAAACTGGAAAAGGAGATCTGGCAGCAGGCGCCTTCACAACAGGACATCGAAAACTATCAGAGTACATTCATCGTACTGGAGAAGCTCTACCAACTGAAATCGGCCGACACCCGGCACAGTTTTAAGATCGTCATCCCGGTCGCCGACCGTCCTCAACATCTTAAACACTGCCTCGACAGCCTTTATACACTCTGCCAGACGTACCGCTACGGTGGGCAAAAAGACCAGCAGTACCATAAGATATCGGTACTGATCGCCGATGACTCCCGCCAGCCCGAGAATATCGAATTACACAAAGACTACTGCCGCGAACTCAGCGACAAGGGAATAGCCACCGATTATTTCGGCCTGGAGGAACAGCTGGAGCTGGTGCGAACAACTTCAGACAGACACCCTGATCTATACAACATCATATCAGGCAGCGACGAGATAGATGATGCTGCCGACTTTTCCCATAAGGGCGCATCCATCATGCGCAACATCACCTACCTTAAGATCAAACAATTATTAAGTGGTGACAGCACATCCAGTAATCCATTGATCTATTTCATCGATAGCGACCAGGAGTTCTGCATCAACACGCTGAATGTCGAAAACAATTTATATGCGATCAATTATTTCCACTACCTGGATGAGATCTTCAGCACCAGCGATACATCTGTCCTTACCGGTAAAGTCGTCGGCGACCCGCCCGTTTCACCATCGGTGATGGCTGGCAACTTCCAGCAGGATGTTTATAACTTCCTGCATGTTATCGATAAAGTAGAGCCCGGCGAGCCATGCCAGTTTCATCAGCATGAAGCTGATAGCAGCGATGATGCCGCCTATCATGACATGGCAAACCTCTTCGGCTTCTCTCAGCATGAACAGGCATTTGACTACCATTGCACGCTTCATGGCACGCACGTCAATGCCGACTGCTTCAGTGACTTTGCCGACAAGCTCGGGCACTTCTTCTACGGTGAACACCCTACTCGAAAAACATTTTTTAACTATGGCGACGGTTTCTCTGCGATAAAAGCGGCACGAACTGTCTACACCGGGAACTACGTCATGAGACCGGAATGCCTGAACTATTTCATCCCTTTCGCGACACTTAAGCTACGCATGGCAGGGCCAGTTCTGGGCCGTATACTAAAAGGCCGTCTGCAGCACAGGTTCGTCTCAGCAAACCTGCCCATGCTGCATAACCGCACGGTCGAAGACACCGGACGGTCAGAGTTTCGTGCAGGTGTTATTAACAGCAACCAGTCTATCGACCTGGGCAATGAGTTCATTCGCCAGTTCTATGGTGACGTCATGCTGTTTTCTATCAAGAAACTGACAGAGCAGAATCAGTTCGATGAAGCCGTCGATGCTGACCAGGTACAGGTGGTCCTCGATAGCACCTACAACGAGATCAGAGACAGCTATATCGAAAAACACCATACCGTATTACAACTCAGGGCAAAGATCGAAAGCCAGCTTAAAGATAGTGAACACTGGTGGCATAACAGCTCGATGAAAACCAACGAAGCCGGTCACGCCGTTACATGCTTCGAGGTATTCCTGAATAACATCCAGTCAAATTTTGACGAAGGCAGTTATGCTTTCCAGCAGATCACTGCTGCGGATAGTGCACAGCAATACCTGCGACAGATCCATCATGCCATCCTGCAGTACGATAACGATATGAAGAACTGGGCACAGGCACTGCAAACATAGATGAATGTCTTCGTCTTAAATACCGGCCGCTGCGGTTCCACCACCTTCATCAAGGCATGCCAGCACATCCGCAACTATACATCGTCACATGAATCATTAATGGATAAGACCGGACAGCAGCGGCTGGACTATCCCGACGACCATATCGAAGCAGATAACCGCCTCAGCTGGTTCCTCGGCCAGCTCGATAAAAAATATGCGGATGATGCCATCTATGTCCACCTGAAACGTGAGCGCGAGGCCGTCGCAGAGAGCTTTTCCAAACGCATCGACTTCGGCATCCTGAAAGCCTACGAGCAGGGCATCCTGTTGCATAATGAACACCGGCTATCCGCATTCGATATCGCGCTCGACTATATCGATACCGTCAATGCCAATATCGAGCTGTTTCTGAAAGACAAGACACGCAAGATCGAGGTATCGATCGAAACGGTAACGACCGACTTCCCCCGGTTCTGGAAAATGATCGATGCCAAAGGTGATCTCGACCAAGCGATAAAAGAATGGTCGATAAGCTATAACGCTTCATGAACTAGGCCGTCACAGCCCACTGGTTACCTTCGCAGGATACTGCATCCACGTTCATTATCGATATACTCGTAACTGAACTCGGGGTGATCCTGCAACCAGTTCCTGACCAGTTGCTGTTCATCGTCACGCGCGGCATCATCCAGAAAAACGACACACTTTTCAGCCAGCCTGTCACTTAACACCGGCAAGGCCGGATAGCGGGAATGCTTCTGCAGGAATCCCGGCGGACCATCGATGACCAGCATATCAATGGTTTTTTCAGCAAGCCGCGTTATGTCATACCATTGGTATTGGCCATCATCCAGCACCGTCTCCCGCAGCGGTGCATGGATGACATCGCAATAGCCTGACAATGAAAAGTCTTTTAACTCATCGTTCGTCTTGCTGACAAAAGCTTCCCCGTTCTCAAGACTGAAGACATGGCCAGTCTGGTTGATCTGGCAGCACCTGGATAACACCAGGCTGCTGGTGCCGCTACTGCACTCGACGATCACTTCGGGTTTATTCTGCAAGCAGTGATCACTGATCAGTGTCAGAAAATCAGGCGCCGCCGACCAGGTCTCCGTCACCGGCAGAGGCTGCTCGAAACCGAGGTTTTTTTCCAGTAACCGATATGACATCGTTCAGGTGCGAGCAGTGAGGACAGGTCTAAAGATAACCGAAGACGACAGAGCCAGCCATGAACAAACTCATACCGATAAGGCCGATACTCCACACGATCATCCATAACTGTTTCCCCATCTTTCCGAGGTAGATCAGGATGCTGCCGATAACAACGGAGAGGAATGCAGTAAATAACAGCATATCGTTATGTGCATTTCTCGATAACATTTCCGGCGGAATAACATCATTAGGATTCATAGAGCAGTGATACCGTCTCAGGTTTTCTCAGTTGTAAAATAAAAAAGCAGCTATAAAGCTGCTTCTTTATCAAGCTATATTTACCAGGTCACGCCTGGTAAGTCATATCCTGTCCACAGCACATAGGTGATTTCACCATACCATGGCCATCAGGGCATTTTGATACAAACACTATCGTGCCATCATCAGTAGTAATCGAATCGTGCACCAGTTCCTTACCGCATTCAGCGCATGTCATCGAACCGATTCCCATACCGCATACTTCGCATTTATAAGCCATTTATAACCACCTTCTATAGAGTCGCATAGTTTTATTAACCAGGGTCTATTGTATTCAAAGTTGCTGAATTGTAAATAGTACTTATCATGTGTGTATCAATAATCTCACAATATACTGAAATAATTAGGTATATTTTTTAACAGGCGTTTCTTTTAAAATACAGCGGATAATTTCCACCTTTCCCTGACTATCACCCATGAAAAAACCAGAACTGCTGTCACCCGCCGGATTGATCAAGAACATGCGCTATGCCTTCGCTTATGGCGCTGACGCGGTTTATGCCGGTCTGCCGCGCTATAGCCTGAGGGTACGCAACAATGATTTTCGCCTGCCAAACCTCGAAGCAGGCATCAACGAAGCCCATGATCTGGGCAAGAAGTTTTTCGTCGCGACCAATATCTTGCCGCATACCTCAAAGATCAAGACCTTTATAGATGATATGGAGCCGATTATTGCACTGAATCCAGATGCACTGATCATGGCTGATCCCGGGCTGATCATGATGATCAGGGAAAAGTGGCCGCAGATACCGATCCATCTCTCGGTACAGGCTAATACTCTAAATTCGCCCTCTGTCAGATTCTGGCAGTCGGTCGGTGTCGAGCGCATCATCCTGTCGCGAGAACTGTCACTGGAAGAGATCGCCCAGATCCGTGATGACTGCCCGGATGTCGAGCTCGAAGTATTCGTTCATGGCTCACTGTGTATCGCCTACTCCGGCCGCTGCCTGTTGTCAGGCTACTTCAACCACCGTGACCCCAACCAGGGAACCTGCACCAACTCCTGCCGCTGGAACTACAAGGTCAAGAACAATGACAGTGATCAGTCGATCGAAAACACCGGTGTCTGGAAGCCCGAATCCAGTGATATAGCCTCTCAACAATACGTCATCGAAGAAGAAGGCCGCCAGGGCGAGTACATGCCCATCGAAGAAGATGAACATGGCACCTACATCATGAACTCAAGAGACCTGCGTGCCGTCGAGCATGTGCATCGCCTCGTCGATATCGGTGTCGACTGCCTGAAGATCGAGGGCCGTACCAAGTCGTACTACTATACTGCCAGGGCAACACAGATCTATCGCCAGGCGATCGATGATGCTGTCAGTGGCAGAAAATTTGACCCACAGCTGATGAATGAACTGGAAAACCTCGCACACCGTGGTTATACCGATGGTTTTTTTGAACGTCATGCGCCGCAGGAGATGCAGCGCTACCGTGACAGCAGCTCACGCAGCCAGCGACAGATCTTCGCTGGCGAAGTCATTGACTTTGACTCGCAGGATAAACGCATCCTGGTCGACATAAAGAACAAGATAAGCGTAGGTGATGATATGGAGCTGCTGACTTCATCGGGCAACCATCACTTCACCCTTCAGGCCATGCAGGACAAAAAAGGCAATAGCGTCGACTGCGCCCCCGGAAGTGGTCACCAGGTATGGGTAGATATCGACAAGAACATCGACCAAGTCAACCTCGGCCTGTTGTGCCGCAGCATGCCGGAAGAACTCTCCCGTATAGACCTGGACTAAAAACCTGCCTCAAGAAAACGACTGAAATGCCCTTATTTCAACTCTAATAATCAGTCATTTATCTGGTAAATCATTAATACTGATATCAATTCCCGTAACTTCATGGAAATTGTGGAAACACGTACCATAATAGGTATTCACAGTTCTTTAAGAGGCTAGTCGATATGGTAGAAGAAGTTATTATTGGCAGCGCAGTGTACGATGTACCCGCAGATAATTACGAGGAATTTGATCAGGAGATAGACCCGACAAAACTGGGTGAAAAACTGGTACAGAGCAACACCCTCAAAGGCACTCACAGACAATATCAGCTTTACGGCTCGAACTACCTGTTGCTCAACTTTAGAGAAAATAAACGGGCAAAAGAAAAACAGTTCCGCATCAATCTCGCCTGGCTCTCATCAGAACCTGAGCATAACAGGGTCATCGTCTGGAAATGGTTATACTCGGCCCTCGGCGCTGCCGCACTGGCAGCCCTGTTCGTCTACCTCAGCGTGTCAGAAATACTTGCCCCTGTATACGGCATGATAGCAGGCAGCATCACCATCGCTGCCACCCTGATCTGCACACTGATCTTTGTCTACCTGATGCGGGATGAGTTCATATTCAAGAGCCGCTATGGCGATGCCAGGCTTTTTCTGCTGGAGAATAAAAAACCCTCACAGCAGCGGTTCGATCGTTACTTCATCAGCCTGCAGCAGGCTATCGAAAAAGCACAGTCGGACATATCCGTACCAGACCGACTGGTTGGTGAACTGAAGATGTGTCGCCGGCTCAGAGATGAAGGCATCATCGATGACGAGACCTACACCAAAACCAGGACAGCAGTGTTCAAACACGAGCAATATAAGTCCTGATCATCTACGAGCAGCGAGAAGTTGAGCGCAAACGGGGTTATCATCTGTCCATATCGCAACGAGATCATCGCCTGATCGCTGCGCGTCCTTCTTTATCGAGCTCTTGAGCCGTTTACTCACTGCAGCGTTTGACCCGCTGGCTGATTCTGCACCAGCGATGCATGATGTTCTACCATCAACCAGCCGCAATCAAACTTGCGGTATACGTTCGTCGCCAGCACGACCGCAGCAACCTGGCCCGAGTTCAGCATCTCCTCGGCAACGACATATACTGCCATATCATCCGATAGCACACTGTTGATCAGCGTTGTGTTGATTTCGGCAGCATCGACATTATTGAATATATTCGCCCAACTGCGGATAATCGCCTCATATTCCAGGATGACACCCGCGCCGGGATGCACGCAGACCACATCCTCATCGGCCCATAGCGCAGCCATCACATCCGCATCACAACGCATGAACGCTTCATAGAAGACGGCATCGACCTCATCTGGAGTCTGTAACTGGAGCTTTGTTTTTTTCATGTCCCGGTTTAGTGTGCAGGCGAGAACAATCGTTCAATATCTTGCCAGTATCGCCATCGATTCCGGTAACCAGATAATACGATAAATTAAAAATCGATCGGCAGGTAGAAGAAGATGAAACGCCCGTCTTCGATATCGATCTTCAGGGTCGCGCCATGATATAGCGCATAATCGATATAGCCGGGGATAGCGCTGTTGGCATGACATTCACTGGCATGCTGCGGCGATTCAAAGTCACGATCCCGGTCATACCAGGCCAGCAACATGTTCTCACCGACACGCTTCTCTGCTTCCTCGTTAGCGAGCTGCATCGCCTGCAGGTAATCATCCAGCACAGGCTCGGGCGATAACTCCACGATGGTAACGCCGGTGTAATCCGGTTGCTGCGGCATGTTACAAGTTGATTCGACCATTGAACGACCTGATAGAGATTGAAAGAGAAAGTTTATTCTTTCAGAATACCGACGACTAGTCTAGAAAATCATTTTCTTCGAGAAGGGTGTAACTAAAACTGTTGCTGAATGTTGCCGCCGATAGATCACACAGATCCAGCAAAAACCTGAAATGAGCAGGGTCCTGTAACACCTGGCAACCCGCACTCCATTTACCGATGACAGTAGAACGGCGATGCGCATTCGAACGATGGATATTGATACCAAACATCCCCGAGTCCTGCTCCATATTTGCCGTATTGAGATAACCATCCCGGTTGTCATCACGGTATACGGTCACTGCTTTTTTCTGCTGCAGTGCCTTGTAGTTCTTATGCCTGCCAATCTTGTGAGATCCGCGGTACTGCCCTGGCTTGAGGATAGCCGTTCCTCTTACGTTTAAAGGATTCTGCAGATAAAACGAACCGGGATCGGTGGTGCCGGGAAAGGGGAAATAATTCCATCGGCCATCAGACATATAAAACACCGTGATCCAGTCGTTATAGACTTGCTGGTCTATTTGCGCACTGCGTATACCGACGATATTCAGGTCATAACCTTTCTTATTGCTGAAAACACGGTAGGACTTCTGCTGCATCACATCGATGATGTCAGTTACATTGGGTGGCGATATCATGATTTCAATCAGCTCCTGATTTCTGTTCGGGCTGCTCTCTACAGCGAGATACTCTCCATGAATGTGACCATCAGTCATCCAGCTCAGGATCATATACCGGCGCTGGTTGAAAAGGGTCTTCGAAATCATCGAGCGAATCGAGAAAACAGATACTCTCGTGCTCTTCACACAGGTTCTCGTCTTCAACGATCCATCGTGGCTTATAGATCTTCACCGATGTATCCATCCTGGAGAAGCCCTTTCCGTTGGCATGGCGTCCTATCTTCGCGGGCAGGCCATCACTCGACTCACTTCGTATTATTCTTCCGATCAGCTGAAAGATAGTGTCATCGATATCATTACTGCCTGCAGCCCATGGTTCATCGACGCTGACACCATCACAGGTAAATATCTCGTGCTTGTTCTCGATACCGAAACCGTCAGTGAAATTAAGATACTCTACCAGGCTGTGTATATATCCCTGGTATATACCATCAGGCTTCACCCGTACCGACTGTCCCAGCCGTTCGACGTTCTTGTTACCCAGCTTATACCGGTGCAGGATATTTGAGGCTGCCAGCACATAATCGAAGACATTGACAGAGATATATACTTTCTTACTGGCACTGCCCAGCAGCCTGGGCACCCAGCCGGCATGCGTCGTAGCATTGACATCAGCCTGGTGCAGCAGGATATTTGAAAATAATACCGGCAAATACCCCTTATCCTTGATGGTATTCTGCAGCAGATAATTTCCCATGCTATGAACGAATAGCGACAGCTTCACCTTCTCCTGCTTGATCAGAAACTTTTTAATAACCGACAGGGCGTTATGAAAATCCGTGGTCGATAGTTCTGCGTTCTTCCTCGCAGGCTCGTAGTTCGTGATCAGGTCTTTCAACAGGTTCTTGATCTCTTTGACGAAGATCGCCTGCAGACTGGGACGGCCAAAACCGAACAGTACACTCTTTACAAAATCTTTAATGTAGTCATCGAATACGCTGATATCGAATGAGCCGACGGGTTTTGGTCTCGATGGCCAGGAGAAAAGTACGACATTGACAGCCTGCTTCTCGATCAGGAACCTCGCCTTGGCGATGGTCTCTTTCACATCCTGGTGGTAACCATGTAACAGTACGACCCAGGGTTTACTATATTCACTGGGGTCAACCTTATTGAATAGAGCTGCCTCCATGCCGCGTGGAAAGAATTCTATGCTCGAATAATTATTGTTCGACAGGCCGAAATATATTGCATCACCGGCTATATTTTTCTTCGTGTTTAAAGCAACACCTATCTCACCGATACGGTTCCTGACAGGAACCGTATCAGGTACATTGGTTAATTTTCTATTGGTTACGTATATAAGCATTTGTCCACCCCCTTTATTACCGCATTGTCACATCTTCAGTTTTCAATTCATCTTACTGCTAACAACAGTGAATCCATTTTTAGTCTCCAGGCTTGGCATCGATAGTGACGGCTATCGACCCGACATTCTCACCGCCCTGCCAGACATAAGGCAGATCCCACTGAGGCCATACACCAATGACGGCATCGTTCACGTAGAGGAATAGCTCACCGTCAGAACGGGCCGTAATTTCATTGCTGCCCACAGCAAGCACATAGTTATCATTGCCATCATGTCCGATCCTGGCAAACATCTTTATCCATGGTTTCGTCACATGCCTGCGTAGAGGTATAGCCATATACATGGATAGGCCGGGCTCTTTCATACCATCCGCATCGGCAACATAGCGACCATCTTTTACAAGCGTATCAGCGACTGAGAGATGATAGCTCTTGCCTGACTCCAGTTTCACCCCGGTGCCGAAACAGGCATTACTGATATCCAGCTCAAGCACCGTTTCACCTTGCAGTGTGTCGACCGTGTCAGAAGGCTCGCACAATGTGCCAAAGGTATATCGCAGATGGAACAGACTGCTGTTGACTGCTGCAACCAGGAGATACAGCACCAGTATCAATAGCATGATCGCAGCCAGCCAGTTCACCATATTTTCGATAGCTTTACGCCATATCGTGCGCAACTTCGAGGTAAAGGACTCACGCCAGGCCGGCACATGGTCCTTGTCTCGCAGCTTCGCCCAGGCACGCATGGCATTTATTCGGGTAGCTTTCCAGGCGACTTTTCTCAGATTAAACAGCACCAGGAATAGCAGTATAAAAGACCACAACCATGCCGGATTCTGCCGCAGCGCTTCGAACCAGCCTGAAGCAAAGTCAGGCAGGGTATCGATAACGACCTGTATTACAGGATCGATGGCACAGGCGCTACCGATACAGACACCACCTTTTTCCCAGTCAAGAAAAAATCGTGATGCTATCAACGTGAATGTCGATATCAATAATGCAAAATAAAGGACACGTCGCCAGAAAATAATATCCAGGGCATAATTCAGTGCCTGTGAACGCTCTTGTGCCTGCTGCTCTGTTTCGAACTCGGGTGCATCGCCTTCGGTAGCAACCACCTCGTAATCGGCAGGTATCTGCGTCGGTGCATATGGCAGCGCCCGACCCTTTATCCGCTCAAGCGCACTGCGATGAATCTTGGGCTTATCGATCCTGACCCCGGAATCGACATCATTGCAGATATGAGAGATAGCGCGAGGTTTGTACCTGTAGTAACTTGCCAGACCAGAACGTGAATCATGCTGTGGTCCATTCCAGTCCGATTTACTCTTGTATTGATCACGAAGTTCTTTGATATAGACCAGTCCCTGGTCAACTACAGCCGCTTCGGTCTGAGTAACCATCCAGTCCAGGGTGACCAGCGACAGGCTTCTTCTCGAATAGCCGCCACCGACATCAGCATGCACACCTGGGAACCAGACCTGCGTGATACGCTCTGTGGTTTCACCAGACTCATCCCACATCACCGGGTGAAACGTGTGTCGTTCATCATCGATCGAAACCGCATGACAGGCACGGCTGACTTTCTCGTTTAGTTTACTGTCCGGAAACCTGATCGGATAGACCAGGTAATCCCAGAGTATCGCAAGCTCATCGATCGGGAAGACATAGGCATCGACCGTATCCCAGATGCCGATGAAATGAATACCCGGCTGAATCGTCGGTTTTGACTGCGACTTACATCCAAACAGCTTATTGAATATCCATGAGATATAACCATGCTTGTAGCGGTCACGGTAACTGGCATAGTTACACAGCGCCTCACGATGCAGGTCCTCCTCATCCTCGAAATCCGTATACAGGCCAGCATATGTTATAAAGCCGGCAAGCACGCGGACGGTAAATGCGCCGCGACTGAAGCCGAACAGATATATCCTGTCATCTGACTCATTATCATTCTCTGCAACACGATAATTACGACACAGATATTTATAAAGTTCGATGACGTTACGCTTTAAGCCATAGCCAAATGCGCCGCCGACGACTTTGTTAAAGGTACTCTCCTTGGAACCGACGCCGTCATCATACATTGCGATCTGCCGATCGTCATGCAAGTCAAGTGCATCATAAAGACGCCATACGTTGGTCTTGTTTCTCTTGGCGGATCCGTTACCGGTGCCGTCTGAAAGAAGAACGATATTTTTCATGACAAACCTCCCTGGAATAAGAAAACTGTATTGAGGGCAGAGAAAAAACTTAGCTTTAAGTTATTCGAAGCACTGCTGCCAGTCTTGTTTTTACTATTGCTGTAATTGAATTTCTGTCAAATATAATGAAACCATTACCTCAGATCACTCGGTATTGCCAAACCGGGTGACAGGAAATATTTTTTATGTAAATGCTGATGAACTGAACATGCACAACAAGCCCAGTAATTGATTGATTTATTGAATACCCCATATCAGCACCTCCATAAACTCCATGTGCCAAACATTTTGAACTAATCTTTTACCCCGATTGATTAGAAAATGCAAATTAGTGCTTACTAATAATAATTTCTCTAATACAACTTATATAGATGCGCTGATCACTTATATTTCTCACTCAAAATCTTGAACTGTTTCATCAGCTCATCACATGTCTGCTTCGGCGCTTCGCACTCGCTGACCGTTTTTGTTTCCAGCTCACTCTTGTTACCAGTGTAAACGATCTTCTTGAACATGGCGGGAGAAACATTATCTACTTCCGGTGCCAGGAACCAGTATACGCGGTCTGAGTTTTCCATTTTGGAAACGATGGTCCAGCCTTCTTCATGGGTGATCTTTGCAGATGAATCCATCAGGCCCTCGACTGAATGCTTGCTACTCGAGTTCTCCGTCTTGCTTTCTGTTCCGTAACAGGCAGCCAGTAAACAGAGCAGTGGCAGTGTGATAATAAAGTGTAAATGGTTCATATGAATCCTGTTGAGTAGTCTCATTAAAATAGTTATCGGGCCTGGTGTTATAGCGGTCTGCTGCCAATGATTCGAGCTACTGAATTTGACCCGTTAATTCGATCCCTTTAACTGTGAATACACTTTAGCCAGTTCGCCGTCGGCTACATCCTGCTGATCATAGATCCCACTATCGAGTATCCAGCCAGTGACCAGCGCTGCAGGTGTCACATCGAACGCCGGGTTATATGCCGGTGCATCAACTGGTGCCCAGCAGCAATCGCCGAAACTGCCGTTAGCACCGCGCACCTCTGCCGCATCACGTTGTTCGATGGGGATCAGGTCGCCGCTGGCACAATCTGGATCGATCGTGGTCCGCGGTGCCACCACATAGAAAGGCACATCGTGGTGCTTCGCCAGCACTGCCAGTGAGTATGTACCGATCTTGTTGGCAAAGTCACCGTTCACCGCGATACGGTCCGATCCGACCATGACGTGATCGACCTCACCTTTCGCCATCAGGCCCGCCGCCATGGAATCACAGATCAGCTGGTACGGCACGCCAGCCTTGCCCAGCTCCCAGGCCGTCAACCTGCCGCCCTGCAACAGCGGCCGGGTCTCATCCACCCAGACACGGATACCCTTGCCCTGCTGATGTGCACGCGTGATGACTCCCAGCGCAGTACCGACACCGACCGTGGCCAGGCCGCCGGTATTGCAATGCGTGAGTATGCTGTCACCATCATTGACCAGTGCCGCCCCGTTTTCCGACATCGCCTCACACAGCATGACGTCTTCTTCAAATATCGCGATACACTTATCGAGCATTGCCTCGTTGCCGATACCGCTGTCGAGTTCGGCCTGCAGGTAGTCTAGGTAATTCATCAGGTTGACCGCGGTCGGCCGCGATGCCCGCAGGGTAGCGATGGCCGCAGTCAGTGCCGCCACGTCGTCACCCTGTGCAGCCCGATGTGCGATCCAGACCACCGCAGCCACGCCGATCAATGGCGCGCCGCGTATGGCCAACCCCCGGATCAGGCAGACCAGGTCATCGATATCCTCGCAGACGTGCCAGTGCTCTTCACCGGGCAGCCTGCGCTGATCGAGGACATGAAGTTCACCGCGCTGATAGCGCAGTCCGGTAGAGACCAGGTCATGCATTTCCATATCGTGTATTTCAGGCCTGCTGATAGAGTTGAGATGGCGGAAATAGTACCAGAATTCGGCGAAATGATTAATAATGGTTCACTCCATCAACAGCAGTGGCCACCAGCGATATGCAACAACAGGAAGGCGTTATCCAGTTCGATCTGCGATGGCAACAGACCGCTACGATCGAGGCAGACCTGGCTGCACTCAATGCCTGGCGCGATATGCTGTGGAAACTGGAACTTATCGGAGAAGATCCTCGGCGTTACCAGGGCTATGGCTTCGGCAATGTCAGCCAGCGTCATGGATCAGGTAATCGATTCATCATCAGCGGCACCCAGACAGGACATCTGAGGAACATCGAAGCATGCCATTACGCGCTAGTCACCGGCTTTGACCCGAACACAAACCAGGTCACAGCAGAAGGCCCAGTACAGCCCTCATCAGAGTCGATGACACATGGCGTGATCTACGGCCTGGAGCAGTCAGTGAACTGTGTGCTGCATGTGCATTCGCCTGCCATCTGGAATGCCGCAGCGAAACTCGGCCTGCCGCTCACCCGTGCCGATGTCGACTACGGCACACCGGAGATGGCAGCAGAGGTCGGCCGCTTATTCAGGGAAAGCGACGCCCAGGAACAAGGTCTCTTTGCCATGGCCGGACACCTGGACGGTGTTGTCAGCTTCGCTGCAACTGTCGAAGCAGCAGCCGTGACACTGATAAAAACTCTGGCACGCTGTTGAATAAAGCCAGCAACTGTTAGCAGTATAGATCGGGGCTTCCCTGCTGCCTTGCATGTAACCCGGCAGCTATCACCTTTCTCTCCATTGCAAGAACAGCTTATGCAGCTCTATAACGACGGTCACGGTCAGCGCCAGTAACAGCAGCTCCAGCCAGTGCTGCAACGAAACCGGCTGAACGCCAAGCACATCTTTCAGCCATGGCGTATACATCGCGCCGATATGGATGAGCTGCGCGATGAGGGTTCCAAACAGCAGGATGCGGTTACGCAACGGGTTGTGCCTGAATAATGACAATGTTTCAGAACGGCAGTTGAACACGTGCACGTTCTCAAACAACACCATCAGAAGCAGGGTACTGTTTCGCGCTTCATCGACAGTGAAGCCCCAGTCGAGCAAGGTCTTGAACAGCATGAAAGCGACGATGCCGATCACCAACGCGGAGCTGACCACACGTTCTATCATGATGCGGTTAAAGATCGATTCCTTCGGCGAGCGTGGCGGATGCTTCAGCTCATTGCCCTCCGCGGGTTCGAAGGCGAGTGCCACATCCTGTATACCGTTAGTCACCAGGTTTAACCAGAGCAGCTGAACCGCCATCAGCGGTAACGGTAAGCCGGTAAACAGCGCCAGGGTAAACAGTACCAGTTCAGCCGCGCCGGTGGAGATGAGCAGAAAGATGACCTTGCGTACATTGGCATAGGAGATACGGCCTTCTTCGACGCCGGAGACGATGGAATTAAAGTTATCATCGGTGATGATCAGTTCAGCAGTCTCACGCGCCACATCGGTGCCGCTCTTACCCATAGCAACACCGACCTGTGCTGCGCGCAATGCAGGCGCGTCATTCGCACCGTCACCACTGACAGCGACGAAGTGCCCGTTGCGCTGAAGCGAACGCACGATATCGAGTTTCTGTGATGGTTCTACCCGGGCAAAGACATGCGCATGCCGTGTCATCTGGTCGATCTCATCCAGGTCTGAAGCCGTCCTCAGTTGCGGGCCGGTCACGATATGGCTCTCATCATCCGCCATACCCAGTTCCCGGGCAATCGCCAGTGCGGTCGCCGGGTGGTCACCCGTCACCATCGCCACTTCGATGCCGGCATCGCGGCACCGCGCAACAGCCTGCTTCGCCTCCGGCCGCAGCGGATCGATCATACCCACCAGCCCGAGCATGGTCAGACCCTGTATATGCTGCTCACAGAAGACATCACTCTCCGCTGGCGCGTTATCACTGCTGGCGATAGCGAGCACGCGATAGCCCTGGTTGGCGAGCTCATTGGCCTGCCGCTCTAACGCCTGGATATCGATCGCCACATCCCCTGCGGGCAGCGCCATGGTGTCACACATCAGCAACAGCTTTTCAAACGCACCCTTGACGAAGACACAACGCCGGCCACCGGCCTGGTTCAGGCTGGCTGAAAAAAGACGCTCGGATTCAAATGGCAGGGTATCGAGTTCAGGAAAGGTATTGACTGTCTGCGCTTTCACGATACCAGCCTTATGCGCCATCACCAGTAAGGAGACATCCACGGCATCACCATGCTGTGTCCACTCACCGTCATGCAGACCAAGAAAACCATCATTGGTGAGGATGGAGGCAAGACAAAGCCGCTCCACTAATGCCCTCTCCGCCTCGGATGGCGAACCATGTGACGCGATCACATCACCGAAAGGCCGCGTGCCCTCACCGGTGATATTCCATTCCTGGCCATCGGAAAACCTGATACGTCGCGCCGTCAGCTGATTCACCGTCAGGGTGCCGGTCTTGTCGGTGGCGATATAGGTACAGGAGCCCAGTGATTCGACGGCTACCAGGCGCCGGATGATAACGTTGCGTTTTGCCATGCGCCGCATCCCGATAGCGAGTGCGACGGTTAACGCCACCGGCAGGCCCTCCGGGATAACAGACACGGCCAGTGCCACGGCAAGCATGAATATCTCACCGAATGGCACGCCACGGGAGAGTGATATCACCGCCATCAACAACACGGCGATACCGACGATTATCGCAATCCTGCGGGTAAACCTTTCCATGCGGACCAGTAGCGGCGGTTTTGCAGCTTCACCCTGAATAACCTCGGTAGCGATGGCACCCAGCTCTGTTGCTAATGCCGTTGCCACGACGACACCGCTGCCCCTGCCCCGGTTCACCATGGTTCCGGCGAACACCATGTTCTTGCGGTCGCCCAGGAAGGTATCTTCATCGAGCACGGCATCGTCTTTCTTCAATACCGCCAGCGACTCACCGGTGAGCAGTGATTCGTCGATCTCGAGATCATGGCTGGACAGCAGGCGGATATCGGCAGGCACTTTCTCGCCGGACTCCAGCAGCAGGATATCACCCGGCACCAACTGTTCAGCATCGATCTCACAGGTATCCCCATCACGCAGCACCCGGCTCTGTGTCGATACCAGCTGCTGCAATGCCGTCGCCGCACGCTGTGCAGAAAACTCCTGCATCGTCCCTATGATCGCATTGATCAACAGCACGCCGGTGATGAAGCCCGCATCAGACCATTCCTCGATAACCAGCGCAAAGATTGCGGCAGCGACCAGCACATAGATCAGCGGACTGACGAACTGGCACAGAAAAATCATCCACAGAGAAGGCGGCTTCGCTCGTGGCAGGCTGTTTGTGCCGTACTGTTCCAGCCTGGACTGTGCTTCCTGGGTAGTGATGCCCTGCCGTGTAGAACGTAAGTGCGCAACGATATCATCGCCAGAGACCGCGTGCGGAAACTCTGGCAGCGGGTTATTTACATTGGATTCAAAACGACTCATGCAGCGACAACATCTTCGGGGGTAGATTGATGCCAGTATTCTACCGAATGATGATCACCCGAGGCTGCTGTTTTACAAACTGATGCGGGGCAGATTAAAAAGAAATATCAGGGAGAGCGCAATGAGTCAGTGCGACTAACTTCATTACCCTGGGGCGATAAAATCGATTCTAAAAGCTGAATTCCATACCTGCTGAAAATGAACTGGGACTACCGCCATCGACAGTCTTCACCTCGTCACCATGTCCGCCATCGACTGCAGAGAATCTTGCATCTGCATCATTACTGGTCGCGGTATAGGCCATGTAGAGGTTGGTTTTTTTGTTCAGCTTGTAATTAGCGCCTGCACTGATATTACTGCCGCCGGTATTCGACGTATTTTCAGCGCTGTCAGCTGCCAGGTACTGTAAGCGCAGGTCCCAGTCTGTGCTGAATTGCCATCGCCAGTTGACACCATAGGCTGCACGACTGAACTCATTGACTCCACCAGGATCGATGTCTTCGTAGATAGCACCGATCCTGTGGTCTGATATCGTCCATGCCGCTGCGAGACGGTATGCCTTACCGTCGAGGATATACGAATGCCCGGTCCAGTCCTCGTAGGCTACAGACAGGGTGAGATCGGAAATAGTCCACCACAGCCCGGCGCTCAACATATCATTTTTATTGTTATCGACAACGCCTGCATTAGTGCCATCATCCTCAGGGTCAACCGCGTACATCGCCTGAATCTTGAGGCTCTGCTGATCTTCGTACTGGTACATGATCATGTTTTTAGCACGCTCATTGAGCTGGTTGCCCGACTGGTAGCCGGCACCAAGGATTGCGCGCCGATCACCTATGGTGTCAGCAAATATCCCCCATTCAGAGCCGAGGCTCTTGAAAGGCGTGTCATAGATGCCGACACTGAGACTGCCCCAACGATCGGCGAGACCGATATAGGAATTACGATCAGCAAAACTTCCTTTCGAGCTATCATCGATCCGCACCTCCTGTTCGATCTGGTATATCACCTGCTCATACTGCCCTTTAAAACCCAGGCGTGATGAGTTGCTGGAAACACTGATTCCGTCCTGGTATGTATCGTCATTCAGGCCATCGGTGTTACTGTTATCGATCGATACATGAATCTTGCCATAGACATGCAGTAGATCACCGGCGACTTCCACGGCCATAGCGGCAGAAGCTATAGACATCGTGCTGCAGGCTGTAATCACGGTGATGATATTTTTCATGATTATTCTTATCCAGTTACCATGAGAATCAATAAAGTTATAAAGCCTCTGCCCCGTTTACTATGCACATCACAAGGCTGCAATTGCCAGGCCGACCAGTATCAGCATAGCTATATAAAAAAACAGCTTGCCTATGTTTGCCGTGTTTTTATGAGCGCGTCTTTTTTGCAGCAGCATCGCTTCCATCTGCGCATCGGTCAGGCCGTCACAGTGAACACACTTGCCCGCTTTTCGAGGGTAGCGCAGCCCGCATCTTTTGCATTTATCTGAAAAACGTATCGGTGGTGGTGCGAACATCATACTGTTAATTCCTTTTATCCATAACGATTAAGCTCGCACCACCTCAGACATCGGCTAGGACGCTTTGTCAGACGATTTTATCGCCGCTAATACGCCGTCCCAGAATTCTATTCGTGCGATAACAGCCTGTTGTGCAGCATCGATCGACTGCTGTATCTTGACCTCATCATCGGCACATAAACTATTGAGCAGCCTTAACGACAGAGGGGCGTGGAAGTCCTCGTCCAGGTGCACATGCCTGTTCAGGTAAAAATGAAAGATCGGCGCCTGTTTTTCGGAGACACCGATTTTCTTCAGGATCGAACGAAACATCGAAGGGATTATATGCTCTCTGCCTAATGCCAGGGCAGCTGCCACCTGGTGAGGTCTATTATCCTGTATGAACTGGAACGTGGTCGAGGTAAATACTCGCGAAGGTTGCGGCACACCTGGCAATGCAAGCGCTTTGTCAATCCCCTGTTCTCGAACAGCGTTAACGAAAGCCGTTGACACTGAGATATCAGCGCCAACTTCAGTCATGGCTCTGTGG
>JABDRN010000005.1 GCA_013041745.1 Gammaproteobacteria bacterium
GAAATCTTGCCGGCACCAAAGGCATCTACAACTAATGGGTACATGGTGCCAACCAGTACTGCCGCTGCTGCCGTAAGAAAGATAATATTATTCAATAGCAAGGCGGTTTCCCTGGAGAACCACTGGAAACGTCCAAAACTTACCACCGCGGCTGAGCGCCATGCGAACAGGGCCAGTGAGCCACCGACAGCGAAGATCAGGAAACCAAGAATGAATACGCCGCGCTCTGGATCAGTGGCAAATGCATGCACCGAAACCAGCACACCTGAGCGTACGATAAATGTGCCTAACAGACTTAATGAGAACGCCAGTATCGCCAGCAGCACTGTCCAGCTTTTGAATACACCGCGTTTTTCCGAGCTCGCCAGCGAATGGATCAATGCTGTACCAACCAGCCAGGGCATAAAAGAAGCATTTTCAACAGGATCCCAGAACCACCAGCCACCCCAACCTAGCTCGTTATAAGCCCACCAGCTACCGAGTGCGATACCGAAAGTCAAAAAACTCCAGGCGATGGTTGTCCATGGACGGGACCAGCGCGCCCAGGTTGCATCCAGCTTACCACCCAGCAATGCCGCTACCGCAAAAGCGAATGCCACAGAAAAACCAACATAGCCCATGTATAACATCGGTGGATGTATTGCCAGGCCGGGATCCTGCAATAGTGGGTTTAGCTCGCTGCCATCGAGGGGTACTGGAAAAATTCGCTCAAACGGATTTGAGGTAAACAGCATAAAAGCGAGGAAGCCGGTACTAACCATACCCATTACTGCCAGTACACGGGCCATCAGAATCTCGGGTAGATTTTTACTGTAGACAGCAACGGCTATTGTCCATAATGCCTGCATGAGCGCCCATAGCAGTAGCGAGCCTTCATGTGAACCCCAGACACCCGATATACGGTATAGAAGCGGTTGCACAAGATTTGAGTGATTCGAGACATACAAAACTGAGAAATCATGCACGATAAAAGCATGTGTCAGCGCCGCATAAGACAAGCCAACAAATAAAAATTGTGTCAGCGCGGCCGGCCTGGCCATAGCGATGAGTGCGGGCTGGTTACGTGCAGCACCTATCAGTGGAACAATACTTTGTACGATAGCGACGGCAAAAGCAATGATTAAGGCGAAGTGTCCGAGTTCAGGTATCATGATTTTAGATGTCTCAGTGTTAAGGCTGAAGCTTTAATAGTTGGTACTCTTATGCATGTGTTCTGAAGCCTCCTTGACCGACTTACCAGAAGCCTCCAGGGCTGCTGCAACTTCTGGCGGCATATAATTCTCATCATGTTTGGCCAGCACTTCCTGGGCAACAAACTTACCGCCCTCCTGTATGCTGCCCATGGCGACGATACCCTGCCCCTCACGGAACAGGTCCGGAAGGATACCAGTATATTGGATGGTCATACTCTCCGTATTATCGGTTACGTCAAATTCTATTTTCAGACTGTCGGGCTCGCGTTTGACACTGCCATCAACCACCAGCCCGCCGACTCGAAACGAATGTGTCGCCGGTGCTTCGCCAGCTTTTACCTGTGTCGGGCTATAAAAATACAGCAGGTTTTCTTCAAATGCAGTCAGCCCCAGCACTGTTGCGACAGCAACACCAAAAACGATACCAAATATTAAAACTTTTCTACGGCTTCTTTTATTCATACTTTCAATCGATTATCTATGTTGATTCTCTATTCTGCTCGATCTGTTCACGCTTGATAGAGCGTTTAATCCTGGCGATGACTTTCTTGCGCTGCACTATCGGGAGAATGATGTTGGCAAGCATAACGGCAAATGTTATCGCATAGGATGTCCATACAAAAAACGCATAACCACCCATGTGAAAGAATTCTGACCAGTTCATTTCTAATTCACCCTCTACTATAGCCGCTCGACCAGCTCTCTGACCCAACGGCGATTTCGATCACGATATAAAGCTTCATTTCGAGTCCGCACCAATACCAGGGCAGCATAGAACAGCTTAAATGCGACAGCCATCAGCAATAATGGAATCAGCATATCGATATGCATCGAAGGTTTATCAAACTTTGTAACTGTCGCACCCTGATGCAGGGTATTCCACCATTCGACAGAGTAATGGATGATGGGTATGTTGACCACGCCAACGATCGCCAGCAGACCACTTGCCTTATCTGCACTGCGCTGATCTTCGATAGCAGACTGTAATGCCATATACCCGAGGTACAGGAACAACAGGATCAGCTCGGAGGTCAATCGCGCATCCCATACCCAGTAAGCCCCCCACATCGGCTTACCCCAGAGTGAGCCGGTCACAAGTGCGACGAAGGCAAATGATGCGCCTATCGGTGCACTTGCCGCAGCCACCATATCTGCCAGCCGGATCTGCCAGATGATGCCGATGCCCGAGGATACGGCCATGACCATATATACAAACATAGACATCCAGGCAGCAGGTACATGGATAAAGATAATACGATAGCTCTCACCCTGCTGATAATCCGTCGGCGCGACAAACAGGCCAAGATACAGGCCATAAACGCCCAACAGCAGTGCGCTGACGGAGAACCATTTTATCAGCGGTGCCGACATCCCGTAAAAATGCTTGGGTGAAGAGAATCTTTGTATCCAGTGCCACATAATCTGATTATCTATTTCACAATATTATCTTGATGCCGTAATACGAAGTGCTACCGAGGTAGCCAGCGGTGCCAGTGATAACGCCAATGCTAACACAGCGCCAAGGAACAGCAACTGCCCCGTGACAGGTAATCCATCTGCAGCCACATCGACCGCGTTTGCACCGAAAATCAGAATCGGAATGTATAGCGGTAGAATGATTAGAGACAGCAAAACTCCACCACGGTTCACTGCAACTGTCAGAGATACGCCGATAGCACCGACAAGACTCAGTACCGGCGTGCCCAGCAGCAGGCTATAGATTAGCACAATGACCGCTTCAGCCGGTAAACTCATGAATATACCCAGTAGTGGTGCTATGATGACCAGTGGCAGGCCGGTCAGAAACCAGTGTGCTGTTACCTTCGCCAGTACCAGTATCATCAGAGGATTCGGGCTCAGCATTAGCTGGTCCAGAGAGCCATCCTCATAATCCAGCTTGAATAGCCGGTCCAGTGAGAGCAAAACCGCCAGCAGCGCAGACACCCAGATGACACCAGGTGCCATGGTCTGCAGAGCATCAGGCGTCGGTGTTACCGCCAGAGGGAAAAGCGTTACCACAAGGACGAAGAATATCAACGGGTTTGCCAGCTCATGACGGCTGCGCAAGGCGAGCCGCAGATCACGGATCAAAAGATGATAATAAGCCTTTAACACCGGTTACCCCCTCGACCTGCGACCCAGCTGAACTGAGGACATCTCGCATTCCAGCTGCATACCATGGTGGGTGGTAAAAACTACGCTGCCGCCAGCTTGCTTATGTTCCATTATCATCGACTCCATCAACGTCACTCCCTGTACATCGAGTGCAGTCAATGGTTCGTCCAGTATCCATAGCTTTGCCTGAGACAACTCGATAAAAGCCAGCAGGATCCTGCGGCGCTGACCTGATGACAGCGCTTTGCCGGGCACATCTTCATAACTTGCCAGGCCAACTTTTGCCAATGCCACCTCGATCTGTTCATTCGACAGCGACAATGATCGCGTATCGAGCAATGAGCGGACATTCTCTAATACCGTAAGATCGCCCTTAACGCATGGTAGATGGCCGATATATACCATACTGGCATAATAGTCTTCGCGATTTGAAATGATCGACTCCTCTTGCCACAACACCTGCCCGGCTTCAGGCAGACGCAAGCCACAGAGGATGCGTAACAGACTGGTCTTACCACTACCGTTAGCCCCCTCGATCTGCAGTACTTCCGACTCGGCAACGGCAAAGCTCAGATCATTAAACAACAAACGATCATCACGTACACACTCGAGTGACTTGGCTTCAAACATAGGTACTATCTAACTGCTCCAGGTTAATAAAAACGGCACACAGACAAAAAAGGATGGCCTAAGCCATCCTTCCTGAATCAACCATTAGGTAATCCGACTGGATCATCCTTATCAATAATATATTATTTCAAGCTGGCGATGTAATTTGATACTGCATCCATCTCATCATCAGACAGCTTCTCAGCGATCGAGCGCATCAGCATCTTGTCATCGTTCTTGCGGGTGCCATTTTTGAATGCTTTTAACTGAGCCAGTGTGTAATCAGCATATTGACCACCTAACTGCGGGTAACCTATTCCCGCCACACCTGCACCTTTAGGACCGTGACATGACTGGCATGCAGGGATACCTTTCTGCAGATCTCCGCCTTTATATAACTCACGACCGGCAGCCGCTTTGTCAGCATCGAAAGGAGCCGCTTCTTTTAAGCGCTGCGCCTGAAAATAAGCGCCGATGTCTGCAGTATCCTCATCAGACAAACCGGCTGACATACCCATCATGATCGCATTTTGACGGTCGGTATTAGCTTTAAAGGCTTTTATCTGGCTGACGATGTAGGCTTCATTTTGGCCAGCAAGTTTTGGGTAAGCAGGAATCGGGCTATTACCATCAAAGCCGTGGCAGCCACCGCAGGCAGCAGATTTAGCCTTACCAGCCGCCGCATCTCCAGCTATTGCTGCACCGGACATTAAAAAGAACATCGAGATGCTAGCTAAAATCAGTTTTTTCATTGTTTGAACTCCAAACATATAATCCCAGATAGGGCAAAAAAAGTGGCGAGATTCTACACTACCGGCGCCTTTGCTTCAATATCAATATATTGCGATATACTATTCAAATACTACTCTCAGATCTTTACTCAGGCTTGCTCACAGGCTTTATATTCACTATTTAAATCTGATAGCGCATAATGCCCGCCTATGAGTAATACAATAGAAAAAACCCACATCAGCAAAGTCGATAACCGCTTTTATCGTCAGGCCCACTTTCTGATCAGCGCCGGCAAGGCAAAACAGTTTCCACAGGGCGGCATTGAAGTGGCTTTTTCAGGGCGATCCAATGCCGGCAAATCCAGCGCGATCAATACCTTATGTGACAATAAGGGGCTTGCACGCACCAGCAAGACGCCGGGCAGAACCAGGCTGGTCAACTTCTTTGAACTCGATGAACAGCGGCGACTTGTCGATCTGCCCGGATACGGTTTCGCTAAAGTACCCATCGCCATGAAAAACGAATGGGAAAAACTGATGACGCAATATCTCAGCGATCAGCAGGCATTGAAAGGCCTGGTCGTTATCATGGACATCCGCCACCCGCTCAATGATTATGACTGGCAGATGCTGGAGTGGTGTGATCACTACCAGCTACCGGCACATGTCTTACTGACCAAAGCAGACAAGATCAAACGCGGCGCCCAGCAGAACAGCAAACTGAAAACCCAGAAGCAGTTGAAAGATGCGGGCATCGATGCCAGCGTGCAGATATTTTCTGCACTAAAAAAAACCGGCCTGGATGAATTGGTGTTCAAACTGAATGACTGGCTGGATCTTGGCTAATGGCCAGGAGCGGACACCAACGAAGTATCTCTCGCAGAGCCGCAGGGCTCGCAAAGAAAACAATCTAATTTGTAACGCTCTAGGTCTGGTATTGCCCGAAGAACCGCAGCCAATTAGCGTCCCGTAGCTGTAGTCGATGCCCACCCCATAAAACATGAAGCTTTTCTTTGTGAGCCCTGCGGCTCTGCGAGAGTTAATTTTTTAATGTCAGCTCAGGCTCAACAACAGTCGCCCGGGAAAACCACCAAACAAAAAAATGCCCGACCAATGGCCGGGCATCAAAGGTGGAACCGGATTGGGGATGCCGGTTCCGATGGCCCGCAAAAAGGGAGAGAGCGGGCCTACGCCGGGCTACAGCGTATTCACAAAAACCACTTCAGAGCTATCAAAAAAACTTTAATAAAACAGATCGTTGCTTCTGTAATAATGATTAAAGACTATACAGTGAATATGTCAAAACTATGTGGAGAAAAGCCTTGGAAAGTGGCGAAGAAACCGACGAACGGTAGCCATGCAGCAAGCTAAAAGCGCAATATTATCTTAAATATCAGTTATTTGTGTATTTTGCCTGAGTTGAAACCGAATAAGTTAGCGCAACCTGTTAATTGTATCGAACAATGTTAACTATTTCGACAAACCTTGGCCGTGGTAAGCCGTTCTTCTGGATAAGCCTTCTAGTGCGCCTCATCCCAGTTATCACCGATACCTATATCGACGACCAGAGGTACTTTCAGTTCAGCCGCCTGCTCCATCTCTACTCTTAACAGGTCGGCAGCCGATTCGATGTCACTCTCAACCACCTCGACTACCAGCTCATCATGCACCTGCATCACAACCTTTGCCTCGACTTTACTGGCCGTAAGGGCCTTATCGACGGATATCATTGCACGCTTGATGATATCTGCCGCAGTACCTTGCATCGGTGCGTTGATCGCGGTCCGCTCTGCATACTGTCGACGCTGACCATTACGTGAGTTGATCTCCGGCAGGTACAGGCGGCGGCCAAAGACCGTCTCGACATAGCCCCTGTCATGCGCCTGTGCACGAGTTTTATCCATATACTCCTTCACCCCCGGATAACGCGCAAAGTATACGTCGATATAATCCTGTGCTTCATAGCGCCCGATATTTAGCTGTTTTGCCAGGCCAAAAGCTGACATGCCATAGATCAGGCCAAAGTTGATCGCTTTCGCCGCCCGCCGCTGCTCCGCTTCGACTTCATCAAGCGCCACGCCAAAAACTTCAGACGCTGTTGCGCGGTGCACATCGACACCATCGGCGAATGCTTTTAGTAAACTCGCGTCTTCTGACAGGTGCGCCATGATGCGCAACTCGACCTGCGAATAATCAGCAGCCAGTAATTTATGCCCTTTAGGTGCGACGAATGCCTGCCTGATACGCCTGCCCTCTTCACTTCTGACAGGGATATTCTGCAGGTTAGGATCAGTCGATGAGAGCCTGCCCGTGGCCGCGACTGTCTGGTTATACGAAGTATGCACACGCCCGGTTTTTTCATTGACCTGGAGCGGCAGCTTGTCTGTATAGGTAGATTTCAGTTTGCTCAGGCTGCGGTGCTCCAGCAACAGTTTTGGCAATGCATACTCAGCCGCCAGCTCTTGCAGCACATCTTCCGCGGTGGAATACTGGCCTGTCTTGGTCTTTTTTGACGAGGGTATCTTTAACTTTTCAAACAGTATAGTGCTCAGCTGTTTTGGTGAGGCAAGATTAAAGCTCTCACCAGCCTCATCGTATGCCAGCTGCTCCACCTCTTTCATGCGCTGTGCAAGTTGCTCGCTCTGCTTATCCAGCATCGCCACATCAACCTTGACACCGTTACGCTCAATCTTTAATAAAACATCTAGCAGTGGCAGCTCGATCTCTTCATACACTTTCTTTAAGGCGGGCTCTGCATCCAGCGCCTGGCTTAATCTGTCATGGATCTGCAGCGTGATGTCAGCGTCTTCTGCTGCATATGGCCCTGCCAGCGCTAGATCGACCTGGTTAAAAGTTAACTGTTTGGCGCCTTTCCCGGCGATATCTTCAAAGTGGATAGTACTGTGGCCAAGCAGGCGAAATGCCATATCATCCATATTATGCCGCTGGGTGGAATCCAGTACATATGACTCCAGCATTGTATCCTGTGCGATCCCCTGCATAGATATACCGTGATTATTTAAAACATGGGCATCATATTTCAGGTTCTGACCGATCTTGCCCTTATCTTTATCTTCCAGCATGGGTTTTAAGGCGCCCAGCACATCCTGCTCAGACAACTGCGCCGGTGCATCGAGATAATCATGGGCAAACGGTACATAAGCGGCTTCACCGGCCTTAACAGCAAACGAGACACCGACAACCTTTGCCTGCATATAGTCAAGACTGGTGGTTTCGGTATCAAAAGCAAACTGTTTTGCCTTGTTCAGTTTTTTGATCCAGCGATCGAATGATTTCTTATCCAGTACGGTCTCATAGCTGGATTTGCTAGTGGCCGGACTGCTGGACTCCTCTTTACCTTCAGTAGACAGATTTGACAGCCAGGTCTTAAACTCAAGATCGGTATACATCTGCTTTAATTTTTCCAGCTGTGGCTCACGCATGGCCAGCTCTGCGATGTCATGATCGAGCTCAACATCACATTTGATCGTGGTCAGCTCACGTGATAACGGCAGCTGCTCAAGGTTGTCTCGCAGACTCTCACCGACCTTGCCTTTTATCTCGTCAGCATGGGCCACCAGGTTGTCCAGCGTCTCATATTGTTTTAACCACTTCGCTGCTGTTTTAGGCCCGACCTTGGGCACCCCTGGAATATTATCCGAGGTATCGCCCATCAGC
The DNA here is from genome assembly GCA_013041745.1 of Gammaproteobacteria bacterium. GTDB lineage: Bacteria > Pseudomonadota > Gammaproteobacteria > SZUA-229 > SZUA-229. The sequence continues at coordinate 8,327 of JABDRN010000005.1, forward strand.
GCCAGGTAATCGATGATAGCCGCTGGCGGGACATCAAACTTATCTACCACACCACCTTCATCCAGCACCACATTGTTCATGGTATTGATCAGAGTGACATGCTCATTGACCAGCTGCGCCAGGTCTTTATCACCGGTCGAGATCAATGTATCGATATTTTTTTCGGTCGCCTGCTTTGCATAGGTGCCGATAACGTCATCGGCCTCTACGCCCGGGACCACGATGATGGGGTAGCCCAGGGCCTCGACAATCTCATGTAGCGGCTCGATCTGGCTTCTCAATTCATCCGGCATCGGTGGGCGGTTCGCCTTATATGCCTCATACAGGTCGTTGCGGAATGTTTTTCCCTTGGCATCGAACACCACCGCGATATGTTCCGGCTTATATTCCTCGACCAGTTTATTGAGCATATTGATGACCCCGTAGACCGCACCGGTGTCCTGGCCTTTACTGTTCGTTAAGCGTGGCAGGGCATGAAATGCACGAAACAGGTAGGATGAGCCATCGACCAGTATCAGCGGCGGTTTTTTATCAGTCATCAGTTTTGCTAACCCAATAGGTTTATAATTCTGCGGGCCGCCAATTATCGCAAACAGTGGGGCGCTTTAACAGCGATGAAGATGTATTTAGTAAATTAACGATATACGTTAAAATCACGCCATTGAATATTTCTATTACGGTTCTTCCGCCCCTGCACACCATATGTCTGTTTACACAATCATCGAAGAAAACGAACTCAAAAGTTTTCTCTCAAATTATGACGCGGGTAAATTAGAGAGCTTTCAGGGCATCAGCGACGGCATCGAAAACACAAACTATTTCGTCAACACTGATCGCGGCCGCTTCGTATTAACTATTTTCGAACAGCACAGTTTCGAGGAGATGCAATACTACCTCAACCTGATGCATCACCTGGCAGACCATGAAGTACCCAGTGCAAACCCCGTCGCCGATAAACAGGGGGCCTACCTCAGCCTGTTTAAAGGCAAACCAATCGCCCTGGTGGAACGTTTGAACGGTGGCAGCATCATAAAAACAACGATAGATCATTGCCAGCAGCTGGGCTCAGCGATGGGAAAGATGCATACCGCAGGCCTGAGTTATGAGGCACACCAGCCCAACCCTCGTGGTCCCGCCTGGTGCCAGCATACCGCACAACAAGTTTTCGCAAAGCTCTCAGCGGCTGACCAGCAGATGCTTGACGACGAAGTCCATTTTCAAAAGGAAAAGCGTCATGCCGACCTGCCTCGCGGGGTGATACACGCCGACCTGTTCAGAGACAATGCACTCTGGGACTCGAGTGGCGAAAGAGACACATTCAGCGGCATCATCGACTTTTATTATTCCTGTGATGACGTCCTGTTATACGATCTCGCGGTCACTGCCAATGACTGGTGCCTGAATGACGACTTCAGCCTGGACAGGGACAAGGTCGTCTCCCTGCTTGGCAGCTATCATGCATACAGGCCCCTAACTGAAAATGAGCAGCAATACTGGCCAGCTATGCTGCGTGCTGGCGCTCTTCGCTTCTGGCTGTCTCGTCTTTACGACAAACACTTCCCGCGGGGCGGCGAACTGGTACATACGAAGAATCCTGACGAGTTTAAAAATATCCTGGCAGATCGTATCAGGCACAGTGACGATTATCTGCACTTCTGGATCTGACCCAGCATGCTTAACAGGACACTGGCGGGTATCGAATCGTTCATCGACTGGAGCGGGCGTACCGTCTCATGGTTGAGCCTGTTCCTGGTACTGGTCACCTTTATCGTTGTCGTCTTGCGCTATGTATTTGACAGCGGCTCAATCGCGCTTCAGGAGACCACCACATATCTGCATGCATGCATCTTCCTCATCGGTATGGCGTATACCATGCAACAGGATGCACATGTACGTGTCGACATTTTCTATAATCGTTTCTCGGTACAGACAAAAGCCTGGGTAGACCTGTGTGGCGCATTGTTCCTGCTGCTGCCGTTTATGTTATTCATCAGCTGGATCAGCTGGGATTACATCGTTGATAGCTGGTCTGTGCTCGAAGGCTCACGTGAGGCCGGCGGACTTCCTGGTGTGTTTATCCTGAAAAGTTTAATCCTGGTGATGACTTCTTTGTTGAGCCTGCAGGCACTGATTCAGGTCGCCAGGAATGTTCAAACGGTTCTGAATACTCAGACTTCCATCAGGGGTGAACACTGATGGAATACATGCCACTCTACCTTTTTGCGACCGTATTTGTCTTATTATTAACCGGCTACCCGGTGGCGTTTACCCTGGCCGGAACGGCGCTGATCTTTACTGTTATCGGCGAGATGACCGGCACCTTCGATCCGGCATTTTTAGAAGCCCTGCCCAACCGACTCTATGGCATCATCGGTAACCAGATATTGATGGCCGTGCCACTGTTCGTCTTTATGGGTGTCATGCTGGAACGCTCCAGGATTGCAGAGGAGCTGCTGACCACCATGTCACGGCTTTTCGGTAAATTGCGCGGTGGCCTCGGCATCTCGGTAATCCTGGTCGGCATGCTGCTGGCGGCAAGCACCGGCATCGTCGGCGCAACCGTGGTGACCATGGGACTGCTTTCGTTGCCGACGATGCTAAAACAGGGCTATAACCCGAAGATATCTACCGGCTTGATCTGCGCCTCCGGTACCCTGGGCCAGATCATACCGCCTTCCATCGTACTGGTACTGCTCGGCGATGTTTTATCGAATGCCTACCAGCAGGCACAGCTCGATATGGGTATCTTTTCTCCTGAAACAGTGTCGGTCGGCGCCCTGTTTATCGGTGCGTTGATACCCGGGTTGCTCCTGGTTACTCTTTATATCCTGTATATCGCCGGTATCGCGCTGTTTAACAAAGATGCCATGCCTGCCGCCAGAGAGCTTATGGTAGAAGAGGACTCCAGCTTATTGCGGGACGTAATCAAGAGCCTCGTTCCACCACTGGCACTGATTCTCGCTGTGCTCGGCTCTATTATCGCCGGGCTGGCAACACCCACAGAGGCGGCCGCCATCGGTGCCGTGGGTGCCATGCTGCTCGCCCTGTCGAAAAACATGCTGAACCTCGGCACTTTACGTGAAGTGGTCCGAAGTACCACACGAGTCAGCTGCATGGTGTTCATGATCCTGATCGGTGCCGCATTATTCTCCCTGGTGTTTCGAGGTTTTGAAGGTGATGAACTCATTCAGGAGATGCTGAGCGACCTCAGTGGTGGCAAATACCACGCGCTGTTCGTCGTCATGTTTGCCATGTTCCTGCTCGGGTTCATCCTCGATTTCATCGAGATCACTTTTGTCATCGTGCCTATCGTGGGCCCGGTTTTACTGGC
>JABDRN010000008.1 GCA_013041745.1 Gammaproteobacteria bacterium
CTTGCGCCGAGGGTAAGGGCAAGGTTTCCGGCGACAGATCCGAGGATACCGCAGAGCATGGCAACAGCCTCTTGTGCTGACTCGTTAGACTTGCTCAATGCTTTTTTAGCGATCTGTTCAGGTGATAACAGTTCATGTACGACGCCGTCACATTTGGCTATCGATTCATAGAGCAACACCAGACCGGGTCCGGAGACAAGCGATTCTGCAGAAACGTGATCGCGATGCTTACGTATTACATCGATGACAGCTGTTTCCCGGTCATTCAGCGGGCCGTATGAAGCATGCCCGCCTTCACTCTGTAGCGGCAGCCAGTAGTCGCCCGCATAGACAGCACCTGATACACCGAGACCGGTACCGGGACCCAACACCGCCATCGCCTGCATATCTACCGCAACGCCACCACCTACCTGGTGAAAATCATCTTTAGCAAGATACGGTAGTGAGAGTGCCAGCGCAGTATAATCATTCAGCACTTTTAGCGACTTGAGGCCCAGCGCCTTCCTGGTCTCTTCCAGCGAGAGATCCCATATATGATTTGTCATCACTACGCGGTCATTAGACACAGGCGTCGCGATCGCTAATGACGCAGTCTCTGGCATCGGCTGTGAGACATCTTCCAGGTATGCCAGTACCGCATCGATCAAGGTACGATAGTTCGCACATGACAGCGTGCGCTCATGTTGCGGCGTTATACTGCCCTCTTCAACGAGTGCAAAACGTGCATTGGTACCACCTATATCTGCTATTAGACACATGGTTGTTATTTTTCGGTTCGCATTTAGTTTTATGTTGAACAATTGATGATTAGCTGTATCAAGTTACAGAAAGGCCAATAATAGTAGTATCAGCAGCAGCATCAGACAGCCTCTATAGCCTGATCGTCTACGATCGACGTTGCCGGGTCCTTCAGCGCCCCTGATCTGTGACTGGCGATCAGCGCCTTATACCAGTGCGCGGAGTATTTCAGGATGCGTTGCTGTGTCTGATAATCCACGTGCACTATTCCAAAACGCTTGTTATAACCTTCGGCCCACTCAAAATTATCCATCATCGACCATAAGAAATAGCCCAGCGCAGGCACACCGTCTTTGATCGCACGTGAGTATTCTCCGATGTACTGATACAGGTATTCGATGCGCTGTTTATCATGCACTTTACCGTTTTCCACGACATCATCATTAGCCATACCGTTTTCAGTGATCACGATAGGTAACTGGTAGCGTTGGTGGATAAATTTTGGCCCCCAGTACAATGCTTCAGGAGTCACCGGCCAGCCCATCTGCGTCACTGGCAGATCATTTTTTTCCACAACCTCAAAACCATCGTCTTTACCAGCTCTGACATGCACGCCGGAATATATGTTGGTAGCAAAATAATCCAGTTTCTGATTGATGCACTCGAGATCGCCCTCTACTATCTCCGGCATCTCTGCCGCAAACAAGCTGACGCCTTCTTCTGGATACTGTCCGAGTATCATCGGATCAGAGAACCATGAATTACTGAACAGGTGTTTCTCTCGAACGGAGAACATATGCTGACGCGCCGCTTCGATATCATCCGGATGCTCAGATTCAGGTATCGATATCTTGTTCGCCTGGGCCACGCTGATGTGCGGTTGTATCCTGGCATTAGCACGTATCACCTGCACAGACTTGCCATGCGCACGTAAGGCATTGTGCGCTGCGAGCAGGACTTCCGATAGACCCAGTTTCAGGCCGGGGGCATGAGTACCATCATAGTGACCAAGATCGATAAAACACTGCGGTTCGTTCAATGTACTCCATTGTGAGACCCGGTCAGAGAGCTTATCTACCATCAGTGCCGTATAGTCGGCAAACCAGTCCGCACTGTCCCTGTTTAGCCAGCCGCCACGACAGAACAAGGCATATGGAAAGTCCCAGTGAAATAACGTAACCCAGGGAGTTATATCTTTTTCCAGCAGCTCATCGACCAGCCGACTATAAAAATCCATCCCCTGTTGATTCACCTTACCTGTGCCATCAGGTAGAACCCGTGGCCAGCTGATCGAGAAACGGTATGCCTGTAAGCCGATTTCTGACATCAAGGCGACATCATCTTTATAATGATGATAGTGATCACATGCCGTCTCACCACTATCACCGTTGGCGATCTTACCCGGCTGCCGGGCAAGCATGTCCCAGACAGAACGACCACCGCCGTCACGATAGGCCGCACCTTCGATCTGGTAACTGGAAGTAGCCGCTCCCCAGAAAAAGTCTTTATCAAACTTCATCTCACTCATGGAACAGTTGCTCTTCTGTCAGCACCAGTGTCAGTTGACGGATTCGACCACTGCGCTTGAACAGTTCTGAGCTCTCATCGGCCGGAAGCTGCGTCGGCAACAGTGACTGTTTTGTTCCATCATCCCAGGTCACGGTGAGTACAGGATCGACTGCATCCGCCAGTTGATAAACCACTGGCACCTGGCACCAGGTAAAAGCCAGGCCACGTTCTGGTACTTCGATCACCTGCCAGTTATCATCGACATCCAGGTAACGAAACTCTCCTGGCTGTGGAGAAAATTCCTGCGCACGAAGCAGGTCTGGCTGAAAACTTACCGCACCATTACTGACACGGACACCCAGCTCACCGTAACGGGCTATTATTTCCTCTTTCACCTGTCCTGTCATACCCGGTTGCTGTGCACCGGCATGTTTGGGCGTATGCGAGTATGGATCAGTTGGAAATGCACCATACTCTGCCGGTGTCTTGTTAAAGCCGATACCCTTACGAACGCGGTAATACAGCCGGCCCAGTTTATGGCAAACCGCGGCGTCGGCACCCTGGTCCAGCGCCGCGAAGAAATTCTCCTCGACTGCCAGTAACAGTTTGGCGACCATATGCCAGTAGACACATCCCAGTCCCTCAAAACCGAACATACCGCCAGAACGGCCGGTAAACTCCTGGTGGTTGAATACGGTTTCGTAGAGTTCCTGCAATGGTCTGCGTGCGAGTTCAACCTCATCGCCATAAACCGCAGTGAGAGCGCTCAGCTCATGATTCAACATGCCTGCATTGCTCAGATCTGCATTGAAACGATAGTTACCATCGACATCAGTCAACACGATACTGTCATCGCCTTCGCTTAACATCCGTTGCAACAGTGGAATCTGCTCGATCTGCCCGGCAGGTATACGATTTTTATCGAGGAAGCCTGCTAACTCCCGGTCAGGATAGAGCATGAAGGTGTTCTGATCAGGACGATATACATCACTCTCATACAATGCCTCGAGAACCTCTACTGCTTGCTCGGCAGGAACCGCACCAGAACTGAGTGCAGCGACCTGCCCTTCCAGCATCGGATATAGCGTATTCACCGAAGCTGCCTCATGCTCCAGCTCCAGCAGGTTATAAGAATGATAAAGACGATCCAGCCGCCGGTTGTTAGCGATGCTGTGGTCGATAGCTGAAAGCGCATCGTCAAGCAGTGCCCTTATATCATCGATCGGCCTGGCAACTTTACCGGTAAAAGAATCTTGCTGATAAACGATCTGGCGATAATGGCTTGCCGCCTGGCCGAGCTCGAGCAATAAATCATACCGCTGCCTGTCGTTGAGTGGCGTATTCCCCAATAATGGACGCACACGACTCAGAGCAGCGGCCGTTTCCTGGGACCAGCGACTGACTTCATTGGACAGGATGACCTCTTCTGTTTCAGCGATCAGCAAGTCCTGCATGAAACTGATATAACGACGCATATAATAAAGCGTCACCATAGACAGGCCCTGGCCGACCAGCGCGTTGTTAGCATCATTCCATTCCGGGCGCTGGGTATTGAGCCAGATACCACCATCGACCACCAGGTTACCCAGTTTACTGAGCAACGGCACCAGCAGTTTTTCCAGCAGGTTAACCTGGTATACCTTGCCGCCGCCGTTCAACACCAGTTTGCCATCGGCACCCATGTTGTCGACCCGATGTTCGATCAGCTCTGCAAGGTCTTCATCATAATCGACTGTAGACTTTGCGTCCTTTAGCAGGTCCTCGAAGGGTTTGATGCGGTATGGCACGTTGGCATAACTGTATACCGGCTGATGCAATAGAGCGCTCAGCCTGGCCGGGTGAAAGCTATTAGAAAGTTCCAGTAGTTTGAGCAGGTAGATGATCTGGTGATCACCCCAGTATCCGATATAGCTCCATGGGTCGTCCGGTTCTTCGACTTCCCAGTCGATACCCTGCTTGGTGATACGGTAAGGATTGTAACCATCGACAGTCGATGCATTGACAAACTTGGCGATCACGTTTTCGATGAACTCAGGGTAGCTCAATGCCAGCGCTTCCCAGTTCTGAAAGATATCGCGCCAGTTACCCTCGTAAGAAAGCAGACGATTACCGTCTTCGTCCTTCAGCTTGATTGCAAACTGGTTCCAGGGACGGCTGGGATCACCATGCCTGCGGCCAAAGGTTATCGGCAGATACTCCAGGCATAACCGCTCCAGCTGGTGGTCATCCTGCTGTTTTACAGCCAACAGCAGCTGAGTGAAATCCTGCTTTTCCGGAAAGCCCTCGAGCAGTTCTCGATGCTGCTGATAGATATCCCGGCTAAAATTTTTGATATTGGCAGCAAAATCGCTGGAAGACACCTGGTACTGATCATCGAACACACCGCCACGTAATATATTGAACAACACATTCGCGTAATGATGCACCGCAACATTATCTTCACCGGTCTGCTGGAAGCCATCACCACGGCTTATGATACGCGCCAGTTTATCTGAACCTTCTTCGATCGAGTCGTCGATCGCTCGAGCTACGTTATCAGGCTTATCGAGTTGCCTGCGCAATTCAACCACCTGGCTCTGTGTCAGTTCGACGTCAGCAGCGAACTGCCAGCGTTGCGTTTCCCTGGCAGATAGTTCAAGTGTCTTGTTGACCAGGTATGATCCGCGTACACCGCGCTTGCTGTCTTCCTCGTTCAGCACGCCACCGAGGCGGAAGTTATCAAGCTGTTCTGAAGAGACCAGTACCTTATGACCATCCAGTCCCAGGCAAAAAACGGTATTGGCCTTGAGTGACTCGCAGGGTTCGGCGCGGTCGGTGATGCCGGAATAGAGAGTAAAGAAGGCGATCCCGCTGCTCCTGTCCAGTTCTGTCCACTTATAGGCGTCGACCAGGTTACTCGAGTTTGTCTGCACGAAACGTGG
>JABDRN010000010.1 GCA_013041745.1 Gammaproteobacteria bacterium
TGCACCGTTCACGCTTCTGCCTGTCACGCGTATTCCGTGAACCTTTCATGACCGCAGAAGGCGAGATGACCAAGGCATTGATGCTGGCCGTGGCAATGGGTGCACCGATCGGTGCTGCTTTCATTACTTTCGGTACTATCGATCCCTATCTCGCCATACCAGCCCGGTTCTGGCTCGGCTCCGCACTTGGCGGTATTATCTTCGGCATCGGCATGGTGTTTGCCGGCGGCTGTGCCTCCGGTTCTCTATGGCGTATCGGTGAAGGTCACCTCAAGCTGGTGGTTGCTGTTATCTTCTTTGCCTGGAGCGGCTCGACTGCCAATGCAGTGCTCGGCAAATTTGGTCTGTTAGCTGCAGATGTCGATATCGACTTCCTCGACGGCATGGCTGAAATAACCGGCATTGGCTTTCAGGCTTATATGCCTGACCTCATGGGTGGCTGGGGAATCACCCTGATAACAACTTATGTACTGCTGGCTGTCTGGTATATCTTCATTCGCTACAACGAGTCCACATCGAAGTTCACCGTGTTTTAAACGGATATTAGAACCGAGAGTTACAGGAATATTACTCTCGCAAAGGCGCAAAGCTCGCTAAGTAAAAATCTTTGTGATATTTACTTTTCAATAGCTCATACACTACTTTCCGGAATAAATATCATATATAGTATTTTCTCGCTAAGGCGCAAAGCACGCAGAGTATAAATTGTTTTTCTTAGCGAGCTTTGCGCCTTTGCGAGAGAATCAATACAGCATGGCGAAGGGAATAAAACCCTCAGAGATTAAAGCATACCTACTCAGTACGTTTTTTCTTTAGGTCCCAGCCAAGATAAGCGATCGCCAGCAGCAGCAGAACCGGAAGCACCGGATCGAAGCGGCCATTCGGATCATAAGAACATGCGCTACTGCTACTGCTGTCATCACCCTCTGAAGAGGCAGCACCATCTATCGGCACAGGTTGCCCATCATCACCAATTGGCGGTTCCTCATCTACGGGAGGCTCTTCATCTACAGGCGGCTCTTCACCGTCCGGTGGTTCCTGACCATCGAGAGAGACGAGGTACACATCTTTATCATTGTTAGTATCAATAGCAAGCATATTGTCATAACCGCTCAAGACCAGGGCCGAACCATCTTCGTTCAACGCAGAATGCTGCATCCTTTCATTGATCAATTGCCGTTGCCCGGTGACTGTATTAAACAGGTAGATATCATCGCTGCCACTATTAAAGCTCACAGACTGGCCGTTATCGCTGATCGCTGGCCAGTCACCACCGCCAGCCAGACCTGAACTCAGGTTAGTAGTCGTCGCCTTGTCCAGATCGTGCAGAAATACATCATAAACGAAACCATTGGTATCCTGATCTGAAAGTGTCGTTGCACCCGAAGTAAAAACGATGCGTTTACCATCGGCACTGATGACCGGATCAGTCGAAGTGGAGTTAGCTTCGCTGCCATCGCTGGCAACGCTTACCCTGGTCAGCCCGACCTCGCCTCTCTGCCATAAAAAAACATCCTGCACATCATTCCAGTCTTCAGCGATCAGGTTAGAGGCGGCAGAACTGAACACGATAGAATTTCCGTCTGTACTTATCGATGATTCTCCACTGCCAGCATTACCCAGGTTGCCATCACTGGCACGACTGATGATGGTGCTCTCTCCTGTCTGTGTATCATGAACGAACACATCCGGGGTATCTGGCAGATCGCCATCGACAAAATTACTGGAAAATGAGGCGAACGTTATGTACCGGCCATCGCCACTGATCGAAGGATGAGAATGGACATTGTCATATTCACAACCATTACAGGTATCTGGCCAGCCGCAGCTGCAACCTGTCGCTTCGGAGCCATCACTGGCAACGCTGACTCGCTTGATCGATCCAGTTGCTCTCTCGTACAGGAAAACATCGACTATACCGTTAGTATCGTTTGCGACCAATTGGCTACTGAGGGAACGAAAAGCGACAAACTGACCATCAGCACTGATCACCGGACTACCGCCGCTATTCGAGCCATCGGCAAGCAGTGTCGTGGTATCAGTCGCCCTGTCCCTGAGATAGATATGCCAACCACTGACATCATCATCGGTCAGGTTTTCTGCAAGCGATGAAAACACCACGAAACGCCCGTCAGCACTGACAGCGCCAGCGGTGATCTCGCTAGCGACATAATAAGCATCACCACCACCAGCCTGGCCATCGATGCCGATACTTATCAACTCTGTATTCAAGCCGGGGCTGCCCGCCCCAATCAGCAGGAATGAACTTAAGACCGCAGCAGAAGCCGCAAGCATGATGGAAAATTTAAAATGCGAATGCGATACGACTTTTGTGAAAAAATTCATAATTCAACCATCCTTATAAAAAATGAATCACTTTATGAATTTAACGAATCTCGCGTATAAATACCTTGAGAAGAATCAATTTTACCAAGGATAAAACACCGGTTTTGGCATCGGTTTTGTCCTGCACCGCTCACGTTTCTGCCTGTCATGCGTACTCCGTGAACCGTTTATGACCGCTGAAGGTGAGATGACCAAGGCAGTGATGCTGCATGTCTGGTATATCTTCATTCGCTACAACGAGTCCACATCGAAGTTCACCGTGTTTTAAACGGATATTAGAACCGAGAGTTACAGGAATAAAAGCCCTCTGAGATTAAAATGACGGAAAATCCATATTGCCACTCAAAATAAGTCCCGCAAAAACCATCGCATTATAAGCACTATGAATAATTATTGATGGATAGACGCTGTTGCAGTAATCACGGAAGTAACCGAAAACCAGTGAAGGCGCCATCACGGTGAGGGCGAACAACGGCGGACTATTGACCATGTGGATAGCAACGAACAGTATCGATGCTAAAAGATTTGCGCTGCTAATTCCCAACCATGATCGTCTGCCCCACTCACGCCTGGCAAACTGCCCCTGGATAATACCCCGAAACAGCACCTCTTCCACCAGTGGCTGCCAGATTATCAGCGACAGTAACTGCAACCAGCTAAACTGGACCTCAGATGGATAGGGTTTCACCCAGCCATGCATCACCCAGACGACGATCACACCTGCCAGCAGAGCAAGTAAAAAACGATAATTTAAATAACACTTTCTCGTCGACTTAAGCCCGACCTCACCGAAGATGTATTTAACAGAATCATAGAAACTCTCTTTAGCCATAGCGCATATCTTAACTTATAAAGCCAAAAAACATGACATAGATCAAGATGTCAAACGAGTGGCATCAGCCGTCAAGCATTCGTTCCCTTTTATAATTAGTATCCCTGACATAGGGTATGAAAAAAGTTATCTGATGAGAATATGTTTAAAAAAAACATAAAATTAATAGAGAAAAATTGACGGTTATCAATGTTCTTAGTACGACTGTTAAATAAAGTTAATAGTGAAAGGTGTGGCTTGATTATGGCTCACATTAAGAGTTTAGAAAGGTAATGTGTAATAAGTTACTTTTTAAAAATGTCATCCGTGGAGGGATATATCGTGATTAAACTAAATACTTCAATAAAGCCATTAACGGTGGCTATAACGAGTGCGATTATGTTCGTAACGTTGCAGAGTTATGCCGCCCCGGGCGATGGAACAGGCGATGGCGGTGGTGGAGACGATGTAGTCATAACAAATCCGGTTACTGAGCCGAATGCCAAGCGCATTAAAGAGGGTTACCCGTTAGGTTTGATGGCGGACTGGATGGCTGAAGATGACGTTTATGCACTGAACCCGGTCAATATCCGTGCTGGTAAGCACCCAGACCGTTCAGATCCAGAAGACGGACCTTATGATGTGGTTTACATCTTCCCTGATGAGGCTACTGCCGATGCCTGGTGGGACCCTACTAATCCGGCCACGCCAACTCCGCCTGATGAGATTCCGGCAACGGCTGTTGCCTTCATCCACTGGATGCTTGATAACCAGAGCGGATCTTTCCCTGGCGTGATGTCATATTCTGATATCGATGGCTTCAAATCCAAGAACTGTATCATGGCAGCGGGTGACAGGATTCCTATTCCTGGTGTTAAAGACGGTATCGTAAAAGACTGTAGCAATCCGCAGGGATCTTCCAAGCGTTTCAAGATTAATGTCATGCAGCCAGATGAGCCTATAGACCTGGTCTATAACGTTGAAACGCATCCTCTCGTTTACACCAATTATGATGCAGATGCAGGAGAAGGCCTGCCGACACACGATGGTATCGAGGAATCTGGACGTATCTACCGTATCCTGCAGAAGTTTCATAATGCCAGCGGTATGGACGCGGTTGATTCTTTAGGTCAGCCAGTCGTGCGTGATGGTGTGCGTCTCGCCGGTTTCCGAGTAGAGCTTGGAACCGGTGTTGGTTCTACATTTACAGAAGTTCCAAATGCAAATACAGATGGTCTGCAACCAGACAAGTCTCTCGGTTTCGAGTTACGACCCTGTATGGCAGATCATTTCTTCGATGTGAGGCGTGACCGTCCTGGCACAGGTACCAATGATTGTGCTGACGTATATGATGGCGGCGGAGATCCGCTTGTTGATCAGCCCATACCTCAGGAGATATGGCTGGAAGGAGAATACTCTACTTTCTCGCCTACGATGTACTCATTCAACACTGATAAACGTACCACACCTGTCGGTGGCTGGTGGGATAAACGACCATCAGGCATCAACCCACCAGAGATTCAGACACTGGGTAAACTGGATAGTGGTTATACTGACAGCGCAAATTACACTACCAGGATAGACGGATCCGTGCCACTGCCGGGTTATTACGGTGCGACAACGCCTAACTATTTTGACATCGTTTCTACCCAGGCCACTGGTGTTATCGATGGTACGGGCATCGATATTCCTAGTCCATTCGGCTACATGATGTACTACGGTGTGCTTGCTGATGGCGATATTGGTAACCTGTCTCAGGGTGTGTATGAAGATCCTGACGGTGATCCAGCAACGGAAGGGGATCTGAAAGCCTGGTGGGATGGCGATGAGTTCCGCTGGGGAGCTGATCCGACATATGATGGCAATATAGACGCTGATGCCTTCACGGTGGTGCCTAGAGAAACTCTTGTCGAGTGGGCCCTGTTCCCGCTACAGGAAGAGCCTGATCCTGCTACAGGAGAGTTTCCCGCTGGCCCATTATATGAACTTGGTGAAATGGATGACCTTGCCGGCCTGAATGTCGACACATTCGTTTACCTCGGTCGTAAGTTCACTGGCCCCGAATTCACCGTTCGCCTTACCGCAGTTCCTGTAACCAGTAGTGCGCCATATGGCCCTGGAACGGGTGGCGCACCTGGCTTCCCAATGGCTGGTGGTGAATATGGTAATGAAACACCTGCATGGGTAGCGAATCCCGCACCTGAGCTGACTACCTTCATCAATAATGATGGTGTCATCATAATCCGATCTGGCATTGCAGGTGAACCGTTAAGCATCATGCTGGCTGATATCGTTACTGGTGAGCTACCAACCGCTACGGTTGAAAATCTGGACACGGGTGAGACTGAGAATGTCGAACTTCTTCAGGATGCAGATAATCCAAAAATGTTCAGTGTAAGCCTGCCGACTGCTGCTAATGGCGGAGCTGGTAGTAACAATGACGGCACCATGAATGTATGGCCTGAGCAGACCGTTCGTGTTTCCTACCTGGACGTAGTAACCGAAGCTGCACTAGATGGTAGTAATCCTCAGATCAGGACTGATGAGGTAGTGATTCCCTTTGAGTCACTCGTGCCTACAATACCAACAAGTGATGATGATAACGGTTGCTCGTGCTCAACAAACCCTGATGGAAGTGTAGATCCGATACTTCCTGCAGCTGTACTGTTTGCACTGGGTTACCTTGGCCTGCGCCGCAGGGAAGAAAAAAATAAGCAGGAGCGGTGAGCAGAAGATATGAATAAGCGACCCACTCTGGTGGGTCGCTATTTAGGAGAAGTAATTCAATGAATATATATAGATTATTAAAACCTGTAATACCCGCGCTTATGGTTGCTTCTGCAACTGTATTTACCGCAGGTTGCAGCAGTTCGAGTGATGATGCAGCAAATGTTACACCTCCACCCGTACCACCGCCAACCGTTGACGGCTTAACCAGCATTGACGGCATCTGGACAGGATCTTTTACCTGGGAAACCACCGGTCAGAGTAAAGAGTATGATGTAACCATGATGTTCCATACACCTGATGATGTGACGGAAGGAACAGCTATCGGTCTGGCACTTGGTAATGGCCCTGATGACATTGATCTACCGCATTTCCTTTTTGAGGGCGGGTATATCTATTCCGCTGATCCACTAGAGACCAATGATCCTGATACAAATCAGCCAGTCATCACATGTGAAGGTGGTGTCTGGGCAATAGGAAGAGATGGGCAGGAGGCAACGTTCGTGCAGGAATATTCCTATGTTACAGGTAGTGCCGGTGGTCCAGACCAGCGTGGTGCAGGCTGTTTATACCTGACAGATGCTGACGGAGATGGTTATGAGAACGAGTTGACAGGCCAGATGTCATTTGAAGAGGCGGGCAAGTTTGCCGTTACTCTGACTTACTCGGAAGATAATGCCAGGGATGTAGCCGTAACTGATCTGGGGGTAGTGGGTTCTGATCAGGGAGCTTATGATGCACCTGATGATGTTAAGTACCATCTATGGAGTAATGATAATTCTGGCAACTTCATGAATTACAATGCTTCATACATCTCTGTTGGTGATATATCACTCACTTATCTTGTCGTATCGGAAGATCACTCTGATTTAGCCGTTAATTGCGGTGGTCTGATCGTTGTCTCCAAGATCGAAGGTCAGAACCTGTTTGCACTGCGTTTGCCAGAGGATTCCCCGGTTAATGGGTGTAATGTTACTACTGTGTCGGGCCAATGGCCACAAGATGGTAAGTTTTATTTAGCTAATGATGTAAACCTGCCATTTTATGGTCTTGGTGCATTGTTCGACACCGATGGCGATGGCAACCTGGAATTTATTCACATGATGGCTAGTAA
>JABDRN010000013.1 GCA_013041745.1 Gammaproteobacteria bacterium
GAGTTGCAAGTTCGAGAAAAGAATTTGACATATCAGATAACTGCTTTGGGGTAAGAGCCTAGAATGGTGACCATCGCTGAAGATTTTTCGATTTCGGTGATGGCATCCCTGACAAGTTCATCATCACGGTGGCCATCGACATCGATAAAGAATACATAGTCCCATACACCCCTGCGCGACGGACGTGATTCGATATTGCTCATACTGATACCACGATCGGCCAGAGGTTTTAGCAGGTCAAACAGTGAGCCAGGTTTGTTGTGAACGAATACCAGCAGGCTGGTGCGGTCATCACCGCTCGGAGGTGGCAGGTGCTGGCCTATCACGGCGAATCGTGTCGTGTTGTCCGGCTCGTCTTCGATATCTGCAGCCAGCACGGGCACATCGTATAGCTCAGCTGCCATCGTACCGCCGATGGATGCGGCATTATGCTGTTTCGCGTAGAGCACCGCCTGTGAATTACTGTTCATCGCAATACGTTCTGCATGGGGCAGATTCTTATCCAGCCATTGACTGCATTGTGACAATGATTGCTGATGCGAGTAGATACGGTCAATCTTATCCAGCGAATCCAGGTTGCTCAACAGGTTATGTCGAATGCGCAATGCGACTTCGCCACTGATGGTCAATGACGACTTCATGAACAGGTCGAGGGTATGGTTGATTACACCGGCGCTCGAGTTCTCCACCGGGACCACACCAAAGTTAGCACCATCTGCTTCGACGACGCGAAACACCTCTTCGATACTGTCGACTGGATGTGTCTCTATCAGGCGGCCAAAATGTTTCACTGCAGCACAATGAGTATAAGTGCCTTCCGGACCCAGAAAAGCGACTTTTAAAGGCTTTTCATGGGCAAGACAGGCAGCCATGATCTCGCGAAAAATCCCCGCGATCGCCTCATCGGTGAGCGGACCGGTATTTCTTTCCATGACGGCACGCAAAACCTGCGCCTCGCGCTCCGGGCGATAGAAGTGCCCGGTTTCGCCCTGCTGCTGCTTGACCTCGGCCACATGTGCAGCACAGGAAGCACGTTCAGAAACCAGTTCCTGAATTGACTTGTCTATCTCGTCGATACGTTGACGTATCTCTGCAAGCGAATCTTTTTCAGTCATCTTTGTTAAGTTATATGTTGAAAGTTATATGTTGTATGTTTGTTATCTGTTACGTATAACTTACAACCTACAACTTAAAACTGTTTAATTAAACCTGCCTTGCTTTGAGCACACCATCTATAGCTGCAAACTTCTGAATCAAATCATCTCCGATTTCACTCTCGATGTCCATCAATGTATAGGCGAGATCAGCTCTTGACTCGTTGCGCATGTGAAAGATATTGAAACCGGCGTCACCGACTGCCGTCGAGATCCTGGCGATCATGTCGGGCATATTTTTATGCGTGATAGCTACCCGAGATTTGCCACCGCGCGGCAATTTGACGGCAGGAAAATTGACAGAGTTTTTGATATTGCCATTCTCGAGAAAATCCTTGATCTGATCGGCGATCATCATGGCACAGTTTTCTTCCGCCTCGACGGTAGAGGCGCCGAGATGCGGCAGTGTGATAACACGGTCATGATTCTTTAATTTCTGTGCAGGAAAATCACAGACGTAGGCGTTGATCTTTCCTGACTCGATACCTGCCAGTGCTGCGTCATCATCGACCACGCCGTTACGCGCAAAATTCAGGATCACCGCTCCATCTTTCATGCCCGCTATGCGATCTTCATTCAACAGGTTCATCGTGGCATCGATCAGTGGTACATGAAAAGTGACGAAATCCGCTTCCTTGAGCAGCTCTTCGATACTCGCCATCTCTTCGACTGCTGAAGACATCTTCCAGGCACTCTTGACCGTGATCGTCGGATCAAAACCGACGACGCGCATGCCCAGGGCAACTGCTGCATTGGCTATCTCGACACCGATAGCACCGAGTCCGACGACACCGAGGGTACGGCCAGGCAGTTCATAACCGACATATTTTTTCTTGCCCGCCTCGACTGCTTTGTTCTGCTCTTCGTCAGTTCCTTCGACATTCGCCGCATACTGCCAGGCCTGGCAGATATTTCTGCATGCCAGCAACATACCGCAGATGACCAGTTCTTTCACGGCATTGGCATTGGCGCCCGGCGCATTGAAAACAACGATACCCTGTTCACCAAGCCTTTCTACCGGCACATTGTTGGTACCTGCGCCGGCACGTCCGACAACTTTCAGGTTCGATGGAATCTCCATATCATGAAGCTTCTGTGAACGCAGGATAATCGCATCGGGATTATCGGTTTCCGGGCTGACAGCGTATGTTTCTGCCGGTAGACGGCTTAGTCCTTTATCAGAAATGTTGTTGATTGTTTTTATGTTGAACATGGGTTGATCCAGTTTTTAAATTTAGTTATAAGTTGCAAGTTATAAGTTGCATGTTAAAAACTTTAAACTTACAACTTATAACCTGAAACTGTTTTTAAGCGTTTGTGCGTTCGAAATCCTGCATGAATGCGATCAGTGCATCGACGCCTTCTTCGGGCATCGCATTGTATATGCTGGCACGCATACCGCCGACCGAACGGTGACCTTTTAATGTCATTAATCCGTTTGCCGCTGCCTGCTCGATAAATGCCGAATCAAGATCAGAGTTAGCCAGGATGAAAGGTACATTCATCCATGAGCGGCATTTCACATCGACCGGGTTGCTGTAGAAAGATGAGTCATCGATCGCCTTGTACAGTTTCTCGGCTTTGCGTTTGTTCACTTCCTCAACCGCACTCATGCCACCCAGCTTTAAGCCCCTGGCAAAGACCAGCCCGGCAAGATACCAGCTGTAGGTAGGTGGTGTGTTATACATGGAATCATTATCAGCATGTATCTTGTAATCGAACATGGCGGGCATCGCCGGATCAGCATGGCCGATAAGATCTTCGCGAACGATGACGATGGTCAGGCCGGCCGGGCCGATATTTTTCTGTGCACCGGCATAGATGACACCAAATTTAGAGACATCGATGTGACGCGATAATATGGTCGATGACATGTCAGCGACCAGGGGCACATCACCGGTATCCGGAATATAAGGAAACTCGACACCGACGATGGTCTCGTTTGGGGTGTAATGCACATAAGCCGCATCAGGGTTAAATGTAAGCTCAGCTTCGTCGGGTACCGTGGTGAAGTTGCTGTCTGAAGTATCCGCCACCAGGTTTACCTCACAGTAGCGCTTTGCTTCTGCTACGGCTTTTTTGGACCATTGCCCGGTGAGAAGATAGTCAGCTGATTTCCGCTTTTGGCCATCTCGGGCTTTTAACAGGTTGATCGGCACCATGGCGAACTGGCTGCTGGCACCGCCCTGCAGGAACAGGACCTTGTAATTATCAGGGATCGACATCAGCTGACGCAGGTCGGCTTCGGCTTTTGCCGCGATAGACATATAGTCTTTACCGCGGTGACTCATCTCCATCACGGACATACCTGATCCATTCCAGTCCAGCATCTCTGCCTGTGCCTGTTCTAATACATCTGTCGGTAGTGCGGCTGGACCAGCACTGAAATTAAATACTCTGCTCATAGGGAATTACACCAGAATCCTAGTTATATTTGGTTTAAGTTAATTTCTTAATTTATTGATATTAATGAATTTAATTATTCTTCATTAACACTTTCATCCGCTTCATCATGGTCACTGGACAGTACTTCTATCTTTTCGACTTCGACCAGCTTCTCTTCATTGGTGAGACGGATCAGGCGAACCCCCTGGGTGTTTCGCCCCATCTCGCTGATCTCTGCCACCGAGATACGGACCAGCGTGCCGTTGTTGGTGATAAGCATGATCTCGTTATCGTCCTGCACCTGAACAGCGCCGACGACCTTACCGTTACGCTCATTGGTGACGATCGAGATAACGCCCTGGCCGCCACGGCCTTTTAGCGGGTAGTCATCGACATTGGTGCGTTTACCATAACCGTTTTCAGTCGCGGTCAGGATAGAGCCGCCGTCTTCGACTTTTATCATGCTGATAACATGCTGTCCGTCAGCGATGCGCATTCCGCGGACACCACCGGCGGTTCTACCCATGGCGCGAACATCGGTCTCGGAAAAGCGCACTGATTTACCGGAGTCGGCCAACAGCATGATGTGGTCAGAGCCATCGGTGATAACGACATCGACCAGCCTGTCCTCATCACGCAGCTCGATAGCCTTGATACCGGATGCACGCGGCCGGGAGAAGTCTGACAGCGATGTCTTTTTCACGGTACCGCTGCTGGTCGCCATGAAGACAAAGTTGTTTTCTTCATATTCACGCACAGGCATCACGGCGTTGATGCGCTCGCCGTCTTCCAGTGGCAACAGGTTGACGATCGGTTTACCGCGAGAACCTCGACCGGCCATCGGCAGCTGGTAGACTTTCAGCCAGTAAACTTTGCCGCGGCTTGAGAAACACAGCAGGGTATCATGGGTGTTGGCGACGAACAGCTTGTCGATAAAATCTTCCGTCTTCATCGTGGTCGCTGATTTACCGCGGCCGCCACGACGTTGTGTATTGTAAACATCCAGCTGCTGCGACTTGGCGTATCCCTCGTGCGAGAAGGTCACCACGACATCTTCTTCCGTGATGAGGTCTTCCATATTGAAGTCGAGTTCGTCTTCCATGATCTCACTACGGCGTTCATCAGCGTAGTTGTCACGGATCTCTTCGAGCTCGCCACGGATGACATCGAGCAGGCGCTCAGGGTTGGAAAGTATCTCAATAAGTTCCTTAATAACATTCAGTATCTGCTGGAATTCATTTACAATTTTATCTTGTTCGAGACCGGTTAATCGATGCAGTTTCAGGTCCAGGATAGCCTGTGCCTGTACCTCGGAAAGATGGTACCCATCATCTTTGAGTCCATATTGAGGATCGAGATCATCCGGTCGCGAGGCACTCAGATCAGCGCCCTCGGTAGCGCGCGCCACCATATCGTCGCCCATACCGGCCGGCCAGATCCGCTGCAACAGAGCCGCTTTGGCTTCGCTCGGGTTAGCAGATGTCTTGATCAGTTCGATGACTTCATCGATATTCGCCAGGGCAACAGCAAGGCCTTCCAAAACGTGCGCACGGGCGCGTGCCTTGCGCAGCTCATAGATAGTACGGCGAGTGACGACTTCACGGCGGTGGCGTAAAAATGCATCCAGTATCTGCTTCAGATTAAGCAGCTGCGGCTGGCCTTCTACCAGCGCCACCATGTTGATACCGAAGACACACTGCATCGATGTCTGTGAATACAGGTTATTGAGCACGACGTCTCCGGCTTCAGCTCGTTTTATCTCGACCACGATACGCATGCCGTCTTTATCGGACTCATCACGCAGTCCTGATATGCCTTCGATACGCTTGTCCTTTACCAGCTCGGCGATACGTTCGATGAGACGCGCCTTGTTTACCTGGTATGGGATCTCGGTAACGATGATCGACTGCCGACCCTTCTTGTCTTCGACGATCTCGGCACGTGCACGCATCACCATGCGGCCACGACCGGTTCTGTATGCCTGGCGGATACCCTTCACGCCGTTGATAAAAGCCGCTGTCGGCAGATCAGGCGCCGGTATATGCTGCATTATCTCTTCGATGGATAGTTCAGGATTATCGATCAGTGCCAGGCAGGCACTGATGACTTCGCCGAGATTATGCGGCGGCATGTTGGTGGCCATGCCAACAGCGATACCAGACGAACCGTTGACCAGCATGTTCGGTACACGTGTCGGCAGGACCACAGGCTCCGACTCTGAGCCATCGTAGTTCTCCGCATAATCGACGGTCTCTTTGTCGAGGTCAGCCAGTAACTCATGCGCGATCTTTGACATGCGCACTTCGGTGTAACGCATCGCGGCAGGTGCATCGCCATCGACAGAACCGAAGTTACCCTGGCCGTCGACCAGCATGTAGCGCAGTGAAAACGGCTGCGCCATCCTGACGATGGTGTCATAGACAGCCGTATCGCCATGCGGGTGATATTTACCGATAACATCACCGACGACACGGGCGGATTTCTTGTATGGTTTATTGTAGTCGTTACCGAGAACATTCATCGCGTATAAGACACGACGGTGCACAGGTTTCAGACCATCCCGAACATCGGGTAGAGCGCGACCAACGATAACGCTCATGGCGTAATCCAGATAGGATTGACGCATCTCGTCTTCTAGGTTTACCGGGGATATTTCTTTTGCAAATTCAGTCATTTAGAGGTGCTTACCAGCAGTACGTCAGATTCCATTGCGGGCCCTGCAGGGCCGCATTCCGCCCAAAAAAATAGCGCATTCAAATGCGTCTTATAAAGCCCCTGATACTACCACATATAAGCCTTTGACGGGCAGTCTATTTGACTGTTTTTTATGCAATAAAATGCATCGCGAGGCAATGCAAGGGGAACCGCTGAAAAACACCTGGAATAGCTGTCATCCCGATGCCTGGATCGGTCCAGGGAGGTATCCTGGCGGGTAATGCATGGCGCATTTACCGAGAGTCCTTATACTGTCTTTCCAGATCTCTCCTGGCGTCGAGATGACAGTCTTAGTTTTGGTATTACTGCCTTAGTTCTGGCAGCACAGTCTGTCTATCAGCATGCCGGTAACTGCAAGCCGTCGCTATTTCAATAATAGATGCTGCTTTTTATACATCACGGCGTAATACACCACCGGGATCACGATCAGCGTCAGGATGGTCGAAACCAGCAGACCAAAGATCAGTGAGATCGCCAGTCCAGCAAAGATCGGGTCATCGATGATGAAGAAGCCGCCGATCATCGCCGCGATACCGGTGAGTATGATCGGTTTTGCGCGAACCGCCGCCGAATTGATCACAGCCTGCTGAAAATCGATACCTTCATTCACCTGCTGATTGATGAAGTCGACCAGCAGGATGGAGTTGCGCACGATGATGCCGGCGAGCGCGATCATGCCGATCATCGATGTTGCGGTAAACTGGGCGCCTAACAGGGCATGCCCGGGCATGATACCGATGATGGTCAGCGGTATCGGCGCCATGATCACCAGTGGTACCTTGTAGGAATGAAACTGCGCCACGACCAGCAGGTAGATCATCAACAGGCCAACTGCATAGGCCGCGCCCATGTCCCGGAAAGTCTCAAATGTCACCTGCCACTCGCCATCCCATTTCAGACTGTACTCATAAGGATTGACCGGCTGCCTGGTAAACCATTGCTCCAGGCTGTCCTGCTCGCTCAGCCTGGATGATATATCGAACATGCCATAAAGCGGACTATCGACTCCGCCGGCAAGGTCAGCGGTGACATAGACCACTGGCAAAAGGTCTTTATGATAGATGCTCTTCTCGCGTTCACCGGGGATAATATTAACCAGTTCGCTGAGGGGCACCAGGGCACCGCTAGTGGAGCGCACCTGCAGGGCGAGCACCTGTTCCAGGTCAGCCTTGTCGGCATCGTCATACTCGATCCTGATCGGCACAGCGTATTTCAGGTTTCTGCCATGCAGATAAGTGACATCAGAACCGTTCAACACGGTTGTCAGCGCTTCGCCGACCACCTGCTGCGACACCCCTAGCCTTGCCGCCTGCTGACGGTCTACAGCAACTGTCAGCTTCTCAGACGGATACTCCACGCTGTCATCGATGTCTACGATATTGTCGCTGCTCTCAAATACCTCGCGCAGTTTTTTTGCCTGTTGTACCTGGCCATCATAATCCAGCCCGTAAACTTCAGCGACGATCGGCGACATCACTGGTGGCCCCGGCGGTACCTCCACAATCTTCACATTGCCGTCATAACGACTGGCGATTTCCCTCAGTGGTTCACGCACCGACAGTGCGATATCGTGGCTCTTACGATCACGCAGAGGCTTATCAACCAGGTTGACCTGTATGTCGCCGACGTTGGCACCTTCACGCAGGTAATACTGCCTGACCAGTCCATTAAAGCTGATAGGCGCAGCAGTGCCGGCATAGATCTCGTAATCGGTGACTTCATCGAGCGTACCGATATACTGCCCCATCTCCTGCAATACGCGACTGGTCTGTTCGAGGCTGGCACCTTCAGGCATGTCCAGCACGACCTGGAATTCACCCTTGTTATCGGAGGGCAACATCTTGAGCACGACGGCCTGTAACGCGACCAGAGAGAGCGCAGCTGTAATCAGCAGCATGATGCCTGCCAGCAATAGCCAGCGGTTACGATTACCCCTGGCACCACCGAGAAAAGGCGTCATCACACGGCTGAAGAACCTGGTCATCGAGTTTTCTGAGTCTGCCTCTGGCGTATGCGCGCCTTCGTGTTTACTCGATTTAGCCAGCATCACGTTGGTCAGCCATGGGGTAAAGACGAAAGCGACGATCAATGATGCCAGCATCCCCATACTTGCATTGATCGGTATCGGACTCATATAAGGCCCCATCAGGCCGGAGACAAAAGCCATCGGCAACAGGGCCGCTATCACGGTAAAGGTCGCCAGTATCGTCGGTCCGCCGACCTCATCGACCGCCACCGGAATCAGGTCGATCAACTTCTGTTTACCCAGCGCCATATGGCGATGGATGTTCTCCACTACCACGATCGCATCGTCGACCAGGATGCCGATAGAAAAGATCAACGCGAACAGTGATACACGGTTCAGGGTAAAGCCATAGGCCCAGGATGCAAACAGGGTTATCAGCAGCGTGACCGCAACCGCTGCACCGACAATCAGGCCTTCACGCCAGCCCAGCGCCCACATCACCAGCAATATCACGGCGATGGTTTCGATGATCAGTTTCTGTATCAGCTTTTCAGATTTAGCCTGCGCGGTGGTACCGTAATTCCTGGTGATGCTGACTTCGACATCATCCGGAATAAAGGTACCTTTTAATTCATCCAGCCGCTTGATGACCTGGTTGGCAATATCCACCGCATTGGTACCTGGTTTCTTCGCGATCGCCAGTGTTACTGCAGGCTGCGGGTGATTGATAGTACTTCGATCAAGGTCGTTACCTTCGAGCAGACTACCTTTACCAATAGCGAAAGAGACATATTGCGATGGCGAGTCCACTCCCTCACTCACCGTGGCCACGTCCTGCAGGTATACCGCCTTGCCGTCAAATACACCGACCACCAGCTCGGCGATCTCTTCTGGCGATGTCAGGAAGGTACCTGCCTGCACTAAAATCTCCCGGTTTTCAGCGGTAACCGTTAAACCGGTACGGGCATTGTTTGCTGACCGCAGGGCATTTCCCAGGTCCTTGATATCGATGTTGTAGCCAGACAGCGCCTGCGGATCCAGCACCACGTGCATGACTCGGGTCGGACTGCCAATAGTGTAGATATCCCGTGTGCCTTCGATGCGCTTGAGTTCTGTTTCCAGGCCATGAGACACCAGGCTGAGCTCGTATGCGCCAACCTCGGGATTTTCAGACCAGAGCGTTAGCGCGACGATCGGCACATCATCGATACCTTTTGGCTTGATGATCGGCTGGCCGACACCGAGGTTCTCCGGCAGCCAGTCCTGGTTCGAGTACAGCTTGTTATAGAGACGGACGATAGCGTCAGTGCGGTTTTCACCGACCAGGAACTGCACGGTGAGCACCGCCATTCCCGGTGTCGAGGTGGAGTAAACATGATCGATACCGCTAATCTCGGAGATGACCTGCTCGGCCGGTGTTGCCACCAGGCTCTCCACCTCGGTTGCAGTGGCACCGGGAAACGGGATAAAGACGTTAGCAAAGGTTACATTGATCTGCGGGTCTTCCTCACGTGGCGTGATCAGCACCGCGAAGATGCCCAGCAAGACGCCGACCAGCGCCAGCAGTGGCGTGATCTGCGTGGTTAGAAAATGTTTCGCAGTATTACCGGAGATGCCCAGCTTATTCATCGGACGTGCCTGCTTTATGCCGCGCCGAATTCTGCTGACGACGTTTCTGCATCAGCACGATTCCTGCCTCGATAGGATCCAGCGCTACTTTTTCGCCCTCGGTCAGACCGGACAGTACGATTATTGCGTCACCGTTCTTCCGTCCGAGCCGAACATGCCTGAAGCTGATCGAACCGTCATCGCTTATCACATAGACCGCGGTCAACTCGGAACGATAAACGATACTCTGCTGTGGTACCTGTAATACCTGCTTCTCACCCGTAACAAGAGATGCCTTGACGAACATACCCGGAAACAAACCGGCGATGCCTTCCGGCAGATCCAGCCGTACCATGAAAGTATTGGAAGCACGGTCGGCGATCGGGAAAACGGTAATCTTTTCCACCGCCACCTGGACCTGGTCGCCACCGAGTGCCGCTTCTGTATAGACAAAAGCCTTACCGAATATCCGGATCTTGTTGATCAGGTTCTGCGGCACATCGACGATCACCCTCAATTTATCCAGTGAAACACCGGTCATGATCTTGGCACCGGTCTGCACGGTTTCACCGACTTCGACATGGCGCTCAGTAACGATACCGCTATACGGCGCCCTCACCCGGGTATAGGATAATTGCTCACGCGCTTCTTCCAGACTCGCCCTGGCAGAATCCAGGCGCGCTTTAGCGGCGGTCAAGGCATGCGTTGCTTCATCCATCTTGGACTTGGAAACTACTTTCTTGGCATATATGTCCTTGATGCGATCATACTCATCCTGTGCTTTAGAGAGGTTTGATATCGCTTCCTGCTCGCCCGCCTGTGCTTTTTTCAACTGCGCCTTCTGTGACACATCCTTGAGCTGAACGATGACTGAGCCTTTTTCTACGTAATCATCGACATCGACCAGTATCTCCTGGATGCTACCAGAGGTCTGCGCTGATACGGTGGCCTGGTTGATCGCCTCAACCACGCCATCGATACGGAACTCACGGCTCAGCAGATCCATACTGACTTCCGCCGTTGCCAGCTCTGCTGCGGCATCTGTCGCCAGTGCATCCGCCACCGGTAGCAGCATCAATACCGATAACAGGCTCAACAGCTTTGCTTTTGATGAAAAATAACGACTTCTCAGTACAGGTCCAGAATCAATCATAGTTCCGCCGGGGTTGCATGATCATATTAATGAATATTAGAAAACTCTAATATATGGATAATTGCCAATAAGTCAATGGTTTTTCTATATTTAATCCAATAAAAGATAGATAGTACGCTCTCAGGAGCAAATATCAAACCCTGCCGTATAAAAGTATATTGCTCAGCAGAATCTTAACGCGACTACATTTTCTTAATCCTTGATACTGTTAGATCAACAGCATCGGATTTTTTTGGGTGCGGCTCAAATGCATGCCCGAGATAGAGGCCATAACCCAGCCATTTATACAGAAAACGATTTAGTTTCCATTTGATCCTGATCGCTTTTTCCGGGATATGGTCGTAGCGCACTCGACCGTGTTTGAGATGACCGGTAAGCACTTCGACCTGGTTAGCATCATGGTAGATACGCAAGGTCAATGCGGGCTCTGCTACGGCTTTTTCATTCTCATCAAAATAATAAGTAAGGAACAGCGTGGTAGTAAATTTTGTGCGTTCGAGGATCTTCAGATGCAGGGTCAGGCAGCCAGGTAAGCGCGATATATTGTTAACCGGTAAATCATCCAGCCTCGGCACCAGCCGGCGCAGCCTCATGTAGTTGTTCTCATAAAGATCCATGAGGCTGACGAAACCACGCGGATCAACATCTTCACAACCGTATCCGGCAGGGCTGAGGTTATGCGAGAGTTTCATAATGGTAATGGATGACCGATGAAAATTACTACGCAGACCAGTATGGCGTTTCGATGCCATCACCGAGATCGGCCTTGATCAGGCGTTTGCGTACTTCCAGTAACTTCTCGATCAGTGCCGGTTCAGCTTTCTCATAGGCATCAGCATCAGGGACACGCTTGACCACGACACCCAACAGCTCGGTGATCGCATTGCCTATCGAGTTCTGGCTGATGGTAACGATCAGGTCACCTTCATCATTCCTGTAGATGAGCTGTTTGAACGCTGGCTGCCAACGGATAGCATTGGCATATTTTGCATCGGTAATACACTGGTCTCTGACTTTTTTCGCCGAGCTCATAAAATCGTTATTGAACAGCAGGATACTTTCGATCTGTTGCGGAAAGTAAGATCCTTCGGGGACCGGCGCATTGCGTGTCGACACCTGGGTGAAAAAAGCCCGGTAGAAATCGATGAAACCTTTCAGGATCTGGTCATACTCCTGCCAGAAATAGATATCTTTCAAGGCTTCACTTCCCCCCTCGATCTTCCAGCTCGGCAGCCCCTGCGGGTAGCCCGTGAGCTCTATCTTGGAAGAGCCCTTACTGGTCTGCTTGAGGATATTGAAATCCAGTGACGAGAAGAAGTCACTGTATACATCACGCATATAGGCCTGGAACAGACTGTGCTGACCGCCATCGGTCAGGTTAGGATCGTTGGTGTCAGCAAACTTCGCCTCACGCAGCTGCTTCTTGTCAAAGCAGATAAAGTGGTTATGTAACATGCGGATACTTGGCACACCAGGCGATGTCAGCGGCCAGGTGGCGTCGAGGCTGGCTTCACCGGCAAGGATCAGGTGATCCTCAGGATCAGGAAACTTCTCATTCATATACTCGATGATGATCTGGTTCATCCGGTTCCAGGATTTTTTCGTTGCCTCTGGCACCTGGGTACGACGTACCGGTCTGCCAAGCGGATCAAGGATCGATTTAGATGTGTTATAGATAATGGATGTATCAAAGACGTTACTATGGCCCAGCGCTTTCCTGTACAGCAACAGGTCTTCCGGATTCTTTAACAGGCCATTATTGTTCGACAGATCATTGAGGTTCTCTGTACTGTTAAAAAATTCATTCGGCGCCATACCTTCCGGTACATCGAGCGGAATCGGTCGAAATGGTGTAACTATTTCTCTTGGTCCTGACTGCACATTCATCTCCAGCACTCTATTGCTCTTGTGATAATTTTATTTGAATAACAGATGATTATAACTGTTAATTAAGCATAAACGAATAACAGCGAAAATTAGATTTATTTGTTAAGCTGAGAATGATAATCAACACAAAAATTCTCATTAAGTAATGTCGACAAACAACATCAACCGCCGCCGCTTCCTCAGCCTGCTGTCGTCTGCCTTAGCCGGAGGTACACTCGGCTTACCGTTGACGGCATGCACTCACAAGGAACTGTTAAATCCGGACGAAGACATCCTGTTATCAGGCGGTAACTACAGCGAATTTGGCACGCCACATAAGGCCCTGATCATCATCAATCCGGTGCAGAAAGAAAAGCGCGTAGTACAGTGTGATTTTATCCCTCATGAGATCATCATCCATCCGCAAGACAAGTACACCGTCTACTGCTTCGAAAAAGATGGTCGCAATGCCTGCACGATCAACCTGCGCAGCCTCAGTGTGATGCAGAAATTTCAATGCACAGACAATCACCAGTTTTCCGGTCACGCTGTTTTCAGCAAGGATAATAAGTATATCTACACCATAGAAAGCGAAGCAGGATCGCAACAGGGAATGATAAATATTCGTGATTCAGCTACGTTCGAGAGCGTCAGACGATTGCCGACATTGGGACTGAAGCCGCATGATTGCCAGTTGCTGGAACAGGACATAATGGTCGTCAGCAACACCGGCCAGTCTGAATCGAAGTTTCATCAGCCATCACTGGTCTACATAGACATGAAGAGCGAAAAACTTCTATCCCGGCTGAAGCTCGATGACGAAAGATTAAATGCCAGCCACTTCTTGATCACAAAAAGTGACTCCCTGGTGATTGCATCAGCACCGGTAAAAACAGCTGAAAAAACAAATGCCGAAGATAACATGGCCGATAATAAGCTCGGAGGCGTAAGCATAAAACTGAACGGCGAGCCTGTGGTCACCATGACTGAACCCGCGGCGGTGATACAACGTATGCAGGGTGAAGCACTCGGCATATCCATCAATGATAAAAACGGTATCGCTGCAGTGACACACCCCGAGGCAAACCTGCTCACCTTCTGGTCGCTGGCAGACAGGCGAATCATCAAGGCCATCGGTATGGAAAATCCGCGTGGCATAACGCAGACGCTGGACGAGAATAACTTCGTCATCAGTTATGGAAAGAAACCGGCGATGGCCTACATAGCCAGCAGTGATCTATCACCACTGTCCGACTCGATCCTGCAGCCGACTTTCGCCTCTGGTGAGCACTTGCTGAACTGGTCGCGAAGCCTGAGAGAAGTGATGCCGACGCGCATCTACGGTTAAGACCTGGCCGGACGCAGAAGCCTGAACCGAAGACAGTTATCATCAGCCCCTTATCGTCAGTCGGGTATCATCAACTAATTATCGTCGTTAATCTTTTTTGACTTGGCTTCGATCAGGTTTTCGATGATGTCATTTTTCTGTGAATCACCATCAGCAGAAAAACCTTCGACGGCCGGTTCAGGCTTTTTGCCTAACCAGCCTCTGATCGTTGTTACGATTTCTTTAATCGCACGCCATAGCTTGGGCAGCAGCCAGATGGCGAGCAGGATGAATACGATGATAAATATTATGAACGCCACAGGATAATTCAATGCTGTCCAGAGGCCGCCGATAACAGCCAGATCCTCGAACACCGACGCCGTCGCGTTGCTCACCGGTTCCGGTGAAGTATTGAGAACCAGCCGGGTACTGGCTTTAGTCAGATGAGAAGTTGCAGCAAGGCTGCCACCTAACAGAGCAGCCGCGAGCTCGGCTGCCTGGTTGATCTCCAGCCCCTCTGCCGCACCGACGGCCAGCATGGCACCGGCCGGTATTCGAATAAAGGTATGGATGACATCCCAGCCCGAATCGACACCCGGAATCTTGTCAGCAAAAAACTCCACGAAGTACATGGTGCCTGCGGCGAACAGAACCAGAGGATCCTGTAACACAGTCAACGATTCTGGCAACTGCGTGTAACCGCCTGAACCCATGATGCCTAACACCAGGATAGCTGCATACAGGTTTATGCCAGACGCCCAGGCGACACCCAGTGTCATTGCAATAATATCGATGGTTTCCATTATCTACTCTTTGACCAAATGTTATTAACTGTCAGCAACCTAATGTTTATAACTGTCATCTCGACCAGCGGGAGAGATCTCAAATCTCTCATTATATTATGAAAGGTCCAGATCTCTCCCGCTGGTCGGAATGACAGACGGGTGATCAATCTTTCTTTTTGTCGTCCATCATGCTTTTCAGATCAGCAAACGGATTAAAAGTCGCACTCGGTGCCTTTGCCCCATCGAGCGCTATGCCCTTACTGGCCAAGGCTTCGGTCTGCCGCTGGTGTTCGTTGTCATGACAATACATGCATAATAACTCCCAGTTACTGCCATCAGGCGGATTGTAGTCATGATCGTGGTTCCTGTGGTGTACGGTCAGCTCCTGAAGATTGGCACGGGTAAACTCTCTGCTGCACCGTCCGCAGATCCATGGATACATCTTCAAGGCTTGCTCACGGTAGCCATGGCCTCGCGCCTCGCTTTCCTGCCTGGCTTTGGCGACGATCTCATCGAGTTTTTGTTCTGAACCTGTTTTCTTATCTGCCATCTTTCTTTCTACAAAACAATTGAAACTGTCCGTGCAATTCAAATAAAACTATTTATAATGAAAAGCGTGTTATCCATATAATACTGCATTTTAACCATAATTAACTAATGAAAACATTCACTAAATTATCACTGTTATTCTGTAGCTCATGCACTACACAAGCACTATATATGAGTAACAAGCAGTCGATCAGAAACATCTGCGCCGACCTGAACAGAGGCTTCGCTCAGCTAAACATCTCGATGATCATGATAAGCATCATATTTTTGTTCACCATACCGTTAACACCGTTAAATGCAGAAACGATATATAAATCTGTCGATGAAAACGGCAATGTCAGCTACTCGACGACGCCTCCGAATAATAGCGAAACGGCGACAATGGTAGATATAGCGCCGCCTCCATCTGATGATCGCATCAAGGCTGCTCAGCAAAGACATGAGCGGAATATGGAAGCAGCAGGCGTGCTCGATGAGAATAGAAAAAAACGTGATGAGTTAATCGCAGAAGAAAACCGTTTGAAACGCGAAAAACAAAAGCAGTTACAACTACAGAAACAGGCAGAAAAGAATAATGCAAACGATACCTATGACGGTTATCCTTTTTATCGACGTCCGCTGCCAGGACGGCCCATAGCACCGCCGCCCGTCAACCTGCCTGCAAGATAACCGCTGACAGCGATTAGATATTTCAGCTACGTAGTGTCACCGTAACTTGCGAGCATAACCGGCGATCAAAACCGATATGAAATCAGTAACGATCCGGATACAGCTGCTGCAGAAACCGGGTTAAATGGAAAGGACCGGTTGACGAAATCTTCGTAATCGCTGGCATCACGAATATTAAGTAAAAAATCCAGTGACACCGAGTCCCAGTTGTAACCGATACCACCGCTCAACTGCAGACCGCTAAATGTCTCGCTTACCGGGCCAAGCTCCCATTTATCACTGAAGAAACCACCGCCGACATATGCTTTAAAGCCATGTGTTGCCAGCCCGACCCCAAGGTAACCAAGCAGGTCAATACCCTTGCTCTCCAGATCTGAAGAATCATCTTGCTCAAGTGAAAAGTAGTTGCCACGAAATCCGAACTGGTCAGAAACCGCATATCCTAAGGAGAGAGCAAAGCCTGAGAAATCATCATCTTTAACCAGTGAGTTATCATAGGCGATGGTGCTTGCGTAAGTTCCTATACCGATAGTAAAGGGTTTTACAGCATCAGCTGCATTAACCAGATATGCGTTTAATAACAGTGATATGAATAACAGAAAAGCAGAAACATGTTTCATCGAACACCTCCATGTAATAAGAAAATTTAAAAGAATAGAAAAGAGAATTTATTTCCAGTGATAATACCATGGTTTATGCAGTCATTGATTGTCCGCAATAAACTCGACCGTCCGCTCCTCGCACCAGTAAACCGGTTGCAGAGGTGAGACACCGCTAACAAAGCCGACATGACCACCGCCGGAGGTAAGTAATAGATCGATGTCCGGACTCAGTTCATCGTCACCGGGTGCAGTTGTAGCAAACATAAACGGATCATCTAAAGAATGGATTATCCTGGTAGATACTCGTATCGTATTGAGAAACTGCTTACTGCTGCACCTGTCATAATAATCCTGTGCACCATCGAAACCGTGCAGCGGTGCAGTAACTTTATCATCGTAATCCCAAAAGCTTGTTAGCTGTTTGACATCGACATCAATCGGCGACCTGATTCTTTTAAATTTTTCGATATAGGTATTACGCAGTGACTTCAGCAGATGCTCTCTGTATATCCGTGAAACACCCAGCTGCAGCCGTGCAGCGGCATCATGCAGGTGAAACGGTACAGAAACAGCGACGGCTTTTTTTAGCGGATTTTTTTCAGCGGTTTCACCCAGCCATTTCAGCAGCACATTGCCACCCAGCGAATAACCAATGGCAGCATATGGATAATGCCCCGTCAGCTTACGAATATGTTCGACGATCGTTGCGAGGTCACCGGTTTCACCGGAGTGATAAGCCCGGGCAAGCCTGTTGATGCGACCGCTGCAACCACGAAAATGCATCAACACAGGTCGACACCCTGCCCGCTCGAGCTGATGGATGATACCGTTGATGTAATGTGAATCGATACTGCCTTCCAGACCATGCAGTACCAGGACCGTTTTCTCCGAGTCTTTCTTACTCCAGCACAGATCGATAAAGTCGCCGTCATCCAGTTCGACCTGTTCAGTTAACAGGTCAAGTTTATATCGTTTTTTGAAATACACTGGCCACAACGTCTGCAGGTGCGGTGAGCGCAGCCACCAGGCGGGTTTAAAATCTGCCAGACCCATAGTTATCGATCAAAAGGCGTGTTCTGGATCTGCTCGACGATCTCGGAAATAACCGCATCACTGGAAACCGTATTACCGAGCAGTAGATCAAGCAGGGTTTGATCCGGATAGGAGAGCAGCAATTCGAACGACTGTTTTTGCTGATCTGTTAAAGTGCTCGCTTTTTTTTCGACGAAATTATTCAGCAGCAGGTCAAGCTCCAGCATGCCGCGGCGGCATTGCCAGCGGTAATCTACCACCTTGCAGGATTCATCACTCATAGCCGGTCTCTATAACGAACGCGAGACCATCTTGTTCTTGATTCGACCGATGGCCTTCGTTGGATTCAATCCCTTGGGACAGACATTCACACAATTCATGATGGTGTGGCAACGGAACAGCTTGAATGGACCTTCGAGATCTTCCAGGCGCTTTTCGAAATCCTGATCACGGCTGTCTTCGATAAAACGAGATGCTTGCAATAACGCAGCCGGCCCCAGGAATTTATCCGGGTTCCACCAGAATGATGGACAGGAAGTTGAGCAACAGGCGCACAGTACACACTCATATAAGCCATCGAGCTTCTCACGCTGCTCAGGTGTCTGCAGCAACTCGACTTCCGGCATAGGATCATTTACCACCAGGTAAGGTTTCACTGCACGGTACTGTTTGTAGAACTGCTCCATATCGATGATAAGATCCCGGATCACCGGCAAGCCGGG
The DNA here is from genome assembly GCA_013041745.1 of Gammaproteobacteria bacterium. Classification (GTDB taxonomy): domain Bacteria; phylum Pseudomonadota; class Gammaproteobacteria; order SZUA-229; family SZUA-229. The sequence goes on from JABDRN010000013.1 coordinate 18,534, forward strand.
TAAAGGCCTGATCTCCACCGGCTGCTTGAGACTGTCCAGCGAAGTGACACAGGCGAGGCCATTGGTGCCATTGATATTCATCCCATCGGAGCCACAGACGCCTTCACCGCAGGAACGGCGAAAACTCAAGGTCTGATCCTGCTCGTCCTTGATCCGCAACAGGGCAGCGAGCAGCATCGTCCCCGGTTCGACCTTATCCAGTTCATAATCCTGAACATAAGGCTTTTTATCTGTTTCAGGGTTGTATCGATAGATCTTAAATTTCATATATCACCCATAAAGATCCTTCGCATTCGCTCAGGATGGCCGTTCTTGCATGTACAACTATCGCTTTTCACTGTTCACTTTTCGCTGTTAATTATTCACTGCAATCAATACACTCGCGGTTTAGGTGGAAAGCTTTCGACGGAGATCGGTTTCGTCCTTACCGGTTTATAATCAAGGCCGTTTTCAAAAGAGTAAAGACTATGGCGCATCCAGGCGATATCATCGCGTTCGGTAAAGTCAGTACGTGAATGCGCTCCCCGGCTTTCCTCTCTGGCATTGGCTGAATGTATGGTGGCGAGAGCGACAGCCATCAGGTTCTCTAATTCGAAGGCTTCTACCTTTGCGGTATTGAAGGTATAGCTCTGGTCATCGATACTGAGGTCTTTCATCCGCTCAGCCAGGCGTTCTATCTTGTCTACGCCCTGGTTCAGGATCTCTTTATTTCTAAACACACTGCAGTGCTCTTCCATCACCTGTTTTAATTCATCGCGCAGTCCGGCAACCGTCTCTTTTCCTGTGCCGGGCTTGTCGTAGCGCCTGACCTTATCTACAACCTTGTTGATCGCTGCGTCATCGATCTGCTGATGATATTTATTCTCTTTCAGGTATTCGATGATGTGGTTTGCAGCGGCACGGCCAAATACCAGGATGTCTAGCAGGGAGTTGCCGCCCAGTCGATTACCGCCATGAACAGAGACGCAGGCACACTCCCCGGCTGCATATAAACCGGCAACCGGTTCCTCAGGTGTATCCTTGACCGGCACCACGACCTGGCCGTGACGATTCGTCGGGATACCGCCCATGGTGTAGTGTGCCGTCGGAAATACGGGGATCGGCGCCTCAGCAGGATCGATTCCAAGGAAGGTAATACAGGTCTGCCGGATGCCTGGCAAACGCTTCTGGATGACCTCCTCTCCGAGATGATCCAGTTTTAACATGACATGATCTTTTTTAGGCCCGCAGCCTCGGCCTTCTCTCACTTCGATGGCGATAGCTCGACTGACCACATCACGACTCGCCAGGTCTTTTGCCTTGGGTGCATAACGCTCCATCATGCGTTCACCGTCTGCATTCACCAGGTAACCACCTTCTCCACGGGCACCTTCGGTAATCAGCATACCCCGACCGGCGATACCCGTCGGATGAAACTGATAGAACTCCATATCCTGTAACGGGATGCCTGCCCGCATTGCCATACCCATGCCATCACCGGTATTGATCAATGCATTGGTCGTGGTCTTAAATATCTGACCGGCGCCACCGGTTGCGATCAATGTTGTCCTGGCTTCGATAACGATGATACTGCCATCGTTGATATTGAATACCAGGGCGCCTAATACCTGACCTTCATCGCCCTGTAATAGATCGACAGCGAAGTATTCATCAAAGAAATGTGTCTTGGCTCGGATGTTCTGCTGATACAGGCTATGCAGGATCGCATGACCGGTACGGTCTGCCGCCGCACAGGTACGAGCAGCCTGATCGCCACCGAAATTCTGGCTCTGACCACCAAATGCACGCTGATAGATCTTACCGTTATCGAGACGAGAGAATGGCACGCCGAAATGCTCCAGTTCGTAAACGGCTTTGGGAGCAGTACGGCACATGTACTCGATAGCATCCTGGTCACCGAGATAGTCACTGCCTTTGACGGTATCGAACATATGCCAGTGCCAGTTATCAGGTCCGACGTTGGCCAGTGCCGCATTCATGCCGCCCTGTGCAGCCACGGTATGTGAGCGGGTTGGAAAAACCTTTGAAACGACGGCAACACTGAGATCAGCCTCGGCCAGCTGCAGTGAAGCACGAAGACCGCCGCCGCCCGCACCGATGATTAATGTATCAAACTGCCGCCTCTCTATGGGCTGTCTATTGCTTTCACTCATAGAAAAAATCCTGAAACATTCACCGTTAGAACAGTATTGACCCCAGACATCTAAGCGACCACCGACAGCAGGAGTATGCGGAAAACCCAGAGGCCGCTACCGATCAAGACACCGATAAAAACCGCAAGGATAAAAATCCGTATCATGATGTTATGGACATAATCGAGCACGACATCACGCATGCCGATCCAGGCATGGAACAGGATCGCGATGACAAAGATACCGGTAACCGTAGTATTGAACGGATTGTACAACCAGCCCTTCCAGGCATGATAAGCGATCACCTCAGCAGAAAAATAACAGTAGGCGACATAGATAAAAAACAACGCCAGGTAAACGGCACTGACACGCTGTATTACCCAGGGCCGCAGTCCTTCCAGTACATACAGGCTCATGAGTAGACTCCGATTATGATCAGCAGCATGGCGATCACCTCAGCCAGCAGGACCAGCCAGGCACCAAGTTGAGCCTGTGACTTTTCGACACCGATCTCGGCATCGATCAGCAGAAAACGGATGCCGGCGAAAAAATGGTGTGCGATAGACCAGAGCACCAGCAACTGCACTGCTTGCATCAGTGGCTGATCAAGTAGCCGTTGCACCGCAGCAAAAGACTCTGCCGACTGTACAGACAGATCGAGCAAATATACTGAAAACGGAATAAAAAGGAAAAGCATCACACCGGAAATACGATGTGCAAAGGAAACGATACCAGTCAACGGCAACCGTATCTTGATAAGGTTCAAATAAACAGGTCGGTTATCAGTCATTTGTCTCTGACACAGCAGTGAGATGATTAGTCTGACAACAGTATCGAATCAAAATTCCAATTGAATCTTCAGCATCATCGATTGTTGTATGTGCTTAAACTTGAAGCAAATAACTGATGATGTCAAGGCGACAAACGAAGTTAGCGCTTACGACCAGAGCCCCGCTTAATGAACACTGCCTATGAGAATAACCAGACGTTTCTGCACCCCCTCTTTATCATCATACGAGACACCATAGCGAGCGAGTTCGGTGCGGACACATTGCGTATCCTGTTGTTCACATATCTGATAATTCTTGATGTTTTCCAGGGCCGTGGACATGCGAGCAGCGTATTCACAAATCTCGATATCTGACATATGCTCTATTTCAGTCGCAGCCACAGTGCGCATACTGGACAACAGTACACCAGCAATCAGAACAACACTTTGTATTACACGCTTCATTCTCTGCTCCTGTAATCATTACTCACGATTACTAGTTTAGAAGCATGGATATCTCTCACTTGACGAAACGCGACTGTAGACTGTTTATCAACGACAATATGATTCTTATAGAGTCAGAGACAAATCGTTACCCGTTTTCATAATTGACAAGCTGGCATTTGAAAATTATCGAACCAGCCTCATATTAAAAACCACAGTAAATCTATAATGATTAATCATCGAAACTTGTCTAATATGCGCTGTTCTTATTACATTTCTAAATCACATTGAATAACTGATGAATAACGACTGGAAAAATTACTTACTGCAAAATGGGGCTGAACAAAGCCAGGATGGACTGTTCATATTTGATAGCACTTTCAGTGATGCTGGATTAGCAGAGGGCAGCGATATCATCTGCGACCTCTCACATTTCAGTACCGTTGTTGTTGCCGGTGGCGATGCCACTGATGTCATACAGGGGCAGTTCACCAACGACGTAAATAAAGTTGACGAGGAACATAGCCAGATCAGTGCCTTCTGTAACAACAAGGGCCGTATGCTGGCTAATTTTCGCCTGTTCCAGAGCCAGCAGAATTATTTTCTCAGCATCAGGAACGACCTTGTTGATGGAAGCATCGAGCACCTGCAAAAATACGTATTAAGAGCACAGGTAGCGATCCAGGACGTCAGCGAACAGCTCATTCATATCGGCATCAGCGGTAATAATGCAGAAAAATTACTCTCACAGAGTATCGACAAGCTCAACACCACGGTCGACAGCGTTTCACAGAATGACGACTACATCGCTATCCGTGTTGCAGACAAGATTCCGCGCTATGAGATATTTTGCTCACTGCAGCATGCCAAAGCACTCTGGGAAAGCCTGTCTGAAAAAACCAGTGTAACCAGCAGCACATACTGGGACTACCTGAACATCATGAATGGCCTGCCGTTTATCGACAGCAACACCAGGGAAGAATTCGTACCGCAGATGGCAAACATGGAACTGATCAACGGCGTGAGTTTTGAAAAAGGCTGTTATACCGGGCAGGAGATCGTTGCCCGTACGCATTACCTCGGCAAACAGAAGCGCCGCACCTACCGGATAAAGATAATATCTGATACGCCACCAAAAGCGGGCGACCAGTTAGCAACAGGTACCTCAACTGAAAACCAGTACACCGGAACATTAATAACCGTCTATCAGACAGCAGCGAACGAATACGAAGCGCTGGCCGTTATCCAGATAAAATCTGCAGAATCTGAAACATTAAAACTTAAAGATGCAGATGCAGATGCAGATGCAGAAATTACCTTGCTCGAACTACCCTATCCGTTAGAAGAACAAGAGTAATTAATCTAGTAAGAACTAAAGTTATCCTGGAGCAGGCTTAACTTCTGCTTTCGGCTGCGACTTCAACCAATCGACGCAACACATTGATCAATATTAGAATTAACTAATAGTCGCCTTTGGGTCGACAAGAGACTCTCAGACCTAAAATCGCTCAAAACCCACCGACAGGCAACTTCCGGCCAGAAGCGGACGTTTGACACAGACAAAGATGACTCATGAAGGATAAGCTATAGATTAACTTTTAATCGATATGATTTGTTTTGTGAACTTACACCAAAAAGTGAGCTTTCCATCTCAATCTTT
>JABDRN010000037.1 GCA_013041745.1 Gammaproteobacteria bacterium
TACTCTTTTGGGCTGTTGCAAAAGAGTCACTCGCCGTAAAAGGCGAAACTCACGGGTAGTATATAAGTACCTAAGCAGCGTATAAAAAAACAGAAAACAAAAACTAGCACCTCGCCCGTGGTGCAAGAATCGCGGAACAAGATTATTCAGCATATCCCTATGCTTTACCCCTATCGGGGCTCTACGTGAAAAACTGCTGCAGACAATTTTTTCCGCTCCTGCAGGTTACCTCGCTGGCGATGAGAGGAAAATGACTAACGAAACCACACAGGCAAATGCAAAAAAAAAGAAACCTACAGCATAGAAAAAGACAAAACGCCCAATACAAGAAAATCCCCCCAAATCCTTAGCCGAACCCCCACTGCAATGGTAGACTGCACACTAGATTGAAACTCTGATAACTAGAATAATACGGAGCGCAATTCATGGCCGGCCACAGCAAATTTGCGAATATCAAGCACCGCAAAGCTGCCCAGGATAAAAAACGCGGAAAAATATTTACCAAGCTGATCCGTGAGATCACCGTGGCAGCGCGAGGTGGCGGTGGCGGTGATGTTGCTGCCAACCCACGCCTGCGCCTGGCGGTAGACAAGGCTCTCGGCGCCAATATGACCCGTGATACTATCGAACGTGCCATCAAGCGAGGTACTGGAGAAGGGGATGATGCGAATTATGAAGAGGTCCGTTACGAAGGCTATGGGCCAGCAGGTACGGCTGTCATGGTGGACTGCCTGACGGATAACCGTAACCGAACTGTTTCTGAAGTGCGGCATGCTTTTACAAAGACCGGGGGAAACCTGGGCACTGATGGATCGGTGGCATACATGTTCGATCGTATCGGTGTGCTGCGATATCTAATTGGCAGTGATGAGGATGCTATTATGGAGGCTGCTCTGGAGGCCGGCGCGGATGATGTGGCCACCAATGAAGATGGCAGCATCGAGGTGATTACAGCATTCCAGGATTTTATCCCGGTAAAAGATACAATGATCGAGGCAGGCTTTGATCCGGAACAGGCCGACGTAATCGAGAGGCCGGCCAACCTGGTCGAGGTATCATCAGACGATGCTGAAAAGATCATGCGACTGATCGATACACTGGAAGATCTCGATGATGTGCAGGATGTACATACCAATGCAGATTTTTCTGATGAAGTGATGGAACAGTTGTCTGCATAACAATAAAATAACGATGAATAGATAAGATTGATTGATAAAATACGCATAATTGGTATCGACCCGGGCTCCAGATGCACCGGTTTCGGGGTGATCGATAGTGATGGTATTAGACACCATTATGTCACCAGCGGTTATATCAATATCAAGGGTGATGAGCTGCCCGATCGCCTGGGTTTTATATTCAACGAGGTGGGCAAGATTATTTCCCAGTGGCAGCCGCTTACTATGGGAATAGAGCAGGTATTCGTCAATAAGAACGTGGACTCTGCGCTGAAACTTGGCCAGGCAAGAGGCGCTGCCATCTGTGCCGGTATCAATGCACAGCTCGAAGTTGGTGAATATACGCCGCGCGCGATAAAGAAAGCTGTCGTCGGAAATGGCTCAGCAGATAAAGAACAGATTCAGCAGATGATGAAATTATTACTAAAACTCGATTTTGTACCGCAGAGCGACGAGGCTGATGGCCTGGCGATCGCTCTTTGCCATGCTAATCACATGCATGTCAAAACTCTGGGTATAGTGAGCAAAGTCCGCGGCGGCCGTTGGAGATAATAATTATATGATCGGACGACTGCAAGGCACACTTCTGGAAAAACATCCGCCAGCGATCTTGATCGACGTACAGGGTGTCGGTTACGAGCTGGAAGCATCGATGTCGACGTTTTATCATCTGCCCGAATGCGGTGAGACCATCACCTTGCATACACACATGGTGGTCCGTGAGGACGCCCAGCTGTTATACGGGTTTTATTCGCTCAGCGAACGCCAGATGTTTCGTAACCTGATCAAGATCAGCGGCGTTGGCCCTAAACTGGCGCTGACGATATTATCTGGCATGAGCGCTGAGGATTTTTCTCGTTGTATCATGGATGGTGACAGTAAGGCGCTGACACGTTTACCCGGCGTTGGTAAAAAGACGGCAGAAAGGCTGGTCATCGAACTCAAAGATCGCCTGGAGAAAGATGACACGCTGACACTTGCGGCTACTAATGGCACGACAGAGAAGATAGAAAGGCAGGCCAATCCGGTGAATGATGCTGTCAGTGCGCTTATCTCCCTTGGTTATAAAGCGCAACAGGCGAGCCAGATGATACGGGATCTCGATGTCGAAGATAGAACGACCGAAGAGATAATCCGTGCTGCATTGCAGGCGGGTGGCAAATGAGCGAGAAGTCAAACCCCGTATTATCAGCAGAAAGCGTCGATGGTGAAGTCGCGATAGACAGGGCGATCCGTCCTCAGTATCTAAAAGATTATCGCGGTCAACCCGCTGTCACAGAGCAACTGGATATCTTTATCCCTGCCGCAAAAGCGCGCAATGAAGCGCTCGACCATATCCTGTTCTTTGGCCCACCGGGTCTTGGTAAAACGACACTGGCGCATATAGTCGCCAACGAGATGGGCGCGACCTTGCATTCGACCTCGGGTCCTGTACTGGAAAAACAGGGAGACCTTGCGGCATTACTGACCAATCTTGAACCACATGATGTTCTGTTTATCGATGAGATCCATCGCCTCAGCCCGGTGGTCGAAGAAGTGCTGTACCCGGCGATGGAAGATCATCAGCTGGACATCATGATCGGTGAAGGCCCGGCTGCACGTTCTATCAAGCTGGATTTGCCGCCTTTTACACTGGTCGGTGCGACTACGCGTGCGGGTTCCCTGACATCACCGCTGCGTGACCGCTTCGGTATCGTGTTGCGCCTGGATTTCTACGGGTTAAACGATCTGAGCCACATCGTAAAACGTTCATCCGATATCTTGAACGTGAAAATAGATGATCAAGGCTCTGCTGAAATCGCGCGCCGTGCTCGTGGCACGCCCAGGATCGTCAACCGACTGTTGCGCCGGGTGCGCGATTATGCCGAGGTTAAAGCCGATGGTAAGGTCAATGAGGATGTCGCTGCAAAAGCACTGGAATTATTGAAAGTGGATCCGCTCGGCTTTGATATAATGGACCGAAGGTTATTGCTTGCCATCATCGAAAAATTTAACGGTGGCCCGGTCGGTGTGGAAAACCTGGCCGCTGCCATCGGCGAGGAGAGGGATACCATCGAAGATGTGATCGAGCCATACCTGATACAACAAGGCTATCTGATGAGAACTCCAAGAGGGCGTATCGCGACCGCCAATGTTTATAAGCACTTTGGGCTGCATGCGCCAGACGGACTGAAAAGAGAGATCGGCAAAGAACCTGTTCAAGAACAGGACCTGTTCGAATAAAAGATACTGTTGAGTCGATGGCTTCATAATAGCGCACAGAATAACAATAATAATTAAACGATGAGTTCGAATAATAATGCAGAGCTGCGGGAATTTTCCTGGCCGGTACGTGTCTATTACGAAGATACTGACTCTGGTGGTGTGGTCTACTATGCCAACTACCTGAAGTTTATGGAACGTGCGCGTACCGAATTCTTGCGCAGTATCGGTTATGAGCAGGACCTATTACAACAAGAGCTGGGAATTATATTTGCGGTGCATAGCGCCAATATTCAGTATAAAAAACCGGCCAGATTTAATGACGAGTTAAACGTGGTCACTTCGATTACTTCGCTGGGCAAAGCCAGCATCCATTTTAAACAGTCTGTCATCCTTGAATCGTCATATACTACCGGTTCAGAGTCAGACTCAAAACAGGACTTGTTGTCTGAAGCAGAGATCAAGATCGCCTGTCTAAATGCGAAAAAATTCACACCGCAGATCATACCTGCGTCAATCTTAGAGAAGATCGAGAAGGAGATTCATTGTGGAAGCTGATATGTCCCTGTTTTCACTGGTGACACGTGCCAGTGTGCTTGTACAGGTTGTGATGTTGATTTTGTTGAGCGCATCTGTGTTGTCGTGGGTCGTGATCGTCCTTAAATACAAGGTACTGAAGCTGGCCCGGGAAGAAGCGATCCGCTTCGAAGACCAGTTCTGGTCCGGTATTAATCTGTCTGATCTATACCAGCAGGTAAAACGAAAAAACACAGGTAGTCGTGGCATCGCAAAGATATTTGAAGCCGGCTTTGCTGAATTTGTTCGTACCCACAAGAATAAGACCAATCCCGAGATGATGCTGGCAGGCGTGCAGCGTAGTATGAAAGTGGCTGTTGCCCGCGAGGAAGATTACCTGGATTCTCACCTGGCGCTATTAGCGACGATCGGTTCGATCAGTCCTTATATCGGCCTGTTTGGGACAGTATGGGGTATCATGCGTTCATTTATCGCATTAGGTGCTGTAGAGCATGCCAGCCTGGCGATGGTGGCCCCTGGTATCGCAGAAGCTCTAATCGCTACCGCGATGGGTCTGTTTGCGGCCATCCCTGCTGTGATAGCGTATAACCGATATGCTGAGAAGGTCGATCGTCTGTCGAGTACCTATGAGAACTTTGCCGAAGAGTTTGCCACGATCCTGCAGCGACAGAGTAATGCTGCTGAAGAGCAAGCCTGATGAAAAACCTTAAAGGAGCGGCATCATGAGTAAAAAACGCCGGGCAGTCTCAGAAATAAATGTGGTGCCTTACATCGACGTGATGCTGGTGCTGCTGATTATTTTCATGATCACGGCACCTATCGTGCAACAGGGGGTTGAGATTGAGTTACCTCAGCTGAGTGCGAACTCATTGCCACCTGATCAACAGGAGCCGGTGATACTGACGGTAAGCAAGACCGGCGATTATTATCTAAATATCGGCGATAATCTGAAAAAACCGGTAACTGATGATGTTGTCACACAGCGTATCGCCCTGGTATTGAAACAGAAACCGCAGACGCCAGTGCTGGTCCGTGGCGATAAAGATGCAGATTATGGCTCAGTGACGACAGCGATGGTGCTGCTGCAGTCTGCCGGTGTAGAAAAAGTCGGGCTGATGACTGAGCAGCCATAAAGCCGGGCAGATATAGTAGAAATAACGATGGGTTCCGGATTACTAAGTGAAATAAAGAACAATCCCTGGGCTTTGGCGCTTGTCATCGCATTTCATATTGTTCTTATCGTGCTGTTGAGTATCAACCTGGCCAGTGATGAAAAACCGCCGATGCCTGCTGCGCAGAAGCATAAGATTATCGACGCAGTAGTGGTCGATGCAAATAAATATGATGAGCGAGAGAAGCAGAAGAAACTGGCCGCTCAGAAGAAAATCGAAGATAAAAAAGCGGCAGAGAAGAAGCGCAAGCAGGAACTGGAGAAGCAGCAGCAGATAGAAAAGCAACGGCTGGCGGAAAAGAAAAAACAGCAGCAGAAACTGGCGGCAGAGAAAAAGAAAGCGGCTGAAAAGAAAAAAGCGGCTGAAAAGGAAAAAGCACTGGCATTAGCAAAAAAGAAAGAGGCCGAGAAGAAAGAAAAGGAACGCCTGGCCAAAGAGAAGGCAGCCAAAGAGAAGGCTGCTAAAGAGAAAAAGGAGCGTGAGCTGAAAGAGAAGCAGCGGCTGGAAGCAGAGAAAAAACGTAAAGAAGAGGAAGAGCGGCAGCGCAGGGCAGAGGAAAAAGCCGAAATGGAGCGCGCCATGTTTGAAGAAGAACAGGCACGGATACAGGCTGCGCGTGCTGCCAGATTGCAGACACTGCTTCAGCAATATATCATGCAGATAGATCGGGCGGTTGAAAGCAACTGGCTACGCCCGGCCACGACCAGCGAGGAGCAGAGCTGCGATGTAATCGTGACACAGACCATGACCGGTGATGTGATCGATGTGCAGTTGCAATCGTGTACCAGTGACACTGCTTTTCAACGTTCGGTGGAGCGAGCGGTGCGTAAAGCTTCACCATTACCGCTGCCGCCCGATCCGGAACTTTTCGAAAGACAGCTACATTTTAAATTTAAGCCACGTTTATAAATGGCTATGAAAAAACTAACATGATTAAAAAAATAATAATTGGATTGTTCTGCCTGGGTTTTACCTCGGTTGCCCAGGCTGTTTTAAAAATCGACATCACCGAAGGATTTGAAGGTGCGCTACCGATCGCAGTCATCCCGTTTCAGTGGAACGGTGCTACCAGGGTGGCAAATGGAGATATCTCAGCCATCGTCATGTCTGACCTGGCTCGCAGCGGCAAGTTTTCACCGGTCGCTGAAAAAGACCTCATCGCCCGCCCGCAGAAACTGGCAGATGTACACTACAAGACCTGGCGAATAGCCGGCATGGATCATATCGTTATCGGCAGTGTCACCAGGCAGGCTGATGGTAAGTACCAGGTGGAGTTTCGACTGATCGATATATTGAAGGCCAAACAGGTACTGGGCTATAGCTTCTCGGCAACGGACAAGACACTGCGCGGTGTCGCTCATCAGATCAGTGATTATATATTTACCCACATAACCGGGCTGCCGGGAGCATTCAGTACCCGTATCGCCTATGTCACCCTGAAGCGGGACAAGACATCATACAGCGCCCGCCTGCAGGTGTCGGATACCGATGGTTATAATCCGCAGACGCTGCTTAGCTCTGACCAGCCGATCATGTCGCCAGCCTGGTCACCTGATGGTTCCGAACTTGCCTACGTTTCTTTTGAAAGCGGCCAGGCTGAAATATTTACCCATAATATACTGACCGGGGTCAGAAAGAGCCGATCTAAATTCAAGGGCCTGAATGGCTCGCCGGCCTGGTCACCTGATGGCAAAAAGCTGCTGATGACGCTTTCAAAAGACGGTAACCCCGACATATACGTTTTAAACTTATCGGATAACAAGCTGAAGCGGATTACCAACCACTGGTCGATCGATACCGAAGCGGTATGGATGCCGGACGGTAAATCCATCGTTTACACATCCAGCCGCAGCGGCAAACCACAGCTGTATAAACAGTCGGTATCGGCTGGCGCAAAACCCGAGCGCCTGACCTATGAAGGTCGATATAATGCCAGTGCCAGTGTTTCTGCTGATGGCAAGTCGGTCGCTTATGTGCATGGTGAGGGCAATATCTACCGCATCGCTGTATTAGATCTGGCGACAAAATCATCGAGGGTATTGACCGATGGCCCATTGGACGAGTCGCCGGTATATGCACCGAATAACAGCATGATCCTGTTTGCATCGCAGGAGAAGAATCAGGCAGTTCTGGCAGCAGTATCAGTCGATGGCCGACAGAAGCAACGCCTGGCTTTCACTGATGGTGAAGTCAGAGAGCCGTCATGGGCGCCGGTTCGTCATTGATGTTGATGGCCATAAATGAGAAAAAATATAACTGAATAAAATTACAATGAGGTTTATTTAGATGAAAAAGATACTTTTTATATCAGCACTGGCTTTATCGATTACCGCCTGCGGTGACAGGATAAAGCCCGATGATGAAGTGGCAGCCGGAGACGCCAATGATGCTGCCAATGCTGAAGCAGGCGGCGCAACAGCGGGTGGTATAAATGCCGGTAGCGGTATCGGTGGCACCGCACTCGAAGGCGGCAAACTCGTATCTTACGAGAAGAACGCGATCGATGATCCCAATAATGTTTTGCACGAAAAGATAGTGTACTTTGAATTTGACAGCAACTCGGTATCAGATGATTACATCGAACTGGTCAAACACCATGGTAAATACCTGTCTTTCAATACTGATGCCAGTGTTCGGCTTGAAGGACATGCAGATGAGCGTGGTACCAGGGAATATAACGTGGCATTGGCGGAAAGACGTGCACAGGCAGTTAAACAGCTGATGTTGTATGAAGGCGCGGTCAACGAGCAGATATCGATTA
>JABDRN010000039.1 GCA_013041745.1 Gammaproteobacteria bacterium
CTGGTATGCATCTGTAATCGCAGCTGTACTTGTTTCTGCAACTTTAGCAGCCAGTTCTTCGTCAGCCGCTGGAGCAGTGTATTCCCATTTAGGATTACCAACTTCATCTGCAAACTCACCTATAGCAGTAATAGCTGCCTGCATCTGCTCATGGCCGAACATCACAGCGCCCAGCATCACCTCTTCTGAGAGCAGCTTGGCTTCAGACTCAACCATCAAGACAGCCTTATCAGTACCAGCAACAACCAGGTCAAGATCTGAAGTTTCCAGCGCTTCTTTATTCGGGTTTAATAAGTATTCGCCATCTTTATAACCAACTCGTGCCGCACCCAGCGGACCTGAGAAAGGCAGGCCTGCAATACAAAGCGCCGCAGAAGCACCAAGGATCGATGGGATCTCAGGATCGATATCAGCGCTCATAGAAACGACAGTTGCAACGATCTGGCACTCGTTAGTAAAACCTTTAGGGAACAAAGGGCGGATCGGACGATCGATCAAACGACAGGTCAGGATCTCTGCTTCGCTCGGGCGGCCTTCACGGCGGAAGAAACCGCCCGGGATCTTACCTGCAGCGTAAGTACGCTCCTGGTAGTTAACAGTCATCGGGAAGAAATCTCTGCCCTCATCTGATTCTTTCTCCGCTACAGCAGTTACGAATACAACTGTGTCGCCCATGCTGATCATCACTGCACCGGATGCCTGACGAGCGATCTCACTCGTTTCCATCGTTACTGTTAGATCGCCATACTGAAATGATTTTTTAATTGCTGTAGGTCTCACTTTATTTATTCCCGAATCCGGTCCAATGATGACACTGGCCTGATATTTGTTTAGTTAGATGGTAAAAGCATAAAAATCACTGAATGCTTATCCGCTATCGACTGCAGAATGGCATATCAGTGATTTCTATCACGATTCGTTCTAGCGACGCCGTTCTAGCGTCTTAAGCCAAGGCTGGAAATCAGCGCTTTATAACGATCTACGTTTTTGCCTTTAAGGTAATCAAGCAGTTTACGGCGCTGGTTAACCATGCGTAATAAACCACGACGTGAATGGTGGTCGTGTTTGTGATCTTTAAAGTGCTCTGTTAACTGCACGATGCGCGTTGTCAATAAAGCCACCTGAACTTCCGGAGAACCTGTATCTCCTTCTTTTTGCTGGTACTTTGCTACAACTTCGCTTTTTTCTATGGTCGATAAGGACATGAATACTCCGAAGTAAAATAAAACCCTAAAATGGGCATGAATAAAAGGATGGCGATTTTATCACTAATTGAAGCGACACAAAAGCACTGTTTATAAAAGATTCTTCACCTGATGGACGGCCCTGCTGGGCCGCCAGAAGAGCGGTATCGCTCAGGCACACTGCTTGATCATACGCCTCGGCGCGACCATACCGTCGTCCTGGATTTCACCGAGACCTAAAAAGTGTTCCTGGTCATAGATGCGTACCCAGCCCTGGGTTGGCGCCTGCGGTACCATCACGGCCTGGCCCTGCTGTACGTAGAAGGCGGCATCTGAGCTCAGATGCACATCCGGCCAGTGAGAAACACCGCTATCGACCGGCTGCAGACAGCTGTCGAGCGCTTCCTCACCCTGCTCTGCGAGCGCTTCCAGCTGTTCGATGGTCAGCATATCGCCATCATAAGGGCCGACGCTGAGGCGCCGTAAACTGGTGATATGGGCACCACAATTGAGCTTGCTGGCAATATCTTCAACCAGGGTACGAACGTAGGTTCCTTTTGAACAATGCACTTCCAGCTCGAGGATCAGGCGCTGCTTATCACCCTGTTGCTGCCACTGCAGTGATATGAAGCCGATCTCATAAATCGTGACCTGACGCGCCTTGCGTTCGACTTCGATGCCTTTTCGCGCCAGTTTGTAGAGCCGTTCACCATTGTGTTTGATAGCAGAATACATCGGTGGCACCTGGTCGATCTCACCGATAAAATCCGGCAGCACCTCTTTCACATCACGCTCTGTGATCGCGGACACGTCCTGCCTATCGATCACCTCGCCTTCGGCATCGCCGGTGGTGGTGTTGACACCAAGCTGGCATTCGAGATGGTAGCGTTTATCGGCGTCGAGCAAAAAGGCCGAGATCTTTGTCGCCTCACCGAAGCACACTGGCAGCATACCGGTAGCCAGCGGATCCAGGCTGCCGGTATGACCGGCTTTGGCCGCTCCGAACAGGCGTTTTACCCGCTGCAGTATATGATTTGAACTGCCGCCCTGAGGTTTATCTAACAGCAGCACACCGCTGACATTACGACCTTTGTTTTTACGTCTGCCCACTAATTTTTCTCTTCTTCATTATCACTGTGACCTTTTGCGCTGTGCGCATCGCCATCGTCGCCGCTGTGCTCACCGCTTCCCTGGCTACTTCTCTGGTCACTTCTGATTGCTTCACTGATCAATTCGTCCATCGCAGCACCGCGAATGACACTTTCATCCGCGACGAATTTCAGCGTCGGTACGATACGCGCACGAATGCGACGACCGATCGACTTTCGAATGAAACCGGCAGCACTGTTCAATATCTCGATCGATTCATTCAGCTGCTCGGAATTCAGCACAGAACAATAGATGACCGCATGACTCAGGTCTCGACTCATACGGACCTCGGTGAATGAGATAAAACCCAGACGAGGGTCTTTGATCTCATCCTGGACTATCTCAGCAAGTTCGCGGCGAAGCTGCTCCGCCATTCGCTGGCTACGGGAAAACTCTCTAGGCATCTAACAAAAAACCTTGCGCCCTACAAAGTCCGCGCAACTTCCACTCTCTCGAAGACCTCGATCTGATCGCCAACTTTCACTTCGTAATTCTTCACCGCGATACCACATTCGGTACCACTGCTGACTTCTTTGACATCGTCTTTGAAGCGACGCAGTGATTCGAGTTCACCTTCAAAGATCACGACGTTGTCACGCAGCACGCGGATAGGCGCATCTTTTCGCACCACACCCTCGGTGACCAGCGAGCCGGCGACCTGGCCGAACACCGGAGACTTGAAGACCTCCTGTACTTTTGCCATACCGATGATCTGCTCACGGTACTCGGCTTTCAGCATACCGGTCAACGCCTTGGTGACTTCATCGATAAGCTCATAGATGATGCTGTAATAGTTCAGCTCGACACCACGCTCGGCGGCAGCACGCCTGGCAGCTGCATCAGCACGGACATTGAAGCCGATGACGATAGCATCAGAAGCGGCAGCCAGGCTGATATCGGTCTCGTTGATACCGCCGACTCCGGAACCGATGATGCGTACATCGACTTCTTCATTATCAGCTGCCAGCTTTGACAGTGAATCGCTGATGGCGTGCAGGGTACCCTGCACATCTGCTTTTAACAGGATATTGAGTTTCTTGACTTCGCCAGCCTGCATCTGATCAAACATGGACTCCAGTTTGTTCGCCTGCTGTGTCGCAAGTCGCATATCACGGGCTTTATCACGGCGGTTCTGCGAGACCTCGCGCGCTGTTCGCTCATCTGCCAGCACCTGCATCTCATCACCTGCATTAGGCGTGCTGGAGAGGCCGATGACGACAGCAGGCATAGATGGCCCTGCAGTTTCGATGGCATGACCAAACTCATCAAACATCGCCCTGACACGTCCGAAGTCTTCACCGGCAAGCATGATATCGCCTTTTCTTAAGGTGCCTTCCTGCACCAGTACGGTGGTGGTAACACCACGTCCTTTATCCAGCGCTGCTTCCAGTACAACACCTCTGGCCAGGCCTTCTTGCGTCGACTTTAACTCCATCAATTCTGCCTGCAGTGAGATCGAGTCGAGTAATGAATCGACACCTTCACCAGTCAATGCTGAAACATTGACGAATATATTCTCGCCGCCCCATTCTTCCGGGATGATCTCATAGTTACCCAGCTCGTTCTTTACACGATCCGGTTCCGCACCCTCTTTATCGATCTTGTTGACCGCGATAATGATCGGCACTTCAGCAGCTTTTGCGTGCTGTACCGCTTCGATGGTCTGCGGCATCACGCCATCATCAGCCGCGACCACGATGATGACGATATCGGTCGCATTGGCACCGCGCTCACGCATACTGGTAAATGCCGCATGTCCGGGTGTATCAAGAAAAGTGATAACACCTTTATCGGTTTCTACATGGTAGGCACCGATGTGCTGTGTGATACCACCGGCTTCACCTGCGGCGATCTTTGATGCACGTATGTAATCCAGCAATGAGGTCTTACCATGATCGACGTGGCCCATGATGGTAACAACCGGTGGACGCGACTCGACCTTAAGGTCAGATGTGTCACGTGCCAGTAATTCTTTCTCATAATCATCTTCGTTGATTACCACCGGATTATGGCCAAGCTCTTCGACCACGAGTACTGCGGTATCCTGATCGATGACCTGGTTAATCGTTGCCATCACACCCATCTTCATCAACGCCTTGATGAGTTCACCGGCCTTCATCGACATGCGTTTTGCAAGATCGTCAACAGTGATCGTCTCTGGAACCGTGACATCATGCACGATAGCGTCGACCGGCAGTTCGAATCCGTGTTTCGTATCTGCCGAAACTGCACTACGCCTCGCGGCCTTACCTTTTTTCTTCTGGCGTTTGCCGCTGCGGTCACTGGAAACATGTAATTCCTTACGGCCGTATAGCGTGCTCTTGTCTTTATGTTCAGGCTTATGCTTCTTGGATGTCGTTTTCTGATCACGCGCCTGCTGCGCCTGTAACTCCTCGGGGGTCAGTACTTTTTCTTTCGCTGGCGTCGCTTTCGGTTTCGCCGTATGTTTCTCTTTCTGTTTGCTCTCTTCTTCGGCTTTTGCCCTGGCTTCAGCTATACGCGCTTTCTCAGCGCTCTCGTCCTGTTCACGTTTTTCAGCACGCTCCTGCTTCAGCTTCCTTTCCATCTCGCGCTCTTCTTCACGACGCGCCTGGTCGGCACGCAGCTTCTCCAGTGCCGCCAGCTCTGCAGGTGGTTCCGTGGAACCATCTTCAGTAACCGCCTGCTCTGCAGCAGGGGCTGTGGGACGGGTGATCGTGCGCTTGCGGCGAACTTCGATCGATACTTTATTCTTGCCAGAACCACCGACTTTCACTTCACTGACCGACTTACGTTTCAAAGCGATCTTACGTGGCTTGCTTTCTGTATCGACATTACTGTCTTTGCCGTGCTGACCTCTCAGGTAACCCAGCAACGTCATCTTATCCGCATCGGATATCATAGAGTCGGGCGTCTTGATGTCCAGACCCGCGTCTTTGATCTGTTCGAGTAGACGCTCGACCGGTGTGCCAACGACACTTGCAAGTTGTTTTACTGTTACTTCAGCCATGTGTTATCTCAACTATTTATCTCAGTGATATTTCAGTCGTTCTTTTTACTGTTGTTGCTCTTCTTCTGCAAACCAGGGTGCGCGCGCTGTCATGATCAGATCGGAAGCTCGCTTCTCATCCATACCTTCGATCTCCATCAGTTCATCGACTGCCTGTTCTGCCAGGTCTTCCATACTGCAGACACCTTTAACCGCTAACGCATTGGCCAGTTCGATGTCCATGCCTTCCATGGTCAGCAGATCTTCCTGCGGTTTATTATTCTCCAGGACTTCTTCTGTCATGATCGCCTGCGTCAGCAGGTAGTCACTGGCACGGTTACGCAGTTCTGCGACGATGTCTTCATCGAACTCTTCGATACTGAGCAACTCCGACTCGGGCACATAGGCGACTTCTTCGATCGTCGAGAAACCTTCTGCGACCAGGATTTCCGCAACTTCGGTATCGACATCGAGGTGCTCGGTGAAGACTTCGAGATACTTGGCGCCTTCTTCGGCAGATTTTGCTTCCGCTTCCTGCTCGGTCATGACGTTGAGCTCCCAACCGGTGAGTTCACTGGCCAGGCGTATGTTCTGACCACCTCGACCGATCGCCATGGCGAGCTTGTCTTCTTCGACTGCGATGTTCATGCTTTTAGCTTCTTCATCGACCACCAGCGAAAGCACTTCTGCCGGTGACATAGCATTGATCACGAACTGTGCGGGATCTTCGTTCCACAGGATGATGTCTACCCGCTCACCGCCGATCTCATTCGATACCGACTGTACGCGTGAACCACGCATGCCGACACAGGCGCCGACAGGGTCGATCCGGTTATCCAGTCCCCGCACTGATATCTTTGCTCGAGACCCGGGATCACGTGCGCCGCCGATGATCTCCAGCAGCCCCTGGTCAACCTCCGGTACTTCCAGCTTGAACAGCTCGACCAGGAATTCCGGCGCTGTACGGCTGATAAATAACTGTGGGCCGCGTGCTTCAGAACGCACCTCTTTAAGAAATCCGCGTAGACGGTCACCCGGGCGCACTGCTTCACGAGGAATCATATCTGATTTAGGGATGAAACCTTCGACACCGCTACCGAGATCGACATAGACGTTGCCACGTTCCACACGTTTCACCGTGCCCATCACCAGGGTACCTTCGAGACCTTCATAGGCTTCGACATCGCGCTCACGTTCAGCTTCGCGTACCTTCTGCACGATGACCTGCTTTGCAGTCTGCGCAGCGATACGGCCAAATTCGACCGATTCGATCTGCTCTTCTATATAAGAGCCTACTTCGACATCGGGATCATCGATCTGAGCGGCTTCCAGCGTGATCTCACCGAGAGGGTTTTCCATGGGCTCATCATTGTCGATCACTAACCAGCGACGAAACGTATCGTAATCACCGGTCTCGCGATCAATGTCTACTCTGACCTCGATATCTTTACCGTTTTTCTTACGTGTCGCTGTCGCAAGCGCTGACTCAATGGCTTGAAAAATAATCTCTTTATCAACGCCTTTCTCATTCGAGACGGCGTCAGCAACGTAGAGTATTTCCTTGCTCATGATATTAAACCCTCAATAAATAACTAACTGTTAATTAAACAAAAATAATCTTAAATAGTTCTATGGCAAATGCCGGCAGTCGCTGGCATATAACTACTCATCAACCCTGTTACTAGAACTCAGGAACGATACGAGCCTTATCGATAGCAGCCATCGGCAGGCTGATCTCTTCATCATCGGTTTCGATAACGACCGTGTCTTCACTGGCTTCGAGTAAACGCCCCTTAAAGTTGCGCTGCCCTTCCAGTGGCACCGCTGTTTTCAGCTTCACCAGCGAACCGGTAAACCGTTGAAAATCAACCAGGCGCCGTAATGGCCGATCCGCACCCGGCGATGATATCTCCAGGTTAAACTGCCCGCTCACTGGATCTTCGACGTCGATCAAGGCACTTATCTGGCGACTCACTGTGGAACAGTCATCGACGTTGACACCACCTTCTTTATCGATATAGAGACGCAAAACCCCGTGTTTAGGATTAGGAAAGTGCTCGATCTCGATCAAGTCAAATCCCATACCTTTTACCACCGGCTCAAACAGTTCCCACAGATGTGTCTGATCTCTTCTCATTTCCCTGGCGCGGTCAAAACGACCTTCGCAATCAATAAACTATTGCAATACATTATTCTAAGTAACAAAAAGGCCCCGTAAACGGAGCCTTTTCCAAAATTCTTGTAAACATTTAGAACTCCGAAACAATGCTCCGGTATATCTATGCCACCAAGAAAACAAATTTTGGTAGCGGGGCCTGGCATTGAAGCTATGGCCATTCCCAGGGTAATAAACCATGAGACCGCATACTCACCGGGCTCATAAACCGAAGCGTCTAGCACTGCTTCCTGATACAAACTCGGTATAAAACTTGGTAGCGGGGCAGGATTTGAACCTACGACCTTCCCACGGTTTATGACCATGAGCCCATCTACATGTCGGGCTCATAATCCGAAGCCCTATAC
>JABDRN010000044.1 GCA_013041745.1 Gammaproteobacteria bacterium
GGCTTGAGAGTTGGCATGAGTCGTCAGTCAGATCTCGATTTCTGCAGCGACCGGCAGCTGACAGTCAGGCACTTACAGTAGAGAAAGCCCTGGATATAATGATTTCAGCAGCTATGTGCCGCTCTTGGTAGCCGGATAGTTTCAGCATTTGGCAGGGTGTGCAAGCTGGTATCGAGACTAATAATATAATAGTATTCGCTACTATGAGAATGAGTCAAAAACATTTGTCTGCCAGGATACTGGTCGTATATATGATCATGGCATTGCTGTTTCTGACTTCTGTCGAACTGCATATCCATACCGCAGATAGTGCGTCTACGGCAGACCACGGCGCAGCGGTATCGATCAGCTCACTTGCTGATGATCTCATGGTTGAGAGTAGCGGTGATGAGATCATTGTTAGTCCGGACGGCGTGATGAAGGTCAAACAGGATGATATAAATATCTTTGCAGTATTCCTGCTGGTTGCCGTCATACTGGCCGTCTTGTGCCAGGTCTTCATCGGACGGCTGCGGGGAAGCCTGGCGCTATTACCTCTGGCTCCTTTCTATGGCACGCCATCGCTGCGTGCCCCACCTTTATAAACTCTGAACAAATCTGAAATTTTTACATCAGCCGTTTTAACTGCTGATGTGTTTTGTGAATCTGCCTGTGTCTTTTCGCAGCAGTTTCAAGTCTGGAGTTTTACCATGTTAATAAAAGATATATTTTCAAATAATACCTTTTCGCCGAAGCTGTCGCTGCTTCTGTCCCTGGTGTTAGCGACAGGCCCGTCTGCCGCTCAGCAATGGACGCTGGAATCGAGTGTTCAGCAGGCGATGATGGCATCGCCTGAACTGAAAAAATCAAGCGCTGAGCTGGGCGCACGTCAGCAGGATATCAACCTGTCCAGCCTGTGGCCTGATCCGGAGATCGCTTTTCGTGTCGATAATAAAATGGGCCAGGATGATGGCGCTGGCGGTTACGACCTGACAGATATCGTGGTCAGGCAGTCCATCCCGGTATCACGTCTCAAGCACCAGGAGTCGGCGGCTGAAGCCAGCCTGCAGGCGGCGCGCTTCTCGCATCAGTATCATGCCCTGCAGGTACAGAACAGGGTTGCCAGGGTGTTTCACCAGTTACAGTTCGCCTCGGCGGTGCTGACGCTAGCTGAAAAACAGCAGAAGCTGGCCGATGAGATGTATGGTCAGGAGGCAAAGGAATCTGCAGGCGTCGTGGTGCGTTATCTGTCACCGCTGGAAAAGATGCGCCTCGGTATCATCCAGGAAGAAGCGCGGCAGTCCGTCATCAGTGCCGAGGGTAAATATAAAGAGGCATTGAGCGAGTTCGTGAAGTTGCTCGGTATCGAGATAGACAGTGTCATCAGTGTTTCACAACTGCTGCCGATTTCTGTGATCCCTGATAAAAGCCGCCTCGCCACCTTGCAGGATAGCCATGCACAACTATCCAGTCAGCAACAGCAGGTGCTGGCGGCAAACCACGAGATCGATGTTGCCCGTACCACGCAGATGATCGATCCCACGATCGGCCTTAGCTGGTCGAAAGACACGCTTTCGACAGGACGCGAGGATATCTATGCCATCATGTTTAATATCCAGATACCGATCACTGATCGTAAGGATACGGCTGCCAGCAAAGCGACCTACAAAGCCAGTCAGCAAAAGATCGAACTGCAGCTGTTAAAACGCGAGCTGAAAATCAATCTTAATCGCAGCTATACCCATCTGCACCATGTCATCGAGCAGGCTGCTGAATATAAAAAGAAAGTGCTGAAGCCGGCGGAGAAAATGCTGGAATTGACCAATAAAGGTTTTACCAGCGGTGAACTGAATATCCTGTCGCTGGTCGATGCCAATAATACCTACTTCGAAGCGCGCCTGTCCTATCTTGAACTGCTATACCAGTCGAGGGTGGAACTGGCTGACGTCAAGCTCTATGCCGGCCAGATGATAACCGATGTCGCCGAACAGAACCTCGGTTCTAGCGAAGGAGGTTCATGACATGATCGCTGCGATCTTACGTTTCTCACTCATACAACGCTTGATGATCGGGCTGGTAACGCTGGGTATCACTGCGGCCGGGATCTGGTCATTTAAAAACCTGCCTATCGATGCGTTTCCGGATATCTCTGCGCCACAGGTGCAGGTCATCATCAAGGCGCCGGGTATGTCGCCGACCGAGGTCGAGCAGCGCATCACCTTCCCGATAGAGATGGAGATGCAGGGTATACCCGGGCAGACGGTGCTCAGGTCTACCACGAAATACTCCCTGAGCGTCATCGTCATCGATTTCGAAGATGATATGGATATCTACCTGGCCCGTAACCTGGTAACGGAACGTCTCAACCAGGTCTGGTCTTCGTTACCTGACGGTATCGAAGGCGGCCTCGCGCCTATCACGACCCCGCTGGGCGAGATCTTCATGTATCGCATCATCGGTGAGGATTACACCAACCAGGAACTCAGGAGCCTGCAGGACTGGGTCATTCGGCCGCATCTGCGCAAGGTAGAAGGGGTCGCCGATGTGAACTCATTAGGCGGCGAGGTGCGTACCTACGAAGTGGTCATCAAACCGAAGGCGCTGGTGAAACATGGCATCAGTATCGACGAGGTCGAACATGCATTGATGCAGAGTAACCGAAATGCGGGCGGTGACCGTATCAATCAGAACGACGAAGTCCTGCTGGTGCGTACCGTTGGCAAGCTGCAGGATATAGATGATATCAAAGATATCACCGTGCGCACACGATATGGCGAGCCGGTACATGTCAGTGATGTTGCCGATGTCCGTGTCGGTAGTATGACTCGTTATGGCGCGGTGACGGCTGACGGCGAGGGTGAAGTGGTCACCGGCCTGGTGTTATTGCGAAAAGGCGCAAACAGCCTGCAGGCGGTGGCAGGCACTAAACAAGCTCTCGAATCATTGAAAGCCATCTTGCCGCAAGGCGTCAGTATCGAATCTTTCTATGACCGTACCGACCTGATCACCGAGGCGGTATGGACAGTGGAGAAAGCGCTGGGTGAAGCAGTAATACTGGTGCTGCTGGTGCTGATCATCATGCTGGGAGATATCCGCAGTGCACTGACCGTGGCGCTTATCCTGCCGTTGTCCGTGCTGTTCACCTTCATCATGATGAAACTGTTCGATGTCTCGGCCAACCTGATGTCGCTCGGCGGCCTGGCGATCGCTATCGGTATCCTGGTCGATGCCGCAGTGGTGGTAGTGGAGAATATCCATACCCAGTTCAGCAAGGCGCCAGAAGGGGTAAGCCGTCTGCACCTGGTATACCGCGCGGTGATGGAAGTGTCGTCTCCGGTCATCTCCGGCATCCTGATCATCGTCGCGGTGTTCTTACCGCTGTTCAGCCTCACCGGTCTCGAGGGCAAGATGTTTTCGCCACTGGCCATAACGATTACTTTCGCGCTGATCGGCTCGTTGATCCTGTCGCTGACGGTGATACCGGTGCTGGCAAGTCTGTTTATGCGGGTTCACGCGGGGCAGCAGGCTGAACAGGCAGATGGCCGGTTGATGCGGGTGCTGAAATTTCTTTATCTTCCGCTGATGGAAGCGGCGCTGCGCTTCAGGAAATCGGCGGTACTGCTGGCGCTCATCGCGCTGACCGCAACGGCGACCCTGTTTCCCCATATCGGTAAGGAGTTTATGCCGATCATGGATGAGGGCAGTACCGTTATCCTGCTGGAAAAAGATCCCGCTATCACGCTGGAAAAATCGCTGCAGAAAGATGCGCCGATACAGCAAGCGATGATGGAGCTGCCGGAAGTGATCGGGGTGACTTCACGGACCGGTGCCGATGAACTGAGGATGGATCCCATGGGGCTAAACCAGACAGATAATTTCCTGGTGACACTGCCGAGAGAAGAGTGGACCATATCCCTGCAGCAGTTCCAGGACAACCTGCGCGAGAAGCTGTCGCGTTTCGATGATATCGATTATGCCTTCAGTCAGCCCATCGATATGCGCGTCTCCGAGATGCTCACCGGTGTGCGCTCTGCGATGGCGATCAAACTCTATGGTGATGACCTGGCGGTACTGGAGCAGAAAGCCATGGAGATCGAGGGACTGGTGAAAAATATCGATGGTGCCGTCGATGTCTTTCGAACAGACATCTCGGGCCAAAAATATCTGCAGATAGATATCGACCAGAAAGTCATCGCGAAATATGGCATCCACGTCGAAGATATCAATATGCTGATAGAAACGGCCGTCGGTGGCCGTGTCGTGACCGAGCTGCTGGAGAACAACCGCCGTGTCGGCATCCTGATGCGCTACCAGGAAAAAGACCGCAGTTCGCCCGAAGCCATCAAAAAGATGCTGGTGACACTGCCCAACAGTACCAAGGTTTCCCTGGGCCATCTCGCAAAAGTGGATATCGTCGATGGACCGGTGCAGATCATCCGTGAGTCGGCCAAACGCCAGGTGGTGATACAGGCCAATGTCGATGGCCGTGATGTTGTCGGTTTCGTCGATGAGGTGCGCAGCAGTATAGAGCAGAAGGTGGAACTGCCTACAGGTTATTACGTGACCTTTGGCGGCCAGTTTGAAAATCAGCAGCGTGCTGCCAAGAGGCTGGCACTGGTCGTGCCTATCGCTATCTTGCTGATCTATTTCATGCTGTTCACCACCTTCCGTTCGCTGTTGCAGGCGGGGGTCATCATCCTGAATATCCCGTTTGCCATGATCGGCGGCGTGGTCAGTCTGTATTATTCCGGACTCTACCTGTCGGTGCCGGCATCGGTCGGCTTTATCACCCTGTTCGGTGTCGCCGTACTCAACGGTGTGGTCATGGTGAGTTACTTCAACCAGTTGAGACAGGGCGGAATGAGTATCCAGGCGTCAGTCAGAAAAGGCGCGGAGCGGCGGCTCAGGCCGGTACTGATGACAGCGATGATCGCCAGTTTTGGCCTGTTGCCCCTGCTGGCAGCCACCGGCCCGGGCTCAGAATTGCAGCGGCCGCTTGCGGTCGTGGTGATCGGTGGTCTGTTCACTTCAACTATCCTGACGCTTATCCTGCTGCCGGCGCTGTATGCCTGGCTGGAAGAGGTCGTGGAGAATAAAGCACGCAGGAGATCAGTATGAAAAAGTTATCGATAATCGCACACACATCACAGCAGCAGGAACTCGCCGACCTGCTGCGCAGCCTGCAGCTGGACAGTTTTATGTTCAGCCATATCGAAGAACACAGTGCGCAGACGGAGCACGATGCTTTTTTGTCCGCGCGTGACCGGGTCGTCGGGTACGTGCCAAAAGTACGTGTCGATGTGATCATCGAAGATGATCGT
Organism: Gammaproteobacteria bacterium; assembly: GCA_013041745.1. Classification (GTDB taxonomy): domain Bacteria; phylum Pseudomonadota; class Gammaproteobacteria; order SZUA-229; family SZUA-229. The sequence continues at coordinate 5,301 of JABDRN010000044.1, forward strand.
GCCAGGACAGTGCTTGATGATATCCGCAATTCAGATATCTCGTTTGATGGCAGGGGAATGTACTGGCTCACAGAGGTAGAAGAAGCCGGCGCGCTGTAGAAGAAATAATAGCGAATGATTAACGCTTAATTAGCAAAGGCCTGTGTAGCTTATTTGAATAGTTGATTTCTATCTCAAAGCTTTAACGCCCGTTAACGATTGCAGTTTCAACATCCTGCTCTTTATACTGTGAGATTAGATGTTGCATAGACCGGTTGAAACTGCAGCCGGCAGCTGTCGCTCGAGTGATTTAACCTGGGATTATTTGGCTATCTTAAATACCTTTATATACTAGCGTGTATCACGCCACTGACTATAATCAGCTGTATCCTCAGGCAAACAATAATTACAAAAAAGCTGAAATCGGGGATAATTAGATGAAGGAGTGAGAGAATGAAAACACCCAAAATAGAGTCGAATAAGTCCACAAGTAATTCGGCATTAGCAGATGATGACAACGTGGAAAATAGTGAAAAGAAAGTTACTGGTCGAAGGCTACAGGATACCCTTTCCAGGGATCATCCAAAAAGAAAAATGAACCTGGACCGCAGGGCTGAAAATAGTGATCGCCGTATAGCTGACGATCCTAACTACAGTGGTCCAGCTCGTAGAAATACCATCGACAGAAGGCTGAATCTAAAAGACCGAAGAAAAAAAGACTAGTTCTTTTTTAGCGCTTTTCCGACGTACTGTAACCACTGGTAAATCCGCTAGTCAAAAGTTCGCTGTTGGCCGATAACAGGCTCCGCGTTGGTATCAACCTTGTTTATTTAAACTATTTCACTGTAACTGACTGTATGAACTCATCCAGTCGTTTTGGATTCTCCAGATCGGTATCTTCCATGACCGGCAGTTCCGGGTAAGATTCGCAGAGTCTTTTCGCGAAAACACCACGGCTTGTTTCGGTCACGCATTTTTCATCGATGAAAACCGGTGTGCTGTTAAGGCCGCAACTCGGCGAGCGGCTTTTGAAAATAAAACCAGCGAGGTTCACCAGTTCACCAGGTTTATATTTGCAGTATTGCCGCATGAGATCGGTGACATCCAGGTCAGGGTCATCACGTCCGGTTATTTTTGGATTGCTGATACTGCCGGTGAGTTGAACCGGCGGCCTTGGTACCGAGAGTCCGGCCTCGACTTCCGGGCATACCGGGAAAAAATCAAAAAGCTGGCTCAGTCGCTCGAGGATGATCCGGTTGGGTTTTGCCTGACCATCATATCGTACGGCGCCGCCCAGCAGGCACTGGCTGACGCCGACCAGGGGCTTTTGTTGAGGCTTGCCGGGCATCCGAGTGTGGTTAGTGTGTCATTGATAATACAAGTAGATGATTGTCATCTCGACCACGGGGAGAGATCTTTTTTGAATTCTGGTGCATTCTGGTGAGTCTGGATCTCTCGTCATAAAAAACATTCTGTCGAGATGACATGAAATGAAGGTTTTTCATTTTCATATTACTTCTTTGCGCCCATAGCTAGCGCACGCTGTCTCGATTTATTGGCTTCAACGGCGAGCTTGCCGGCATCCCAGTTTGGCATCGTCTCTGGCCAGCCGAACATGTGCGCAGTGAGGACTTCGCACAGCGCCGTCATGTGGTCTTCGCTGTCATTCAGGCAGGGGATGTAGTTAAACGTCTCGCCGCCGGCCTCGATGAACAGCTCTTTATTTTCCATCTTGATCTCTTCCAGTGTCTCCAGGCAATCTGAAGAAAATCCCGGGCAGATAAGGTCGACGCTCTTGATGCCTGCGTCAGGCAGCTCCTGCAAAGTTACGCTGCAATAAGGTTGCAGCCAGGGCTCACGGCCGAAGCGTGACTGGAATACGACTTTCCATTCACCCTCTTTCAGTTCCAGTTTTTCAGCGACCAGTCGTGCCGTCTTCTGACAATGGCAGAAGTATGGATCACCGTTATTGACATAGCGCTGCGGGATGCCGTGAAACGAGAACAGCAGCAGGTCGGCACGTTCATTGTCGGCCCATTGTTTACTGATGCTGTTGGCGAGGGCATCGATATATTTCGGGTGATCGTGATACTGGTTGATCATGCGTAGGTCGGGCAGCCAGCGCCAGCCTTGCAGTACATCGGTGACCTGGTCGAAAACCGCGGCGGTAGTCGTGCCCGAATACTGCGGGTATAGCGGCAGGATCAGCAGACGGCGTGCGCCGGCTTTTCGCAGGCCTTCCAGGCCATTTTTAATCGACGGGTTGCCATAGGTCATCGCCATGTCGGCGATCACATGGCCGCGAAAGCGGTCTTCCAGTTTTTTCTGTATCGCCTGGGTCTGCAGTCGGGTGTAGTGAAGCAACGGCGAGCCGTTTTCGGTCCAGACCTTTCGATACGCCTTTGCCGCTCGAGACGGGCGAAAACGCAGAATGATGCCATGCAGGACCAGCCACCAGATGATGCGGTTGCTCTCGACCACACGGGGGTCGGCGAGGAACTGCGCCAGGTATCGACGAACCGCTGACGATGTCGGCGCGTCCGGCGATCCCAGGTTGACCAGGAGGATGCCCAGTTTTTCCTGTGGGCCATGTTGATAACTGATTTTTTCAGGCACTTTTATACGATATGTTGTAGTTTAGTTGTATATGGGTGAAGAGTGACAGATTTGGCAGTGATGCTCAAGTCATACATTATCCTCTAGCAGCGGAATGAATTCCGCTGCTAGAGGTCTGGTGTTGTATTTCAATGGTTTCCTGGCTCAAATCGCACGATAAGCACCCATTATAATTAAGAATAATGTAATATACCGGCCATTATTTTTTGTTGACGTTGCGGAGTTCCCATGCCCACTAGGCTGGTTGTACCAAATGAGATTGCTCCAGGCGAAAGACGCATTGCGTTGGAGCCGGGAGTTGCCAAGAAACTTAACGCCACAGGTCTCAGTATCGCGATGCAGCAGGGTGCTGCATTATCCTCTTATTTCAAAGATGAAGATTTTACCGATGTCGAGATCGTCGCTGATGCCGCGGCACTGTATAAAGATGCCGACCTGGTGTTCAAGGTGATGCCACCCAGCCTGGATGAGCTAAAGCAGATGAGAGACGGCTGCACCATCGTCGGCTTTATGATACCCAGTAAAAACGCCGATATGATGCAGCTGATGTGTGACAAGAAGATCACCTCGTTGGCGATGGAACTGGTGCCGCGTATCACCCGTGCACAGTCGATGGATGCATTATCATCGCAGGCCTCGATCGCCGGTTATATGGGTGTATTGATGGGAGCGCAACTGGCCTCGGTCTTCTTCCCCATGTTGACGACTGCGGCCGGTACCATTCGACCTGCCAAAGTGCTGGTCATCGGTGTCGGTGTCGCCGGCCTGCAGGCTATCGCAACGGCAAAACGCCTCGGCGCTATCGTTGAAGCCTATGATGTTCGTACTGCAACCCGTGAACAGGTCGAGTCGCTCGGCGCCAAGTTTATCGATACTGGTGTCAGTGCCGATGGTGAGGGCGGCTATGCACGTGAGCTAACCGATGATGAGAAACAGCAGCAGCAGGATGTGCTGGCCAGGCATATCTCGCAGGCAGACGTCATCATCAGTACTGCGGCAATCCCCGGGCGCCCTTCACCGAAGATCATCTCCGAAGCGATGGTAGAAGACATGAAGACTGGCGCGGTGATCGTGGATCTGGCCTCTGAAGGCGGCGGTAACTGTGCGCTCACCCAGCCCGGTGAGACGATCCAGTACAAAGACCGGGTAACGATTCACGGGCCATTGAACGTTGCCGGTGAACTGCCGATCCATGCCAGTGAGATGTATGCCAAGAACCTGTTTAACCTGGTGTCTCCGTTCATCTCTGATGACGGCAAGCTGGAGCTGGATTTTGAAGATGACGTTATCGCCGGTTGTGTCCTGACCCGTGACGGGGCCATCGTGCATGAGCAATACAAGAATGAGGATAAATCAGGTGGAGCAGAGTAATGATTGAAGGTCTACCCGCGTTATATATATTTATGCTTTCAGCCTTTACCGGCTACGAAGTGATCAGCCGTGTGCCGGTTATCCTGCACACACCGTTGATGTCAGGCTCTAATTTCGTTCACGGCATCGTGCTGGTCGGCGCCATGATCGTCATGGGTAATGCCGAAGGTGCCTTAGAGTTGACTATCGGCTTCATCGCGGTAGCGATGGCTGCTGGAAATGCCGTCGGCGGTTACGTGGCAACGGTTCGCATGCTGGAAATGTTCCACACGGCGAAGCCAAAGAATGAAGGAGCGCAATAATGAATTTACTTATTGACGCCGTTTATTTTGTCACCGCTGCGATATTTATCATCGGTCTGAAGCAGATGTCATCACCGGTGACGGCGCACCGCGGTATCGTCTGGGCCGGTATCGCCATGCTCGTTGCCTCTGTCGCCACTTTCGGCGCACCGCAGATAACGCTGGATATCGGCAATATCAACCTGCAGTTGATGCTGGTGGCCATAATCGTTGGTTCTGCTGTCGCCTATATTTCGGCAAAACGTGTTGCCATGACCGACATGCCGCAGATGATCGCCATGTATAACGGCATGGGCGGCGGTGCGGCTGCCGCGATTGCCGCTGTAGAACTGGTTAAATTGTCTGGCGGTGCCGAGAGCCATGGCCTCACCGTGCAGGTTCTGGCTGTGCTCGGTGCGGTGATCGGTGCCGTCTCGTTCTCTGGTTCTGTGATCGCCTTTGCCAAGCTGCAGGGTATCATGAAGAAGACCCTGCGCCTGCCACTGCACCAGGTGATCAATATCGCGCTGTTCGCTGCGGTCGCCGTTTTCGGTTACCTGGTCGCCACCGGCCATCCGGTCAGCTTTGACTATGTCATCATATTCTTCGTGCTCGCTATCGTATTGGGCGTGATGGTGACATTGCCGATCGGTGGTGCCGATATGCCTGTCGTCATCTCTCTGTTCAATGCTCTGACGGGTCTGGCGGTCGCTTTTGAAGGCTTCGTGCTGAACAATGCTGCGATGATCATCGCCGGTACCGTGGTCGGTTCTTCAGGTACCCTGTTGACCCAGCTGATGGCAAAAGCCATGAACCGTCCCATATCCAACGTGCTGTTCAGCAGCTTTGGCAGTGACGGCGGTGCCGCCGCGGAAGAAGATATCGAAGGCAGCATGAAAGAGATCCAGGCAAACGATGCTGCGATCATGATGGCCTACGGCCAGAAAGTCATCATCGTGCCCGGTTATGGTATGGCAGTCGCCCAGGCGCAGCACAAGCTAAAAGAGATGCAGGACCTGCTCGAAGCCCGCGGTGTCGATGTGAAGTATGCGATCCATCCGGTGGCCGGGCGTATGCCAGGCCATATGAACGTGCTGCTGGCTGAAGCTGGTGTTGACTATGACAAGATCCTCGACCTGGATGAGATCAACCCGGAATTCCCGACTGCCGATGTTGCCCTGGTAATCGGTGCCAACGATGTGGTCAACCCGGTCGCTCGAACAAACCCGGACAGCCCAATCTACGGTATGCCGATCCTGGATGCAGACCATGCGCATAACGTCATCGTCATCAAGCGTGGTAAAGGCGCCGGTTTCTCTGGTATCGAGAATCACCTGTTCTACGCTGATAACACGCAGATGTTATATGGCGATGGCCAGAAAGCCGTTGCAGAGTTGATTGCCGGTATTAAAGCCCTGTAGCTGGTAGCGCTAAACTAACTACCCGCTACAATAAAAAAGCCCCTTTACCGGGGCTTTTTTTATTGCTGGAGTGAATTTCTGTATTACAACAGGTTAACCCAGTTGTTTGATGAACTGATCGACCTGTAGATAAAAAGTGTCTGCGTTGCCAGTGGTTACAGCGATGATATTTAATATGATAAAGATGGCAGACATGGTGAGTGCCAGGGCCATATGTTTTTTAAAATCACCCATAGTTTTCTCCTTTTTGTATCATTTATGCAGGTGCCATATCCTGCGTAATAGCATTTGTTGAGATGTTTGCAATTACTATGCCAAATTGGCATGCGTAATATAACGTATCTGTTTTCAGTAAGTTATGAAGTTTTTGTTAAATTTTCATAAGCCAGTATTCACCAGGTATGCATTTTTTTGGCGCGCGATGTTACCAGTTGGTGCATCGGATAAACTCTTATAAAATTTACTGGTAATTGGTGTAATATTTTTTGATCACTTAATAGATAAGTTCGGTATATAAAACAGAGAGGATTATGATGAGGACGATACTGGTGTTAAACGCCAAAGGCGGCTGCGGGAAAAGTACTATATCCACTAACCTGGCCAGTTATTTCGCCTACGAGATGAGTAAAAAAGTCGTGCTCGCGGATTTTGATCCGCAGGAATCCAGTATGGCCTGGCTGGAAGCGCGCGCTGAGCAATGGCCGCATATAGAAGGTATCGCCGCCTATAAAGAACCGCTGCGTGTACCAAAAGATACCGATTACCTGATCATGGACGCCCCTGCTCGTGTCCATGGCAAAGAGCTTACCCAGTTGATGAGGAAAGCAGAAACGATCCTGTTTCCGGTACTGCCTTCACCCATCGATATGCGGGCTGCGGTCAAGTATATGGAAGAATTACAGAAGACTGGCCGGGTAGCACGTAAAGAGGTCAAGATCGGTGTTATCGCTAACCGTGTCCGTGAAAATACGATTATTTTTTCCGAGCTCTATGATTTCATCAAATCGATGAGGCTGCCGTATGTCGCTACACTTCGTGATACACAGAATTATATCCGTGCCGAAGAGCGTGGTATCGGCATCTTCGAGATGGCGCCATCGCAGGTCTACCAGGACCTGGAGGACTGGCAGCCGCTGACCAAATGGCTGCGCAGCAAACGCAGCATGCCATAAACTGATTCACCACAGAGGTATGTAGTTAATTTTGCAGTCATTGCGAGCGAAGCGCGGCAATCTCCGTTAGCAGGCGGGGTTCTGGCAGGGGTATTGTCGCCCACTGTTGTCACGTTATTGTCTCGCAATGGCACCCCTGTTCATATCTTTCTCCGCGCCTGCGCGCTGAAGAGCTTTTCGAAAAATTATGTTTATCGCTAAAGACCTGAATCAATTCAAACAACTGTTCGCCAGCAGGTTAAGAGACATGCTGTCCGATAATGAACTGGGTGCGTTTATCCTGGTGCTGGCCAACAGTCGTCAGGACCAGT
>JABDRN010000074.1 GCA_013041745.1 Gammaproteobacteria bacterium
TAAGGTGCAATGATACGGTCAAAACCACCCTGCACCAGCAGGATATCCAGCCTGAAGACTTCACCCTTCTGATTTTTCAGTGCGCCGTCCTGGATCGTCCAGCCAGCGTCGGCGAGCAGGTCACGAGCCTCGATCAGGTTCTTTCGTAAACTGTGAGGTGCTACCGTGGTAGCCGGCTGCCATTGCTCGGTAAACAGCTGTGCAGGTAATTGATCACGATACTTCTCCAGCAGCGCAAGCTCTTTGCCTTGCGGTACACCACGGGCTGCCAGTTCGCTGTTGCTGAAATAGCTGTCTGCACGGACATACTGGTTATAGAAAAGTTTGTCATTGGCCCATTCGAAATCGTAGGCCAGGCTGAGGGCACGCCTTACTCGTACATCCTTGAACTTGTCACGGCGTGTATTAAAAGCAAATCCCTGCATACCGGCGTTGTTACTGTGTGTTAACTCAATCTTAACGATTTCACCGGAGTCATAACGCGGGCCATTGTGTGAACGAGCCCAGCGTTTCGAGTAATTCTCAAAGAAGAAGTCAAACTCACCGGCTTTAAACGCCTCTTGCGCGATGGTCGAATCTTTATAGTACTTATATTTGATCCGATCATAATTGAACATGCCTTTTCTCACCGGCAGGTCTTTTGCCCAATAGTCGGAATTTTTTATATAGTCGATCGATTTACCTCGGTCAGACTTTTCAACCAGATATGGGCCACTGGCTACCGGATCGATATCACTGGTTTCATCAAACGCCAGTCCACCTGCCCATTTTCTGGAGAAAATCGGTATCTCCCCGATGATCATATGCAACTCACGATTCTTGTTCTTGAAATCGAAACGGATAGTAAGCCGATCGATGACAGTCGCCGAGCTCACGTCTCCATAATAGACACGAAATTGCGGATGAGCAGCTTTACTCATCAGGGTATCAAAAGAATATTTTACGTCTTCAGCGGTGATGGCATCACCATTAGAAAACCTGGCCAGCGGGTTGATGTGAAAAGTAGCAGACAGGCCATCATCGGCGAGAGAAAAGTCATCTGCGATGAGCCCATATGCACTAAATGGTTCATCCAGGCTCTTTTCCAGTAAGCTCTCGAATACCAGTAAACCGAGACCGCCCGCTGAGATGCCTTTCAACAGGTAGGGGTTCAAACTATCGAAGGTACCCAGCCCCATCATCGTCAGGCTTCCACCTTTTGGTGCCTCAGGATTGACATAATCGAAATGGGCATAGTCGGCAGGATATTTCGGCTCATAACCCATCCCCATCGCTGGAACGGCATGCGAATTTACTGGCAGACATAGTGAAAGGATGAAGACAAGCTTATAACTTATATCGAATAATCGACTTAGCATGGGCGTAACACGAGTTTTTTATTATCTTATTTGCTGTAATATGAGTGCGAAATTAGTTGCATTCTCGGGGTTGCATTCACGGGCATAATCCGCCTAACATGTGCTACCGAGTTTACAGTACTGGTCAGCAACAGACCAATAATAATAAAATTAATACGAGGGTGAGATATGGGCTTTTTAACTGGCAAGCGCGCACTGATATTTGGAGTTGCGAGTAATCGCTCGATTGCCTGGGGCATTGCAAAAGCGATGCACAGAGAAGGAGCCGACCTGGCATTTGCCTATATGGGAGAACGCCTGCGCGAACGAGTCGAAAAACTCGCAGGTGAATGTGATTCTGATATTGTCGTCCCCTGCGACGTCGAAGATGATGAACAGATCGAAGCAGTATTTGAACATCTGGACGATTACTGGGACAGCCTTGATATCATCGTACACTCTGTAGCATTTGCACCGAAAGAAATGCTGGAAGGTGATTACCTGGACAACATCAGCCGTGATGGATTCAATACTGCTCACGATATCAGCTCATATAGCCTGGCAGCGATTGCTAAAGCCGGACGTCACATGTTACAGAACCGCGAAGATGCCTCGATCATCACCATGAGTTACCTCGGTGCAGTACGTGCATTCCCCGGCTATAACGTGATGGGTCTGGCCAAGGCCAGCCTGGAAGCGAATGTAAGGTACCTCGCTCATTCTCTCGGGCCTGAGGGTATTCGCGTCAACGCCATCTCGGCCGGTCCGATCAAAACCCTGGCAGCGAAGGGAATCTCAGGATTCAACAAGATCATCGAGCACGTTGAACAGAGCGCACCATTAAGACGTAATGTAACAATCGACGAAGTTGGCAATACATCTGCATTCCTCTGTTCCAGCCTGGCTAGCGGTATCACCGGTGAAGTCATCTATGTCGATGCCGGCTACAATACTGCCGGGCTGATGGGAGATATTACCTAGCTCCAGCAGCGATGCGTTATAACATAAAAGGACAGCTATTCAGCTGTCCTTTTTTTAATGTATAAAGATATAAAGCAGAGACCAGTCGTTCAGCACTGGCAGCTATACTAGACGAGTTTTCTCGCCTTCCAGACGAGCGATGGTTACTGCTGCGCATGAATCACTAAATACGTTTACTGATGTGCGGCACATGTCCAGTACCCGGTCGACGACAAGAATCAGACCTATAGCTTCCAGAGGCAGGCCGATTGCCGCCAGGATAATAGTGATCGCGACCAGGCTCGCCGACGGGATTCCCGCTACGCCGATAGAAGTAAGCAGTGCTATCAGCACTATGGTGAACTGGGTACTGACATCAAGTGAAATACCATAAGCCTGAGCGATGAACATCGCCGCTACACATTCATATAATGCCGTACCGTCCATGTTGATGGTAGCGCCCAAAGGCAGAGTAAAACCTGTGACCTGGTTAGATACACCCGCTCTATTTTCTACACAATCCATGGTGATAGGTAACGTGGCAGACGATGAACTGGTGGAGAAAGCAGTTAACAATGCCGGCAACATCGCTTTATAATGCTTCCCTGGAGATACCCGCGCGAGATATCGCAGTACTGCAGGTAAAAATAATAGCAGGTGCACAGCCAGTGCCAGAATTACTGTGACGAAAAACATCGCCAGCGGTTTAAATGCATCTATACCCGATATCATTATAACTTTTGCCACCAGCGCATAAACACCGATGGGCGCAAACTTCATTATGAGGTGCGTCATCATCATCATGATATCAAGCATGCCCTGCCAGAAATCTTTATGCACCTGAGCAGCCTGACCTTGTAACTTCGATACGAAAAAACCAAAGATCAAACTGAAGAAAATTAGTCCGAGCATCTGCCCATTAGCTGCAGCGGTAACGATATTAGGCGGCACCATCCGCAGCAGCACCTCGGCGATGTCACCGGCGCCTTTATCACCTACCCTGCTGACTACTTCATCCGTTTCTGAGGAGAGACCGATTATGTCACGTGCAGGAACACCGTCAACGATACCCGGTTGCAGTAGATTGACAAAGAACAGGCCGATAAGTATCGCCACCAGGCTGGTCGATGCATAATACAGGATAGTCTTAGTACCAAGGCGACCGATCGTATCGCCATGAAGCCCCATCATTCCTACGATAATCGAAGCCATAACTAATGGCACGATCAGCATTTTCAGGGCATTGAGAAATAGAGTCCCGAAGAAGACAAATATCGAAAGAAATGAGACGCCGAATATCGAGGATGACTGGTCAAGCAACAGGCCGCTGACCACTGCAAGGCACAAGGCGATGAGGATCTGCCAATGTAGTGCGAGTTTTGTTATTGTCACGACGCGCGCCCCCTACTATTAACCATGAATCCTGTGATTACGTGCCATTCTCGAAGACAGTGCAAATGAGAGTAGCAATCAGTCGCTTATATTCACCAGCTTCATGTTCCTGTCTATCTCTGCATCCTCTTTGATGATCAGTAGAGCACTTGAAAAATCACGAATTGCATTTTCTCTTAATACCTCACTTTTAACCAGATCCTGCTGGCCTTGAGGGATGTCATCAGGCAAGTTAACTTTATCCAACACCACCAGCGCAACATCTCCCGACATCAGGTCTACTGCTTCTACCGATGGTTTTTTATCCTGTGTCAGGACCATATCGAAAGCATTTTGTAATATCGAAGGATCGCTTACCTTTGTATTATCTCTACGACCAATTGACTTGATAACATCAACTGCAACACCTTCAGATTCGAGCTCAGCAACTGAAGTACCCGCTTCGATCTTTGCTTTCACATCCATCGCGGCGGCCATAGTCTGCTTGTGGCCAGCCTGAACCTTTAGGATATTTTCAATTTTAGAGCGTACATCTGCCAGTGGTATCGCAGTCGCCGGCACATGTTCATTCATTCGTATAACGACTACATGCGTCGGACTTATCTCGATGATATCGCTATTACTGCCCTCTTCCATCACTAATGGGGAGAAAGCGACATTTCTTACCTTCTCATTCTCAGCGATGTCCTGGCCCTGGAAGCGGGTAAAATAATCACTACTATTTAGCTTGAGACCCAGCTCTTCAACGACGATATCGAGGCTGTCAGGATTCTCATAGGCTATAGATGCAAGACGTTCGCTGAGGTCATAAAACATCGATGCAACGCTGTCTGCTTTTATCTCGTCTTCAAACTCATAACGTTTAACACCGAACGGTACGACAGGCTCACTCCTGACATCAACCAGCTTTATCAGATGGTAGCCAAACTGAGTTTCTACAACATCACTGACCGCACCTTTTTCTAATGCGAACAATGCTTTTTCAAACGGTTTGACCATTTCACCGAGAGCTACCCAGTCAAGGTCGCCACCATTAGCAGCAGACCCGGGGTCCTCTGAGTGTTGTTTTGCAAGTTCAGCAAAGTCAGCACCAAGCTCTAATTCTTTCTTCAACGATTCTATCTTGATCTGAGCAGCAGCTTTATTTTCTGAAGTCTGTATCAATATATGACTAGCCTGACGTTCCTCACGCCCTACTACACTTTTCACATAGTCATCATACATCTTCTTTATCTGATCTTCGTCTATCTCGACATTCTCTGACAGAGTATCAGAAGTGATCTCAACGTAATCGACTTTTATTTTTTCCGGCACCATGAACTGTGACAGATTCGCTTGATAATATTGCTTGATCTCTTCATCTGTTGCCTTTGCCGCAGTAGAGAAGTGGTCGACATTGAATGTGAGCACACTTATATCACGAGTCTGCTCGCTGAGTTTAGCCAGGTCACTTACTTCCTGTCTGGTGACAAAAGCCGAGTTAGCGATACCTGACTGCAACTGCTGCAGCCTCAGTTCATTACGCAATGCATTTTCATACATCGGTATATTCATACCTATTGAGGCAACAGTGGCTTCAAAGCGCTGCCTGTCAAATTCGCCGTCTACAGTAAATAACTGCTTGATCCTTTGACTCAAAACAGCATCAGATATCCTGTAGCCGTTTTCATAGGTGACACCTTCCAGCAAGCGCTGATTGATCATCTGGCTTAGTGTGCGCTCACGCAATACATTTTCTTCTATGGGGAGCTTACCGCCATTCTGCTGCATCATGGACTGACGTTGCATAGAGACAGAACGCTCAAACTCACTTGCAGATATTTCTGAGTCATTCACTTTAGCTGCATAGCGAGGTCCGGCATCATCAAAATATGACTGGATACCCCATAATGCGAAAGGCAGGCCGATCAACACAACAATAACGATACCTAACCAGCCTTTAATACGATCATTGATAGCTTGTAACATAATCTTTCTTTATTTGTTTATAACGTAATGTGCTGCAAGATTATACCTAAATCACAGCCCTTATATGGCGCATGATAAAAATAATTCTGAGATTTATATTGCAACTTCAACTAACAATATTGAAAACAATAGATGAACCAGTACTGATAAATACAAAAAGTTTCAGGACATAGTGATATAGAGGATATTTATGACCAGTGCCGTACGAAATTAATCTTTCTAGATTAACCTCGGTACGGCAGAGTCTTAAAAATGGCGGACCGGACGGGATTCGAACCCGCGACCTCCGGCGTGACAGGCCGGCATTCTAACCAGCTGAACTACCGGTCCGAACTTGGTGGGTGCTGAGGGAGTCGAACCCCCGACATTCGCCTTGTAAGGGCGACGCTCTACCAGCTGAGCTAAGCACCCCTAGCTGTATACCCCCCTTGCGGAAGGCGCGCTAGTTTACTGCATCTTTTAATGCTTTACCAGGCTTAAATGCAGGAACTTTTGCTGCTGCAATCTGGATCTCTGCACCAGTCTGTGGATTACGTCCAGTGCGAGCAGCACGGTCACGTACGAGGAAGGTTCCAAAGCCAACGACACCGACCTGCTCGCCTTTTGCAAGTGCGTCTGTAATCGTACCAAGCACTGAGTCTACTGCACGTGTAGCATCAGCTTTAGTCATACCTGTTGATTCCGCAACAGCATCTGTAAGTTCTGTTTTATTCATTGATTGCTCCCATGATCAGGTGATTTTTTTAATAGACAAACGATGTAGAAATTATTATTTTAATTGTGGTTCCCGAGCATGATTATCAGGAACCAGACAAAGATTACTACCAAAGTTTTACTAGACCGGATTTATACAGTGAGTTACTTAGCGTGTCAATGACAAACCGGCAAAAACGCTGGTATTTTAAGGTTATTTAATGTTATTTCATAAATAGAAAAGCCAATGCATTGATAAAATGCATTGGCCTAACTTTAAAGCATATCTAAATTAACGAGTTATAAAATTAGCAAGTACTGCTGTTACTTCCACAGATTAATGCCTTAAGGCACTTTCTGTTTTTTTGTTTTTAGCTGAACTTGATGACTTTTTTCCGTTATTATCAATGTCTTTCAAGGGTTCAGGCATCTCAGTCAATGCCAGCTCCAGGACTTCGTCGATCCAGCGAACAGGTTTCACATCAAGCTTGCTTAGAATATTTTTCGGTATCTCGACAAGATCCTTTTCATTTTCCTGCGGTATTAATACCGTTTTGATTCCAGCACGATGTGCAGCCAGTAACTTTTCTTTGAGGCCGCCAATAGGCAGAACTTCACCACGTAATGTAATCTCACCTGTCATCGCCACATTCGCATTGACCGGTTTTTTAGTGATGGAAGATGCCAGTGCTGTGCACATACCAACACCTGCGCTCGGTCCGTCTTTTGGTGTTGCACCCTCGGGTACATGGACATGTATATCGATGCTATCCTGAAAACCTGATTCGAGTCCCAGGGTTGCTGCACGACTGCGTATCACGGTCATCGCTGCCTGAATCGATTCCTGCATAACATCACCGAGCTGACCAGTATAGGAAAGCTTTCCTTTACCCGGCATTACCGCTGATTCGATAGTGAGCAACTCGCCACCGACCTCAGTCCATGCCAGACCATTGACCTGGCCTATCTGGTCATTATCCTCAGCAACACCATATCGGAAGCGTTTCACACCCAGATATTTCTCCAGTGTCTTCGGCGTCACCTTGGTCGCAGTGTCTGATTTTTTCTTGTTCAGCACCACTTCCTTGACAACCTTACGACAGATCTTGGCAATCTCTCGCTCGATGCTGCGCACACCGGCTTCACGTGTGTAATAACGAACTATGTCACGCAGTGCAGCGTCGGTTACCAGTAGTTCATCTTCTTTTAAACCGTTATTTTTCTGCTGCTTGGGCAATAAGTAATTCTTCGCAATCTCAACCTTTTCATCTTCTGTGTATCCTGGCAGGCGGATTACTTCCATACGGTCCAGTAATGGGCCCGGGATGTTCATGCTGTTTGCAGTCGCGACAAACATGACATCAGAAAGGTCAAAATCGACTTCCAGGTAATGATCAGCGAAGGTATGATTCTGCTCGGGATCTAAAACTTCCAGCAAGGCAGATGCCGGATCACCACGAAAATCAGCCGCCATCTTGTCTATCTCATCGAGCAGGAATAGTGGATTGCGTGTACCCACCTTGCTCAGGTTCTGGATAATCTTGCCAGGAAGAGAACCTATATAAGTACGACGGTGGCCACGGATCTCTGATTCATCACGCACACCACCAAGCGCCATACGTGTATATTTACGATTGGTTGCCCTGGCTATAGAACGCCCAAGTGAGGTCTTACCGACACCGGGAGGACCTACCAGACATAAGATAGGACCTTTAAGCTTTTTCACTCTCTGCTGGACTGCAAGATATTCAAGGATTCGTTCTTTGACCTTATCCAGCCCGTAATGATCATCATTCAGCACATCTTCTGCACCGGCGAGGTCGTTGCGGATTTTAGATTTTTTCTTCCAGGGACAGTCGACCAGCCAGTCGATATAATTGCGCACGACTGTCGCTTCAGCAGACATTGGCGACATCATCTTCAGCTTGCTTAACTCTGCATCCGCTTTTTTTCTGGCCTCTTTACTCATGCCAGATTTTTCGATCTTCTGCTCCAGCTCTTCTACTTCATTGGGCGCATCTTCCATATCACCTAGTTCTTTCTGAATAGCTTTCATCTGCTCATTCAGATAGTACTCGCGCTGGCTCTTTTCCATCTGCTGTTTAACACGGCCACGGATACGTTTCTCGATCTGCAGCATATCGATTTCACCATCGATGAGTTTCATGATGTACTCAAGGCGTTCCTGCACACTGGAGATCTCCAGGATTTTTTGTTTCTCTTCCAGTTTCAAGGACATATGAGCTGCGATGGTATCGGAGAGACGAGATGGCTCATCAATGCCTGCAAGAGAAGTCAGAACTTCCGCTGGTACTTTTTTGTTTAACTTTACATACTGATCAAAAACGCTCAAGGTCGAGCGAGACAGCACCTCAAGCTCCTGGTCGTCTCGAGGAGCATCATCAGATAACAGGTGATAACCTGCCACATAGAACGCGCCACTCTCCTTGATGCCTTCGATACGGGCACGCTGGGAACCTTCGACAAGCACTTTGATAGTTCCGTCAGGTAGTTTCAACAATTGCAATATTGTTGCCAGAGTACCTATATCATGAACATCCTCGATTGCAGGATCATCGATATCTGCACTTTTCTGTGCCACCAGCAAAATTTGCTTGTTATCCTGCATAGCAGCGTCAAGCGCCTGGATAGATTTTTCTCGACCGACGAAGAGAGGAATAACCATGTGTGGATAAACCACGACATCACGTAAGGGTAAAACTGGTACTTCTGTAGATTGTGATATGTTCGCTTCCGGATCTTTATTGCTAGCCATGGCTACCTCTATTTATAAGTTGTTCTTAGTAAGTGTAGACAAACGCGAAGCTTTTCAAGTGACTTGTTTAAGAAAAGCTTATAATTATTTCAAGCCACTATGATTTGTTTATATGCCCCTGTTTTTAAAGACACATAATACCCTGCGAATTATAGATGTATTAGCTTTCCTGGCTTAATTTCTGGGAATCGCCACCTTCATAGACCAGGTATGGTTCATTACTGCCCTCGACCACACTTTCATCGATAACGACTTTTGAGACGCCTTCCAGTGATGGCAGCTCGTACATGGTATCGAGCAGAATATTTTCCAGTATGGTGCGTAATCCGCGGGCACCAGTTTTTCTTTCCATCGCTTTTTTAGCGATGGCATGGAGCGCCTCATCACGCAACTCCAGTTCACTGCCTTCCATCTCGATCATCTTGCCGTATTGTTTGCTCAGTGCATTCTTCGGCTGAGTGAGAATAGTGACCAGGGCGTCCTCATCGAGCTCTTCCAGAGTCGCTACCACAGGCAGGCGACCGACAAATTCAGGAATAAGACCATAGGTGATCAGATCGTCCGCTTCCAGCTCATCGATTATCTCATGTGCCTTACGTACCTCTTCCTTGGTCTTAACTTCGGCGCCAAAACCGATACCGCCTTTTTCAGAGCGATTTCGTATCACTTTATCGAGCCCTGCAAACGCACCGCCACAAATAAACAGGATGTTGGCAGTATCTACCTGCAGAAACTCCTGCTGGGGATGCTTGCGTCCACCCTGCGGGGGGACAGAGGCAACCGTACCTTCGATGAGTTTTAACAGGGCCTGCTGTACACCTTCCCCGGAGACATCACGTGTTATGGAGGGATTGTCCGATTTACGGGAAATCTTGTCGATCTCGTCGATATATACGATGCCTGTCTGTGCTTTATCGACGTCGTAATCACACTTCTGCAATAACTTTTGAATAATATTCTCAACATCTTCACCGACATATCCCGCCTCGGTGAGCGTTGTAGCATCGGCGATAGTGAAAGGCACATCGAGCAACCTGGCCAGTGTTTCCGCCAGCAAGGTCTTACCCGAGCCCGTTGGACCGATCATCAAGATGTTACTTTTAGATAACTCGATATCGTCTTTTTTGTGTTTTACTTCGAGGCGCTTATAGTGGTTGTAAACTGCGACAGACAGGATTTTCTTGGCGCGAGCCTGACCGATAACATAGTCATCAAGAGTGGTGTTGATCTCACGTGGCGTGGGTAACTTCTTGATTGCACTACTGGTCTCGTCCTCCAGCTCTTCCAGGATGATATCATTGCATAGCTCAACGCACTCATCACAGACATATACCGATGGTCCTGCGATCAGTTTTTTAACTTCGTGCTGGCTCTTGCCGCAAAAAGAACAATATAGAAGTTTTTCTGAATCATTGCCGTTGCTGGTTCTATCGTCGCTCATAACTCTCTCTCAACACATAGTGACACGTATGTTGGCCTTTACCTTGCCAATTAGTGAGCAATCTTTCAAGTAAATCTTGCATCAAACATCAAAAATATAATTATTTACACTAGACCATAGCGCAAAGACAAAATTCATGCAGGAATTAGGCAAAGGTTTCAAAAAAAATTGATGTATTTGCCCTTATTTCGGCCGATTTCAGCTAAAACAGGGCGAAACCCTGCTTTTTGAATCAAAAAGGAAGATCAAAAGCTTGAATTGACTATTTTCGTATTTTTAACACTTCGTCGATAAGGCCATATTCGGCTGCGGTTTCCGCACCCATGAAATTATCCCGTTCGGTGTCATTATCAATCGTCTCAATACTCTGGCCGGTATGATGAGCCAGTAATTGATTCAGTTGTTCACGGATCTTTAAGATCTCTTTCGCATGGATATCGATATCCGACGCCTGCCCCTGAAAGCCGCCTAATGGCTGGTGGATCATGACGCGAGAATGCGGCAAAGAAAAACGCTTACCCTTTTCACCCGCCGCCAGTAGAACCGCACCCATACTTGCAGCCTGGCCGACACATAGAGTACTGATATGCGGCTTGATAAATTGCATGGTATCGTAGATCGCCAGTCCCGCGGTTACCGAGCCGCCCGGCGAATTTATGTACAGAGAAATGTCTTTATCAGGGTTCTCCGACTCCAGAAACAGCAGCTGCGCAACGACCAGGTTAGCCATATGATCTTCGATTGGACCCACGATAAATATCACACGTTCTTTGAGCAAGCGTGAGTAGATATCGAATGAGCGTTCACCGCGCGGTGTCTGCTCGATAACCATCGGTACCAGGTTTAATGACTGCGTATCTAATGCACCGTTAGAATTATTATTGATCATAGTTTTTCAGCCGTTGTGTTTATAACCGTTGATAATGGAATTTGAAGTATAGCCTTATTTACCAGATAACAGGCTAGATTATTTTGATTCCGGGTTCATGACTTCATCAAAAGTACTGCTATTGACAGCCACTTTAGCCTGATCCACTATCCAGTCGACCACTTTATCTTCCATGACCAATGTTTGAACGCCACTCAACAGTTCCTGGTTACCCATATAATAACGGACAAATTCATCAGGATCATCGTAATCCTGCGCCATTTCTTCGATACGCGCTTTTATCATGTCCGCATCGATATTGAGTGATGACATCTTGGCGACTTCCGCCAGGATAAGACCGAGCTGAACACGGCGTTTTGCATCATCCATAAAAGCATCGACGGTCAGGGTACTGCCGGGGGTCTGCACTTCGGTCTGTTTTTTCAGCGTCTCAGCTTCCTGTGTGACTACTGCTGCAGGCACATCGATCGGGTTAGCCGCAATCAGTGCATCCATGACATTTGTCTTCAGTACAGAACTTAGTTTCCTGCCCAGTTCACGTTCCATATTAGCCTTGATGTCAGTCATCAACTGCTCGGTATCACCACTTTCCACACCGAACGCTTTTGCAAACTCTTCATCGATCTCAGGCAGTTTTGGTTCTTCCACTTTTTTCACGGTAACCGCGAATTCTGCTTCTTTACCCGCTAGCTCTTTAGCTGCGTAGTCTTCCGGGAAAGGGACTTTAAAAGTCGTTTCATCAGATGCTTTCAAGCCGGTCAGCTTTTCTTCAAAGCCAGGAATCATCTGGCCGGCACCAAGAACCATTGGCATATCATTCGCACTTCCGCCATCGAACTTTTCGCCATCAACTGTGCCGATAAAATCGATACTTATCCGGTCGCCATCAGTAGACGCACGGTCAACCTCTGTCCAGTCCATCTTTTGTTTACGCAGGATATCGATCATCTTGTCAACATCAGCGTCCTCAACCGCAGCCTCAATCTTCTCGATGGCCAGATCGCTGATCGGGCTCAGCGCAACTTCAGGATAAACCTCAAAAGTCGCTGTATATTCCATCACCTGGCCAAGCACCAGGTCCTCAGCGTGTATTACCGGATCACCCGCCGGGTTCAGGTTTTCCTGGGTAAGTGCTTCGCGAAATGAACTCTGCATTAATTCGCCAGCAACTTCCTGCAATACTGTTCCAGAATATTTTTGCTTGACGACTTTAAGGGGAACCTTACCAGGACGAAAACCATCCATCTTGACTGTATTTTTTATCGAATTCAGTCGATTGTTCACTTCCATCTCGACGGTCTCTGCAGGTACCTGAATGGTCAACTTACGCTCTAAACCCTCACCTGCTTCAACTGAAACTTGCATAATTACCTCGGTAAATAGATCTTTTTTGAGTTCTCATAACTCGTAGAAAAAAACTGGTGCGAGAGGAGAGACTCGAACTCTCACGTCAAAGACACTGGTACCTAAAACCAGCGCGTCTACCAATTCCGCCACTCTCGCGATAAGATGTTGATATTAACAAAAATATGCCGATTAAGCCTGCAAAACCTGTCTCCACTATGGTTTTGCAACCAAACATATATTGTTAAGCAGGAGCTTTCAGCCCCTGTAATAGCAATCGAGCGAACAGCTACTCGCTGTCCGCTCTTCAGAGAACCTCGTTCTCATGTATGGGGTGGACGATGGGGCTCGAACCCACGACGACCGGAATCACAATCCGGGACTCTACCAACTGAGCTACGTCCACCATAATTCTTTCATATGCTGGCGCTTGTTTGGTACGCCTGGCAGGATTCGAACCTGCTACCCTCGGCTTAGAAGGCCGATGCTCTATCCAAGTGAGCTACAGGCGCAGAATTTTAAACCTGAAACATATATTCTCATCAGTATCAGAAATACCACTGATGATACAAATAAAATGGTCGGGGTAGAGAGATTACTCCGGGCTTCCTCGGCAATTGCTCCTGCATTGCTCTACTGCCTACATCCATGTAGGCATGCCCTGCGCCCTTCGGGCCACGCTTTGCACGTTCAAAATCACTCCTGGTGATTTTGAACTCCGGGCTCCTGCCCTACGCCCTTCCGGCCGCGCTTTGCACGTTCAAAACCGCTCCCGGCGATTTTGTCGAACTCAACCGTTCAAATCTCTCTCCCTGACTAGCACCACGGTATGATGCCACATATTAGCCACACTTCCATGGTAACCATTTGTAATATTTGGTCGGGGTAGAGAGATTCGAACTCCCGACATCCTGCTCCCAAAGCAGGCGCGCTACCAGACTGCGCTATACCCCGACACTCCTGAGCCACACGAATCAAGAGGCGGGGAATATTACGCGTTGCTTAAGCGATGGTCAAGACGCCCGACAGACTATTTGCAGCTTGTGGTAACAGTATTTCGCATGCGAAAATCACGCTCTTTAAGAATAACCGATTATCAGATATGTCAGCACAGATCATAGATGGCAAAGCCATAGCCGCAGATGTCAGAAACCAGGTACGACTGGATATCGAGGAACGTCTCAAAAACAAGCAACGTGCACCCGGTCTGGCTGTAATACTGGTCGGCCTGGACCCTGCCTCACAGGTCTATGTCAGAAAGAAACGCGAAGCCTGTGATGAAGCCGGCCTTATCTCAAAGTCGTATGACCTGGATGAGAACACCGACCAGCAAACATTGATGCAACTGATCGAAGAACTGAATAATGATGCCAGCATCGATGGCATCCTGGTCCAGTTACCACTACCGGGGCATATCGACGACACGTTGGTGTTAGAGGCGATCCACCCTGATAAGGATGTCGACGGCTTCCATCCCTATAATATCGGACGCCTGGCGCAGCGCATGCCCGAACTGCGCCCTTGCACGCCGCACGGCGTCATCCATATGCTGGAAACTATCGGTGAAACCTTCAAAGGCAGACATGCGGTCGTCGTTGGCGCCTCTAATATCGTAGGGCGGCCGATGAACCTGGAATTACTGCTGGCAGGAGCAACGGTTACCGTTACTCACCGCTTCACCAAAGACCTGGAGTCATATGTAGCCGATGCAGACATCCTCATCGTTGCCGTCGGTAAACCAGGTATCGTAAAAGGGGAATGGGTAAAACCGGGAGCGACTGTGATCGACGTCGGCATCAATCGGCTGCCAAACGGCAAACTCACCGGTGATGTAGATTTTGAAGCTGCGGCTGAACGTGCAGCATGGATCACACCTGTGCCCGGCGGGGTCGGCCCGATGACCGTCGCCATGCTGATACGCAACACCTTGCAGTCAGCAGAGAAACATGACCTGAATGCTGCCTACCTTGCGGATGAGACTACAGCTTAAAAGTGAACCAGGCCCTTCAGGACCATATCGGTATAACTGATAATACCGATCACCTTCCTGTTTTCCATGACAGGCGCACGTGAGAGGTGGAATTTTTCAAAATACCGTGCGCAATAACGTATATCCATATCTGGATCGACCGTCAACAGTGGTTTTGACATGATCTCGTAAACGTTCACCCGATCAGGGGAACGATCTTTTGCCAGTACATCTCTGGCGATATCCGAGATCAGCACCATACCGTACTCGTCATCATCATGTCTTTTATCGACGATCAATGATTTGGTTTCGACATGTCGCATGGTGCGCAAGGCTTCCATCACCGTCACGCGTCCATCGATCATATCGAACTCCGTTTTCATCACATCACGTGCGCGTATAACTTTTCTTTCTGTGCTCATCATAATTCAGTCTCCACTACGTCAACTAATTTTTCTATCTGGTGCGCCACACCAACGGCATCTTCTACATCTATCTGAATCGCAATACCCGTTCCCGGCCGCTCTTCAAACTCACCTACCTCGGCAATCTTTTCGATGATATGCCGGCTTAGATGCTCTTCGACCAAGAACAGGAGAACATCACGCTGGGTTTCCAGGGAAAGGCCAAAGAAGGTTTTTTTCTGTGCCAGGCCTTCGCCACGCGCATTATTTATTACAGTTGCCCCGGTCGCACCCTCTTCTCTAGCCGCATCCATAACAGCCGCCGTTTTTGAATCCTCTACAAAGGTAAGAATCAATTTAAAATGCATAATGCATGCTCCTGAACATTTTTACAGATAGTCTATTCATAAGATTTAATATCGCTATTTTGGTTTCACACCTTTTTCACTTTTGGTGTTTGCCGCTTTTTTCTTTACATAATATTCGTCTTTCAATTCTTTCTTTAAGGCACGTGCATCTTTATATTCAGACAGTTGTGCATAGGCCATAACAGAAATAATCGGGCCTAAACATGTAAATGCAATCAAACCAAAACCATCAAGCAAAGGGCTACGTCCCGGTACTGTTTCAGCCAGTCCCAACCCTAATGCAGTCACAAGAGGCACTGTAACGGTTGACGTTGTTACACCACCGGAATCATATGCCAGCGGTACAATTGACTTCGGTGAAAGAAACGTCTGTATAACAACGATAATATAACCAGCAATAATAAAATAATGCATTGGTGCACCAATAACGATTCGATAACAGCCCAAAGACAGGCCAACAGCAGCACCGATTGCCACCGCTACTCGTAATCCCCATACACTAATCACACCACCTGAAACTTCATTGGCTTTCATCGCCACGGCAATTAATGCCGGTTCTGCAATCGCGGTACCCGCACCGACAGCAAACGCAAAAATATAGACCCAGTAATAGTCCTGCCAGTGCAGCTCTCCGACCGTTATGCGTACGCTCTGTAAAAATTCCGGGTTGGTTAGTTGCTCGGCCATACTGCGACCGATAGGAAACAGCGCCTGTTCCAGTCCCAACAGAAAAAAAGTGATGCCGACCAGCACATAAACCATGCCGGTTAATACTTTCTTCAGGTTTGTTATCCGCTTTCTGATGATCAGGAACTGAAAGCCAAAGATGATGACAGCGATCGGCAAAATATCAAAAAACGTCGCCACCAACAGCCCGGGGAAGTCATGTAAGAACTGCATCAGAGCATCATCCCGTAACCTAGAACGAATACGATGGGAAACAATGAGGCAAAAGCGATCAGGCCAAAACCATCCAGCATCGGGTTTCGTCCACTGATGGCTGAAGCCAGGCCAATACCCAGCGCGGTGACCAGCGGTACTGTAATCGTAGAGGTAGTGACACCACCTGAATCATAGGCAATACCGATTATCTCATCGGGTGCAAAACTTGTCATCACGATGACCAGTACATAACCGATCATGATGATGTACTGGATAGACCAGTTAAGCAGTATACGCAATACCCCCAGCGTTATGGCAAAACCGACAGATAGCGCAACTGTAATCCGCAGGCCATCCGCATAGCGCTCCATGGCATCTTCACTGGCCTCGATCAGTCCGGCTTCTGCCACCACCTCAGAAGCTTCGTCTGCGACTGCGATAAGTGCCGGTTCTGCGATGGTGGTACCAAAACCGAGTGCAAATGCGAAGGCCAGCAGCCAGAATACGCTGCCTTTATTGGCAAAGGCATGCGCCATGGACTCACCGATCGGGAACAGCCCCTGTTCCAGGCCAAAGATAAAGAAGGTGAGGCCGAGAACGACAAATAACAGACCGGTAAATATCTGCAACAGATTTTCCGGAGCTTCCTGCAAAACCACGATCTGGAAGAAGGCGATAACCAGCACGATCGGCAACAGGTCTCTCATACTACCCAGCAACGAGTTCATAAAAAGGCGAAGCGTCTGTTTCAAATCAGGTATCTATTTCATATAGAGGCTGACTATCAGCCAAGATTAAAGAATTCACAGCTATTATTGTAGGCCGCGGTTATTAATTGTTTTTCTTCTATTCCCATATGACGAGCAACAGCGCTGGCGATATGAGGCAGGTAGCAGGGCTCATTTCGATTCTTCGCCACCGGTTTTTCCTGCAGATCACGCGGCAATAAGTATGGTGCATCCGACTCGATCATTATCCTGTCCATCGGTATATGTTTCACTGCCTGTTGCAACGACATCCCTCTGCGTTCATCGCAGATCCAGCCGGTCACGCCAATATACATATCTAATGTGACAAAATCATTAACTTCTTCAATGCTACCAGTAAAACAATGCGCGACCAACTGACCGAGGTCACTGCGGCAGCTTTTTATTATCGAGATAAAATCATCATGCGCATCTCGCTGATGCAAGAATACCGGTTTCTGTAGTTCGATGGCAATTTCCAGCTGTGCTTCAAATGCCCGTATCTGTTCCTGCCTGGTTGAAAAATTGCGATTAAAATCCAGTCCGCACTCACCGACAGCGACAACGTTTCTATGCCACAGCATCTCACGCATTTCGCTGACAAGATCCTGTGATAGATCACTGGCATGATGAGGATGCAGTCCAACTGTCGCATAACAGACCGACTGATACTGCTCAGACAGGGTGATAGCCTGTTCACTATGATAGCTGTCTGTACCTGTCACGATCAGCTTCTCGACACCTGATTGCTGTGCACGTTCGATAACCTCGGGTAAATCTTTCTTAAACGAGCTGCCTGTTAAATTTACGCCGATATCGATATATTGGGTCATATGAACATTACTGGATATTTTTTCATTTGGAGGAATATAGTAGAAAATTACACATTATGAAAATCTCATATCTATATCGGTTATCATAATCAACGATCAGCTTTGTAAATGAATCAGCAGAGGTTTTTACGATTTCCAACCAGGTCACTATCGCTGTAGTTTGTTTTTCAAAATTACGCCTGCAGCAGGCGAAAGATCTCTGTGCTGCAAACGACCTGCCGCTACTGAAAAGCAAAAGCGACTCAGATGACCTGCAATTGATATTCCATGATGACCTGGTCGAATTATATGACCTTCAGCTTAATACCACTATATCCATCGACTTTCTAAAAGGCGCACTCGCCCATCGCCAGCAGTTTGGTGGCGGCCGAGGCCAGGCGATCGCAAAAGCGATCGGCATGAAATCCGGTGTCACACCCAGCGTGCTGGATACCACAGGCGGCATGGCGGGTGACGCTTTTGTTCTCGCCTCGCTTGGTTGCAACATTACGCTGCTGGAGAGGTCACCGATTATCTTCGCATTGATAGAAGATGCCGTGCAGCGTGCATCATTGAACGAGAGTTTTGCCAGGATACTCGAACAGGGATTCGTTATCGTTAACCGTGATGCCAGGGAGTACATAAGGGAACAGATAGCAGCAGGAACGCGACAGCCGGATGTGATCTATATCGACCCGATGTATCCGCATAAGAAAAAATCCGCACTGGTCAAAAAAGACATGCAGATATTACAGCGCCTGCATGGTGGCGATGACGATGCCGGCGAACTGCTCAATATTGCACTGTCTTATGCAAGAAAACGTGTCGTGGTAAAACGTCCGATACAGGCGAAGACGATCAGTGAAAAACAACCCAACACCTGCATAAAAAGCAAGAAAACGAGGTTTGATATTTACACTATCGAAAAGATGTAACGAAAGCTGAAAATCAAATAATACCTGGCCAGTCGATGCAACAGCAAAAGGATAAAGACGATACCGAATCTCAGAGGGTATCGTTAGAGGAGTCATCATTAGATAAGCACCACCCTGCCAGCAGGGTGACGTCATCTATGTGCCGAGGACTGTACAACGATATCATGTAGTGCCGGGTATGGCCGCAGATCAGAAAGCCAATATCGTGCTGGGGGCTTATTTATTTTCATCACGGTCATACGGACCATGCTAAAGAATCACAGCCAGTATGACATCCCCATCTGGATACTCAGTGTCTTTTTAGCTGTTTCCGCAATAGTCGCTATGCTCGTTATTACCCCGAGGTTTCGCAACCCTGAGCCGGTTTCAGGCCTGCCCAGCAAGCTGCTGTTCTTTGTAAGTTTCGCCACACTGACATAGAATAAGTATGTTGACGCCCTGAAAGATGCACTACAGAATAACGAGCAGGCCAGATCACTGATCATGCGAGATAGCTAGCAGATCGGCAAAGTCCTGGATAAAAAATATTTAAGCCTCAGGCTGAGCTAGCAGTCACTCGGTGCCGGGACAATCATCTCTATAATATTATTCAGCATACAGCACTTTAGCAGCCGTTAAAAATTGCACCATGCCTGATATAAACATGGCGAGTCCTAATCTCTAAAGTTATTAAACTGTAATGGCAGGTCGATATCAGATGCTTTTAGAAAAGACATGACCTCTTGCAGCTCGTCACGTTTTTTGCCGGTAACACGGACCTGCTCTCCCTGGATCGCAGCCTGTACCTTGAATTTTTTTTCTTTGATCATCTTGGTGATCTTTTTCGCATCTTCCTTATCGATGCCGTGCTTGACAGTGATCGTCTGGTAGGCACGCAATCCTCTCTCGTCTACCTTACCGCGATCGAGACAGCGGTTATCGATGCCACGCTTGGATAATTTATTTACCATGATGTCGCGCATCTGCTTTAACTGAAAATCACTGGCAGCTTCAAAATTCATCTCGTAATCTTTCAACGTTATCCTGGCATCACTGCCCTTAAAATCAAAACGGTTTGAAATCTCACGATTCATCTGGTCGACCGCATTGGTTAATTCATGACCGTCGACTTCAGCAACAATATCAAAAGATGGCATGCAAATTCTCCATTAACTGATTAGAATAAATCGTCAGCAACGATTTATCACGTAAGCCCCAGAGGGGGTGAGTATCACATTGATACAAAAAAACTTGTCGAAGTATATTACTATTTGAAGATTTTAAAAATGGAAAGATTTTGAAATGATTAGACCAAATCCGATAAACTTGATCATAGCACTCGGTGCATTCAATGCATTTATTGCTGTTGCTGCTGGCGCTTTTGCCGCTCACGGATTAAGAGACATATTAAGCAGCGAATACCTGAACACTTTTAATACGGCTGCTGATTACCAGTTGATACACGGCATAGGTCTGGTACTGGTCGGTTTGATCAACAAACAAAATACTAACCGCTGCAATACCGCTTCTGCACTATTCATGCTGGCAGGTATCATATTGTTCAGCGGCAGCCTGTACCTGCTGACACTTACCGCTACACCCTGGCTCGGCATCATCACCCCGTTTGGCGGCGTCTGTTTTCTGATCGCCTGGTTGACCCTGGGTTTTAATTACTTGCTCAGTGATGAGTAATTCACTTCAATAGACCGCCAGGAGAACAAGCCATGGCAGATATCTATCACCAGATCGGCGTTAACGCTGATATAGAAAAAGCCTACCAGGCATTAACCACACTTGAGGGGTTAAGCGCCTGGTGGAGTAAAACCACTGGCAACACCGTAGAAGGTGGCAAATTAAATTTTCATTTCGATGACATCAACATCGAGATGAGCATTGCCCAGTTGATACCGGTAAAAAAGGTGGTATGGCAGTGTGTTGAAAAAGAGGGCGAATGGAAAGACACCGTTATCACCTTCGACCTGGAACAGGCCGAGGGCCAGACCTTCATTAACTTCTCACATAAAGGCTGGGCGAAACAGACCAGCCTTTGTGCACATTGCAGCACAAAGTGGGCAGTCTTCATGTTAAGTCTTAAAGACTATCTTGAAACGGGCAAAGGACAGCCATTTCCGAATGATGTGCATGTCAATCACATGGATCATTAACAGCGATCAGTTATTGCTTGCGTGGTCGTTTCTTGTCCTGTATCGCAGAACATATGCCGCGTATGATACTTAGTTCGCGTTGCGTAGTTGCCGCACGGTTAAATAATCCCTTCAGACGCCGCATCACTATATCGGGATTATTGGTGCCAAAGAAACCAAGGTAGTCCAGGGCATCATGCAGATGCGCATACATACCATCAAGCTGAGTTGAATCTGCCAGCGCATCAAAGCGATGCTTTTTTCCCTTATGTTTTTTTATCTTGTTTCCTGCCAGGGCGAGTCGATATTCATAACAGACTATCTGTACTGCAGCTGCTACGTTCAGGGAACTAAAATCAGGATTGGTAGGAATATGCAAAAGTGCGTTACACATCTCCATCTCTTCATTCGTCAGACCGCTATTTTCACGCCCGAACACGATAGCAATGTCGCCCTGCCCGATATGTTCCAGCGACTGCTGTACACATTCTCCAGGCTCCAGTATCGGCCATTCTATCGTCCTCAGCCGGGCACTGGTACCCGCCACCCAGATGCATCCCGATATCGCCTGCTTCAAGTCTTTAACAACCTCAGCATCATCCAGCAGGTCGACAGCACCAACGGACCTGCTTATCGCCTCCAGAGATGGATAATCCTCGGGATCGACCAGTGTCAAACGTGACAGCCCCATATTTTTCATCGCTCTCGCAGCAGCGCCGATATTTCCTGGATGCGAGGTATTTACCAGTACTATGCGGATATTATTAAAAAGCGTTAGATTTGTTTGCTGTGTCATGGCGCGTATTCTGCTATGCTACGCGCGAAATTAACAGTTACTTTTGTTCAACTCTCGTTCTTTAATAATACAGTCATGCAACCAATGGTAAATATAGCGGTACGCGCTGCGCGTGCTGCCGGCGACATCATCGTCCGCAACATGGATCGACTCGATCGTCTCAAAGTCGTCACCAAGCAGAACAACGACTTCGTCAGCAACGTCGACCAGATGGCAGAACAGACCATCATCGCCACCATCAAAGAGGCTTATCCGGAACATGGCATCCTCGCGGAAGAGAGCGGCACACAGGCAGAAGATTCCGAGTTTCAGTGGATCATCGATCCGCTGGATGGCACCACCAATTACCTGCATGGTTTTCCACAATTTTCTGTGTCGATCGCACTGAAATACAAGAACAGGCTGGAAGTCGGTGTCATCTATGACCCACTGTCACAGGAACTATTTACTGCTTCACGCGGTAATGGCGCAACCCTGAATGACAAGAAGATCCGTGTCACCGGCCATGTAGGACTGAAGAATGCCCTACTCGGTACCGGCTTCCCGTATTACGACCAGAGTTATCTCGACACCTACCTGGAAACGATGAAAGCGCTGATGAAAAAAACCGCCGGCCTGCGCCGCCCTGGTTCGGCGGCACTTGATCTTGCCTGGCTGGCCGCTGGCCGCATCGATGGTTTCTGGGAATTCAACCTTAAGGCATGGGATATCGCAGCTGGTGCTCTGATCGTAAGAGAGGCCGGCGGCATCGTCAGTGATTTTGAAAATAAAGACGGCTACCTGGAGAGCGGAGACATCATCGCCGCTGCACCCAAGGTTTTCCCGGAGATGATGAAGATCATCCAGCAAAAAGTGACTGCTGGCAATTATCTCAAAAGATAAGCTGCCAGCAGTCATTGCCAGCGAAGCACGACAGTCTCAGTTCAGCGACTCGGTTGCTTATAGAGATTGCCGCGCTTCGCTGGCAATGACGAGTTGTTGTTAAGTGTTCTGCTGTGCCCATTCAGACCTGGTGAATGCCTTGATCGTCAGCGCATGTATTGCACCACTCTGAATATACTCATTCACTAGCGCGTAGACCATTTTCTGTTCCGCCACCATGGTCTTACCTTCGAACTCATCTGAAACCACGATTGCGGTATACTTGCTGCCATCAGCTGTTACCATTGCCTCACAGCCATCGATACCAGCTTCTATAATTTTTTTTACTTCACTTGTTTCCATTTCATTCTCATCACTAAAATAATTTTGCTATGTTACAACGTCAACAAGTTTTTGACACCCTACTTTCAATGGCAGAATTAGACATATAATGCTTAACCAGTTAACACTATTATGCCGCCCTGGCTTTGAGAAAGAATGTGCCGGTGAGATACAGGAACTGGCAAACAGGCTCCAGTATCCAGCTTATGTGCAAACAGATGAACAGTCGGGTTATGTTTTTCTGATATGCACAAACGCCGATCAGCCCGATGCAGATGGCACCGCTGAGCTGATATCAGAGATAAATTTTCGATCCCTGATCTTTGCCCGACAGTGGTTCGCTTCCAGTAAGAGCGTTGTCACCTTACCGGAAAACAACCGGATACCGGACATCCTCGACAATATCAGAGACCTGCATGATACTTTTTATGATATCGAGCTGGATTACCCTGATACCAACGAAGGCAAATCACTGAGTAAATTCTGCAAGCAGTTTAGACCGCACCTGGTCAAAGCATTAAAAAAGAACAGACTGCTATCAGGCCATTCCAGATGGCGGCTGCACCTGTTTTTTACCGATTCACTGCATGTCACCATCGGCATCTCACCTGTCGATAACAGCGCTGTCGACGCCATGGGCATACCGAGATTAAAAATGCCAGCTGCAGCACCCAGCCGGTCCACACTAAAACTGGACGAAGCCATTCAGTGGTTCTTGCCCGTTTCACAGCAAGCAAAATTATTCAAATCCGGCATGACAGCCGTCGATCTTGGCGCTGCGCCAGGAGGCTGGAGCTGGCAACTGGTGCAACGTGGCTGCCTGGTCACTGCTGTCGATAATGGCCCGATGCAGCAAGAACTGATGAAAACAGGCATGGTCGAACACCTCAAAACAGACGCATTTACTTATGCTCCTGATAAGAGCGTCGACTGGTTAGTCTGTGACATGGCAGAACGGCCACTGCATGTCAGCCGACTGATCGCCCGCTGGCTCAGTGAAAAACAAAGCAGCAATGCCATCTTCAACCTTAAGCTGCCGATGAAAAAACGCCTCGATAGCGTACAGGAATGTCTATCCCTGATCGAACACAAGCTCACCCAGGCCAAAATAGAACACAGCATCCAGGCCAAGCAGCTATATCATGACCGTGAAGAAATAACCGTGTGTATTGTGTGTTCATAAGCTTTACAATATCGGTAACATCTGGTCAAAAATCAACACCCAGAAAACAATACAGACTACCCGGATATCCAGATACGAAAAACTATGCAAAGTAAAGCGCTCAAACCAGAAGAATATTTTATCGAAGATGAACCTTATTACCAGTCTATCGGTGATGAGATTGCGATCTTCGAAGCTGCCTACAATCAATCATTGCCGGTATTATTAAAAGGCCCGACAGGATGCGGTAAGACACGTTTCATGGAACACATGGCCTGGCGTTTAAAAAGGCCTTTGATCACAGTCTCCTGTCACGATGATCTGACTGCTTCTGACCTGGTCGGTCGTTTCCTAATCTCTGGCGGAGAAACTGTCTGGGTCGATGGCCCACTGGCACGCTCTGTTCGAAATGGTGCCATCTGTTATCTCGACGAGATCGTCGAAGCCAGAAAAGATACCACCGTTGTTATCCACCCGCTGGCCGATGACCGCCGAGTACTGCCGATGGAAAAAGTGGGCGAGATCATAGAAGCTACGGCTGAGTTCTGCCTGGCCATCTCCTACAACCCAGGCTATCAGAGCGTGATGAAAGACCTGAAACAGAGTACTCGACAACGCTTTGTCGCGCTTGAGTTTGACTACCCAGATGCAGCTCTGGAATCTGAAATCATCGTCAAAGAGACCGGCATCGATGCGGCTACGGCCAACCTGCTGGTGAAATTTGCACATATGACACGCGACCTCAAAGGCAGCGGCCTTGACGAGGGCGCCTCAACACGACTACTGGTGCATGCCGCCAAGCTCATTCATGAAGGCATCTCACCGGTGGTCGCCTGCGAAACAGCTATCTCACAGGCCATCACTGATGATGCCGATATGATGGTTGCAATGCATGAATTGTCGTCATCCCTGTTTTAGATACATTTAGTATTAGATATGCCACGCCCTGCCCTGACGTTTGAAGAGATCATCGAGCGACTCGATGTCTACTTCGACGTTGAATTCACCTTTATAAAGAGTGAACAAGCCGCCGAACTCATCGTTCAGCAGACGCGGACTACTCAGGACTTTATCCTGGATCTTAGCAAACGCATCGCTGCCACCAATGAAGAACTGTCATTCCAGTTCACCCTGAATGCCATTCGGGCACTGGATGCTATGGATCGCCACATGGTCGAAGCCTGGGCCATGACAGCGACTGACAACTATGATCGCAAGGGGCTGACGCCTGCCATGACAGTGATCCGGGACCTGGACAACTATGTTCATAATGCACATATCAATGCCTGCGGCGCAATACTGGAGGAAGAGATATCGGTTCTGCTGCCTTTCCTACAGGGTCTTTCCGGACGCAAGCTCAAGATCGCCGAGTCTGAGGACAATACAGCTTACACCGACACGGAAACGATCTATCTACCGGCTATTACCGCACTGCTGGAAGAGTCAAAAGACAATTTTTTGATCTATAAAGCCAGCGTCGCCTTTCTCTGGGCGCAGATACAATTTGGCACATTCCGCTTACCGTTCGAGGAGATCCTCGAATGTGATGACCCTGACAGCCAACTGAAAAAGGTAACGACACTCGAAACTATTCGCCTTGAGGCATGCATCAAACGCGAACTCCCCGGTCTATATCGCGACATGCAGATGCTGAAGAAAAAAACCGGCGATGACCAGGAACACTCATACCCTGATAACTGGCAGCATATAACAGAACGGTTATCGGCGGACGATGCCGGTATCGAAGACACACTAAACTTCATGGCTTCGATCGATGAGGAAGCGTATGTCGCGCCATGCTGTTACCACGGAACCTTAAAACTCGACCAGGTTACAGTGGTCATGAGCAAACGCATCGAAAAGGAAAAGGCATATTTTCGCATCGCTCTGAGCGAGCTCGCTAAAGAATCATTGAAAAAAAATAGCGATGAAACCGATATAGAGCCAGAAGTCGATGCCAGCACGATCTTTAATATAAAGACCAAAGATGAGCAGCAGCAGATAAACAGCGGCACCATAGAGCTTGAACTCGAAGGCGAACTGATGCCGATACCCGACCATGTCAAAGAACTGATAACGTCCATCATCGTGGATTTTGGTGAGATCCCGCCCGAGCATCTGCACGCGGCAGGTCCCGGTGAGTATGATCTGAAAAAATACGAAGATGAGATGCCCAACCCTGACGACGTCTGGCAAGGCACATACCATGTCGAAGGTGCCGAGCTTTATAATGAGTGGAACTTCAAACGTCAGCATTATCACAAGAACTGGTGCGTATTACGTGAACTCGAAATCGAACCTGAATATGATGACTTCGTTGATAGAGCACTGGACAAACATAAAGGTTTATTAAAGAGCCTGCGCCATACATTCGAGATACTGCGCGGAGAAGACAAGCTGCTGAAGAAACAGGTACATGGTGACGATGTCGATATCGATGCCCTGGTCGAAGCCTATGCTGACGTAAAGAGCGGCATGGAGATGACCGACCGCCTGTTCACCAAAATGCACAAGGAAGAAAGAAATGTCGCTGTCATATTCATGGTAGACATGAGTGGCTCAACAAAGGGCTGGATCAATGAAGCCGAACGTGAATCTCTTATCCTGCTTTGCGAAGTCATTCAGATCCTGGGAGATCGTTTCGCGATATATGGATTCTCGGGAATGACCCGCACCCGCTGCGAGTTATTCAAGATCAAAGCCTTTGATGAAGAATACGACGATGAGATAAAGGGACGCATCTCAAACATTCAACCAAAAGACTACACTCGAATGGGCGTTTTCATCAGGCATATGACAAGGTTATTCAACGAAATTGAGGCATCGACCAAACTGCTCATCACCATCTCCGATGGTAAACCGGATGACTATGACACCTATCGTGGTGAGTACGGTGTCGAAGACACACGTCAGGCACTCTATGAAGCACATCGTGATGGCATTCACCCCTACTGTATCACTATCGATGAAGAAGCACGTGAGTACCTGCCCCATATGTATGGTGCCGCCAACTATTCGGTGATCGATGACGTCGCGCAGCTGCCGCGCAAGGTCTCTGATATCTATCGCAGGCTGACCACATAACAGCGATTATAATCGCCTTATCTGAGAGAAAAAACGACAGGGAACAGACCATGGCTAATTCAATCTACTGGCACGACTATGAGACATTCGGTATCGATTCTCGTTTCGATCGCCCTTCTCAGTTTGCCGGGATCCGCACGGATGAGGATCTGAATATCATCAGTGATCCGCTCACCCTATACTGTAAACCCGCCGATGACTGCCTGCCAGATCCCGGTGCCTGCATGGTCACCGGGATCACTCCACAGAAAGCCCTCGCAGACGGCGTTCCCGAGGCTGAGTTCATCGCTGCTATCCACCATGAGTTCTCCACCCCTGGCACCTGTATCGCTGGTTATAATAATATCCGCTTCGATGATGAGTTCACCCGTAATACGCTATACCGAAATTTCTATAATGCCTATGCACATGAGTGGCAACATGGTAATTCACGCTGGGATATCATCGATACAGTAAGGTTGACCCGTGCGCTAAGACCCGAAGGTATCAACTGGCCCGAGCAGGACGGCCGCCCTAGCATACGCCTTGAGTTGCTCACAGAAGCCAATGACATCACACACGAAGCAGCTCATGATGCCATGTCAGATGTCTATGCCACGATCGCCGTCGCCAAACTGATCAAAGAGAAACAGCCACGCCTGTATGACTACATATACAAGCTGCGCAAGAAAACTGAAGTCAGTAAGCTCATCAACCTGCGCACACATGAAGCCATCCTGCATGTATCATCCCGTTATTCAGCACAGCGCGGGGCCATCGCCATGGTGATGCCGATTTGCCAGCATCCGATCAATAAAAACGGATTTATCGTCTACGACCTCGAGGTTCATCCAGAAGAGTTTTTTGCGGCCGATGTCGATGAGATGGCTGCCAGGTTATATACCCCTGCAGCTGAACTGCCGGAAGGAATCAAGCGTATTCCGCTCAAACAGATCCATATTAATAAGTGTCCTGTTATCGTACCAGTCAAAACCATGGACAGTGCTGCGGCGCACAGGCTCAATATAGATGTCGAGCGTTGCCAGCAACACCGTGAGCTCATACTGCAGAACATAGAAGGATTTGCCAGCAGGACTAGCGCAATATTCCAGAACAGTGAATTTCCGGAAGTCAGTGACCCTGATGGCCAGCTTTATTCTGGCGGATTCTTCAGTCGCGATGATAGCCAGCGTATCGATTCCATCAGGAGCACCAGCGCGGGCAAACTTGCCGAACTGCACTTTAACTTCGATGACCAGCGCCTCGCCGAGATGCTGTTTCGCTACCGAGCCAGAAACTATCCGAATACGCTCAGCGAAAAGGAACTCAAGCAATGGAATGACTATCGTCACGAAAAATTCACTAATCCAGCGACGTCACACCGCACCATGAACCAGTTTCTGGCAGAAATCGAAGCAATCCAGCAGGCCCCTGACACTATCGGTAGCCAGCTCGTTCTACTGGAAGACCTGCTCGAATATGCTGAATCAATAAAAATTTAACGACTTCAAATGCAATAAAAAACAAATAAACAACAAGTTACGATGATTTTGATGATAAATATCAATTAGAACTTGCTTATATTAGAAATCTGTAATATAGTTACGCCACTGGTCGAAATCGGCCACAAGCGCATGAGCTTAATTTTAATTGCTGTTAAACAAACTTGAGGTTTACAAATGAAAACATTACAAACTATTGCTGCTGCAACTATCTTAGCAACTTCTACTGCTGTTTCTGCTGATTGGGATATGCCTTTCTTCGATGACAACAACGGTTACAACTCTAACTCAAACAACTCTAACTGGAACAACAACCATTACGGTAACGGTAACGGTTACAGTGACGGCGAATTCGACGGTGACGGCGAATTTGATAGCTCTTTCTCTTTCGGTATGAAAGCTAAAGGTAAAGGCCGTGGTCGTGGTGAAGGACGTGGTAACGGTAACTACGATGGTTACTACAACGGTTACAACAACTGGGACAACCGTAATGGTTACTACAACGGTTACGCTCCTTACGGTTATGCTCCAGCTCCTTATGGTTATGCACCACAAGCTGCTCCAGCTGCACCTGCTCAAGAAGCACCTGCTACTGCCGCTAAATAAGTTTTAGCCGCACAAGCATAGAAGCCCGGCGCCTGTATTACAGGCGTTGGGCTTTTTAGTTTCTGGTATTGATAATATATATCTAGCCTGACCAAAAGGTTCTATGCAGGAGATAAGGAAATTGGCCTGTTAAATGGTCAGTAAATTCACAGATCCATGGCTTTCGATTATAGCGGCTCGCTATAAAAAATTATCAAACTCAAAAGTAGAACCGACACCGCAGATAACAGCTAACAAGCTCTACCACTATACAAAATAAAAACAGTAACTTAGACAATACATCCATAATTAGATATTTATAATATTAGAGATCTATTATATAGTTTTAACACTGGTCATAGTGACCAAGGGTCGTAAAGACCAAGCGCATGATTCTTTTAATAAGTAAACTTAAATGAGGGTTTATACAATGAAAACTTTATTAACAATTGCTGCTGCATCTATCTTAGCTACTTCTACCGCTGTTTCTGCTGATTGGGATATGCCTTTCTTCGATGACAACGACGGATACAACTCTAACTACAACAACTCTAACTGGAACAACAACCATTATGGTAACGGTAACGGTTACAGTGACGGCGAATTCGACGGTGACGGCGAAGTTGACGGTTCTTTCTCTTTCAACATGAAAGCTAAAGCACGTGGCCGTGGTGAAGGTCGTGGTAACGGTAACTACGATGGTTACTACAACGGTTACAACAACTGGGACAACCGTTGGGACAATCGTAATGGTTACTACAACGGTTACTACAATGCTCCTTATGGTTATGCTCCAGCTCCTTATGGTTATGCACCACAAGCTGCTCCAGCTGCACCTGCAACTGAAGCACCTGTAGCTAAGTAAGCTTAGCTAAATCGCTTTGAAGCCTGACCTCTGGCTCCCCCCAGATGTCAGGCTTTTTTAATTAATTCAATGTATATCGCTAGCTAATAGCAGGTAATTAATATGAGCACTAAAGACACTGAAAAAACTGAGAGCACTCCAGAAACGCCAAAAAGCGCGTCTAACGACAATAAAAAAGTATTTGGCCCCCTTGGCAAATACGCTGTAGTTGCTGTCATAATGGTAAGTATTATCGTCACCACAGCGATCATGCTGAATAGGCAGCTGGGTACTGTCGAAGAACAGCTGGCTGCCATGGAAAGCGAAATTGCTGAAATCAATGATGCCAATACAAACAACCATGAAAGCACACTTGCAAGTGACACAGCAATCGAATCAACAGCTACCACAGAAGTTGCTCAGGTAGAGGCACCTATAGTTGCCGAAGCAGCTCAAGTAGAGTCACCCGTAGCTGCTGAAGCAGCTGAGCTTACGACAGTTGAAACACCTGCGGTCACTGAAGAAGCAATTGCTACTGAAACAACTGCAGCTACTGATGATTCAGCCAAGCTAGCTGAAGTTGCCGATTCTGATGTGCAGAACACCGCGGCTGATGCAACCCCAATAGAGGACGTTAAGGTCGCATCTTCAGCAGAAGTTGAGTCACATGCGTTCGATATGGAGAAAATTGACCAGGAGCGTCAGGCACGCATCGAAGCTTTTAAAGCTGAACAGAAGCAGCACATGACTGAAATGTTTGCTCGCATCAAAACGCTTGAAGAACAACGGCTGGACGAGTATAAAACCAGCCAGGACCAACAGATCGAACGTTTACGTGAGCAGATTGCCAGGCAGGAAGAAGTCATTGAAGCACTGATATTACGTAATAAAGAGTGGATGGATATGCGTGAAGCACGCATGCAAGAAAGCCAGTCTAAGCGCGAAGAAATGCTTGAACGCATCTGATGACAAAACGTTAACTCTCGTAAAACCAGGAAGCCGGTGTCAAAAACACCGGCTTCTTTTGCGTTATATGACACAGCTTATAACGATATAAAAGGATAGATCCTTCTCATCCAGTACCCACAAAGCTATACACTTTTATCATATTTCACTTTCAATATAAACGGTAATTAACTGTTTTATATGGACTAATTGAATCTTGCGATAATTTGAAACCACTTTAAGGATATATTTTAAATATTGACTTATATTAATATTTTCTAATATAATAATACTCAACGGTTCTAATCTTTATTGAGCCGGAATAAATGATTCTAACGAATCCAAGCGCATGATTATTTAACAAGTAAACTTAAATGAGGGTTTATAAAATGAAAACTTTATTAACAATTGCTGCCGCAACTATCTTAGCTACTTCAACTGCTGTTTCTGCTGATTGGGGTAACAACAACTCTAACTGGAACAACAACTCTAACTGGAACAACAACCATTATGGTAATGGTAACGGTTACAGCGACGGTGAATTCGACGGAGACGGCGAAGTTGATGGTTCTTTCTCTTTCAACATGAAAGCTAAAGGTCGTGGCCGTGGTGAAGGTCGTGGTAACGGTAACTACGATGGTTACTACAATGGCTACAACAACTGGGACAACCGTTGGGACAACCGTAACGGCTACTACAATGCTCCTTATGGTTATGCTCCAGCTCCATACGGTTATGCTCCACAGCCTGCTCCAGCAGCAGCACCTGCAGCACCGGCTACAGAAGCTAAATAAGTTTTATTACAAAACTTGAAAGAAGCCGTGTCTTATGACACGGCTTTTTTTTGCCAGAAATTTTTCATAATCATGTAACGCTGCACTCAACTTATTGTTGCAGGTAATAGTCCTCTAATCCGTCATATCTTGTATTAAGTATGGAATATAGTAGTGTTGCCTTATATTTTGAGGTGTTAGAATCAGAATCCAAAAGACGCATGAAACACTCTGATAACTGAATTCAGGAGTTAATAATGAAGATTTTCAAGCTACTCACTGCAGCTACCATGCTGGCCACATCTACCAGCGCAATGGCATGGCCTGGTCCATTTGACAATGATGACCGTTATGATAACCGCTGGCAGAATAACAACTGGAACAGCAATCGCTGGGACAACCGTTGGGACAACAACGCTTTTAGCGACTTGATGAGTGACGTGATGGGTGACATGTCTGGTGATATGGATGTCGAGATCCGTTTTAAAGTCAGGGGAAAAGGTAAAGGCAAGGGTAAGGGTGATGCTAGAGGTTACGGTTACAATGATAATTACTGGAGGAACACTAATAGGTATTACGGTAATAACCGTTATCGCAACTACTATGCGCCTTATGGTTATCAACGGCCCTATTACCAGCCGCCTCGCTATGGATATGCGCCATATGGTCGAACACCTGCGCCAGTACGATAATAAAAACAGCCACCTCGCAAAAATCTGATAATCATTTACAGACCACAGAATACTGGACCTGTAATGGCTTTTCTGCTTGTCATACTTTAGCTAAAATTGATGCCATATCAGTCATAAAAAAAAGAAATAACATCTACAACCTGGAATACTAAAATGAGTGATACTGAAAATAAAACTGAAGATAAAACTGCCGATACTGCCCCCTACCTTAAAAAAGACAAGCAAGCTGCCAAGCAGACTGAATCTGCAAAAAGTAATTTAGTGATCCCACTGGTATTACTACTGGTATCAGCAATCGTTATCATTGCGACTTTTTATGAAGACGAGTATAAAGACCTGGTCGCACAGTCAGGCTCAGTAT
Organism: Gammaproteobacteria bacterium; assembly: GCA_013041745.1. Classification (GTDB taxonomy): domain Bacteria; phylum Pseudomonadota; class Gammaproteobacteria; order SZUA-229; family SZUA-229. The sequence goes on from JABDRN010000074.1 coordinate 32,966, forward strand.
CTGACTCGCTAGAAAATGCTGAAACTGCAGATACTACCATCAGTGCTACAGAAGAAACCGCTTCTGATATAAACAACGTTGAAGAAACAGCTTCGACTGAAGCCGCAACTGAAGAGACGGCCTCTGCAAACCCTGAAACAATAGCAGATGCCAAAACGGATGAAACAGTGGCAGCTGCCGAAGTTACTGAAAAGCAGGCCACCCCTGCTACACCTGTATCTTCATTACTGCCTGCCGGTGCAGTCACCAAGGTAGCTGGTACGGAGACCAGTAAATCAACATCTGCCGAGAGTGATCCAGCATCAGTAAGCACCATGGATACAAAGCCTTCACAAAGCCGCTACACACCTGACCAGCGCCCTGCTTATGCAGACAGGGAATCTTATGAGAAAGCACGTCAGGAAGCCATGGCTCGTGCAGAAGCAGAGAGGAAGAAACATAATGAAATGATGCAGCAACGCCGCCAGGCATATGAGAAAGAGATGCAGCAGCGCCGCGAACAGTTTGAAGCTATGATGAAAGCTTACAAGGAAAAAAGAGAAAAGTTAACTGAAACGCAAAAAGCCATATATCAGCAGTTTGAGCAAAATCGTACCGAGGCGAAGCAGAAAATGGAGCAGTTGCATAGAGAGATCTCTGAAATGCAAAGAGAGATGCACCAGATGATGCTCGATTCAGGGCTTCAGATGAAGCGCGCTCCACAGCCACGGGGACAACGTGCGCCAGCACCACGGCCAGATTTCAGATACAATAGTACGCTACCTTCACAAGTATCTAATACCGAGAAAATGCAGCGTATATAGCAGCTGACTTCAAATACTGCTGCATACAGCACCATAAGGCGCATACCCATGCGCCTTTTTTATTTTCATATATATCCACGATGAAATTACACAGCTACCCGTATATTCGTATTTGACTATATTATTGTGCTCTAATATAATGGCTGACATTATTTCACGCATACTATATTCCTGGTTACCTAATAAACCCGGCAGATAAGCATTTTATTTAAAACAGGTAGAACGATGAAAGCTTTTAAATCTTACATGAAATTAACAACACTAGTACTTTCATTCGTTTATACGAATGTCGTTTTTGCTGATGATCCTGTGCAAGAGGCGAGTAATGATAACGCCACTGCAGACACTATCAGCAGTACTGCAGCTAATGACGAGTCTAAGAGTAAAACTGCTCCGGCTATTGAAGCACAGACAAAAACTGTGGATAGCGAACAGCAAACTGAACAGCCACAGACGATGACAAATGCACAGAGCTATCGTCAGAAGATGGATGAACGTCGCCGTCAGATGCAGCAAGCACAGCTGGAAGCTTATAAGCGCCATCTGGAACGCAGAAAGCAGTATTTTGCTAATAACCCTGTTCCAGCATACGGCAACCAAGGGTTTGATAATAATGTTCCCGCTGACATCCAGCAAAGACGTGACGAATTCATCAAGCAGATGGAAGAACGTCGTGCAATGAACGTTAAAATGATGCAACAACATCGCAAAGAAGCAGAACAGAGAAGAAAAGCGATGCGGCTAAAGATGCACCAGACATGTACACCTGAGTCATTACAAAAAGCTTAATTTGATACTGATATTTGATTCGTAAACTTCGCGCTTAGAGGTGCGTATATTCGGATCACAGGTAAACCTGAACGTAGTGTGATGGCTAGATCATGCAGTCTGTACATAGTTTATTGAACAGACAACGCAACGAATTAGCAGCAATCATGCGCTGCTAGGGCACGTAGGTTTCGGCTTACGTGCCCGCCTTTACTCTGGCTATAACTTATTGACGCGGACCAAATATCGACGTCCCTACCCGCACCATCGTTGCACCTTCTTCAATAGCCAGGCAATAGTCACCACTCATCCCCATCGAGAGCTGGTCAAAATCATCCAGCCCGAACGCCTGCTTGCAGGATTCCTGTAATTCTCTCAACTGCTTAAAGGCATTTCGTGTTTGCTGCTCATCACCCTGAACCCCTATCGTCATCAGACCTCGCCACCTCAGGCATGGTAGCGGTTGTTCAAGCACTTCGCGCAAGAATGTTTCCACATCAGCTGGCATTAGACCCGATTTGCTCTGCTCACCACTGACATTAACCTGTATAAGACAGTTAAGCTGCGAATTCTTTGCTTTGTTGATCATAGCGCCAGACAGTTTTCGAGCAAGCTTGAGGCTATCAACCGAATGTATCCACTGGAAGTATCCCGGCAATTTACCCGCTTTTTTCGATTGCAGGTGACCGATGAAATGCCACTCAGCTGTACAGCTCGTCAAATACGGGATCTTGGTCATCGCATCCTGTATGGTATTTTCACCGAAGCTGCTCTGCCCGAGTGCAGCTACTGATTTAACTTCATCAAGCGTTCGTGTTTTAGAAACAACAATAAGCCGTATCTCCTCTTTCTCGCGACCTGCCTTTTGTGCACAGACCTTTATCTGACGCAAAACAGCTGCCAGATTATTAGCAAGCTGATTATCAGTAGCCGTATTCGACATAAAATTACTGTTTATAATGCGAGAAGAAATTGGCGATCGATTTAAAGGCCCTGGTGAGCTCATCGACATGCGGTAAAAAAACTATCCTGAAATGGTCGGTATCCGGCCAATTAAATGCTGAACCATGCACTATCAGGATCTTTTCCTGAATCAGTAGATCGAGCACCATTTTTTCATCGTCTGAGATATTGAACCGGGACTGATCCATCTTTGCAAACAGGTACATCGCACCTTTAGGTTTAACACAGCTTATACCGGGTATGGCGGTAAGCATGTCATGAGCCAGATTTCGCTGTTCGTATAAGCGGCCACCTGGTGCGACCAGCTCATTGATGCTCTGATACCCACCAAGCGCAGTTTGAATGGCATGCTGACCGGGAACATTGGAGCATAGGCGCATCGATGCCAGTAGTTCGATGCCTTCTATATAATCCGTGGCGTTGGATTTATCACCACTGATAATCATCCAGCCAGCACGGAAGCCGGCTACTCGGTAGGCTTTTGACAGCCCGTTATAAGTGAGACAGAAAACATCCTCGCAAAGCGATGCTGTAGAGATGTGTTTTGCATCATCGTAGACGATCTTGTCATAGATCTCATCAGAGAATATGATCAGATCGTGCTCTCTTGCGAGTTCGATTATGCTAAGTAAAACTTCTTCTGGATAAACTGCGCCTGTTGGATTATTCGGGTTGATAATGACGATGCCACGCGTATAGTCAGTTATCCTGGACTTGATATCATCGATATCAGGATACCATTCTGACTCTTCATCACAGAGGTAGTGCACCGGTTTGCCTCCAGAGAGTGAGACCGCGGCAGTCCATAGTGGATAATCCGGTGCCGGTATCAGTACTTCATCACCATTATTAATCAGTGCCTGCATCGACATGACGATTAGTTCACTGGCGCCGTTACCGAGGTACACATCATCAATTTCGACGTTAGCAATGCCTTTCTGCTGGCTATATTGCATGACAGCCTTACGTCCCGAAAAAAGCCCTCTGGAATCACTGTAACCCTGAGAGACGGGAACATTATGTATCATGTCCTGGACGATTTCTTCCGGGGCATCAAAACCAAACGGAGACGGATTACCTATGTTCAGTTTGAGGATCTTGTGGCCGTCTTCTTCCAGCCGTCGCGCTTCGCGATGTACCGGACCGCGTATGTCATAACAGACAGCATCCAGTTTATGAGACTTTTTCAGTGTTCGCATTCTATTGATTTCAGTGACTTAAAATATACATTTCGACTTCAATGAAGTATATATGCTTATCGCGCTGAAATCTTTCAATATATACAAAAAAAGCGTGCGGCAAACGATACCAGCTCAAGAGACAATATCATGCCGGCTCACTCTTTCCACCGATATCGAGGTAAAAAAAAGCCAACCATCAATGGTCGGCTCAAACGGGTCTCGCGCTATGAAAAAAACAACTAACTCAATATGATCTCATCTCTTTTTTAAAAGGGGAACTTACAAAGATAATCATTTAAAAGACAAAGTCAAGATAAGATACACGCCTGTAGAATGCCAGGTATATGTCAGTCATAAATTTCAATCATTTATAAAACTGTTTTAATACCCTGTATAGGTAATAGGCATCCCAGCGCCCTGCCAGTTCTCGTATGGAATGCATGGCAAACGTCGGCACGCCGACATCGACCGTCTTCACCCCAATTTCACCCGCAGTTATCGGTCCGATGGTACTGCCGCAGGCCATATCTGTACGCACGACAAATGACTGTACAGGAACATCAGCCAGTTCACACAGATGCTTGAATAATGCACCTGTCTGGCTGTTACTGGCATAACGCTGGTTAGCATTCACTTTGAGGACCGGGCCATCATTGAGTATCGGACCATGATTCTTATCGTGTTTGTCGGCATAATTTGGATGCACACCATGTGCGTTATCTGCCGAAATCATGACACTGTTGGCGATCATTCGTGATGTATCTTCATCACCATCGGATAAGCGATCCAGCGCCGATTTCAAAAACGTGCCTTGTGCACCGGCAGCAGACATGCTGCCCACTTCCTCATGGTCAGTACATACCAGAAGGGTATTCTGTTTACTGTCAGAATTGAGCAATGCCATCAACCCCGTGTAACAGCTCAAAAGATTATCGAGGCGTGCACTCGCTATGAAATCGTCATGCAGGCCGATAACCGCGGGCGGTTGCACATCATAAAAACTTAACTCGTAGTCCAGCACCCTTACGGCCTTACCCGTCAGCATATCTGTATTGATTATCTTTAGCAGTATTTCTTTAAAATCAGCCTTACTTGAACCTTCAGCATCAGTTTCAGGCATCTTCATAAGGATGGGAGGAAGATGTGTCTGCTTGTTGATCGAGCGATTTTCGTTTGCTTCCCTGTCGAGATGGATGGCGAGACTGGGTATTATAGCTACCGGTTTTTTCAGGTTGATCAGCTGGTAATCAATCGCCCCACTCTCATCGAGATAACTAACACGACCAGCTAATGAAAGATCACGGTCAAACCATGGGTTGAGCAGTGCACCACCATAGACTTCGACACCAAGCTGAAGATAGCTGTTGTTGACGATCTCAGGATTTGGTTTAACCTGTAAACACGGGCTATCGGTATGCGCCCCGACCATGCAAATACCGTTTTCAGCCAACGGCTGATTGAGTTGAAAGGCGATGATGGAAGAACCATTTCTGATGACGTAATAACGTCCACTCTGCTGCGCGTTATCTATCGACCATTGATCCGCTTCATCAAGTCTTGTGTAACCATGATGATCAAGCACCTGTGCCATCGATTCGACTGCGTGGAAGGGAGTCGGTGAATTTTTTATAAAGTCGATCAAGCCATTTACAAATTCTACATCTTGCATCTTAAAAATCCTGTATCTAATTTGCCGCTACTATTTAAACGGGAAATTGTTGTATTAAAAAACGATATGCTCCTCATTTCAATCTATAAAGCGTATGTTGCTGATATCCTGTCACCACGGGATATAGACCTCTAAGTTGCCTGTCTAAATCGATATCACCGGTATCCGATATCATCGGCCGCTTGTTTAACGAGCGCAGTTTGTCGTTGGTAGCCACGATTATAATATTATCCTGACCGACATGACGAATGACATCGGCACTCAATTGCTGGTTGCCCCGTCCGAAAACATGGCCCTGGCCACCGATGACCGTCACTACCATCTTTGCCGGATGATCATCAATAGTTTTTAAAATAGTCTGCTCATCGACATCACTGGCAAGCAGCTCATGATTGTATACGATGTCGATGCCTAATAATGTATTGTCTAGAGCCATCTGCTTCATTATCTCTGCCGTTGTCGATCCCGAGCCGATAAGATAAAAGGTGTCAGGTTCCATAGACTCGATGACATCAGCCGCGATGTCCTGTAGCGCGATCTCATGATGGTTTATTCCACCCTGTTTGATCAATTGCATGCGGGTATCATCGACGGGCACCGAGAGGTAGCCATAACATCGTGCGATGACTTCGCCTTCACGAAAAGCATCTTCATCGAGATCCATTACCCGTGCTTCCTGTAAAGACATCGGCTCACCAGAAATCAGCAAGTTGATCAGTTCACCTGCCTGAGAGGGAGTGACTGCATACACTGCTGAATGAATTTTTACTCCCGCAGGAATTCCTACCACTGGTATCTCAGATCCGAACTCCTTACTCAGGACATCGAGCACATCTCGCGCAGTACCATCGCCGCCGGCAAACAGGATAAGGTCAACCTCGTGTTCAACGAACAGGCGAACGGCATTTTTCGTATCGGCTGAGGTAGTATGTTCAGCAGCCGTGTAGACAACACGACAGTCCAGTCCATTGGCTGCAAGAACATTTTCTCCCATAGCAGCAGCAGCTGTCACAATCTCCAGTCGCTCATCGGCCGCCAGCCCGGAAAATTCCTCTACGGCTGCCGAAGCACGTTTTTCGGCTTTTAACGATGCGCCTCGTGACAGGGCGAGTTCGACAATATCACTGCCATCGCTGCCTTTGAGCGCCACAGGGCCACCGATACCGGCAAGCGGGTTAATCACAAAGCCTAATTTCATATCACCAGCTAATTATTACAAAAGCTTGAGTTTATCAGCTTAAGACGACAATCTTCAGCTGGACAATGCTAAAATTCGCAGCCTGAAAAACACACCACACTATGTTGTATTGATATGAAAACCACAGACAGCTTCCCAGTTTGCCACAAGCCGCGTCACCAGACATGCTCAGTCAATGTCGGTGGTATCATAGTGGGTGGTGGTGCACCGGTGGTGGTACAGTCGATGACCAATACACATACCGCAGACGTCGCAGCCACCACGCATCAGGTCATGCAACTTGCAAATGCCGGTTCAGAACTGGTACGGATCACGGTCAATGATAACGATGCGGCGGCCGCTGTGCCACGTATCCGTGAGTCACTGGATGCAAAACAGTGTTTTGTACCACTGGTGGGCGACTTTCATTTCAATGGTCACAGACTCTTAAGCGATCACCCTGATTGTGCCAAAGCTCTGGCAAAATATCGCATCAACCCCGGCAACGTCGGCAAAGGCAAGAAGCATGATACACAGTTTGCCACCATGGTTGAGCTTGCCTGTAAATACGACAAGGCGATACGCATCGGGGTTAACTGGGGCAGCATGGACCAGGCATTACTGGCCAGGTTGATGGATGAAAATGCGAAACTTTCAGAACCGCAGGATGCCCATGAAGTGATGCTGGAAACTGTCATCCGTTCTGCACTGGATAGTGCAAAGCAGGCTCAAGACTTGGGTCTGGCGAAAGATAAAATCATCCTCTCCTGCAAGATGAGCGTGGTACAGGACCTGATCACGGTATACCGCTCACTGTCACAACGTGATAACTATGCACTGCACCTCGGTCTGACCGAAGCCGGTATCGGCTCCAAGGGCATCGTCGCATCGACAGCCGCCCTCAGTATCCTGTTGCACGATGGCATAGGTGACACCATCCGTATCTCGCTGACACCGGAACCCGGAGCCGCTCGAGAGAAAGAGGTCATCGTCGCACAGGAAATACTGCAGACCATGGGGCTGCGTTCTTTCGTCCCGCTGGTTACCGCCTGCCCTGGCTGTGGCCGTACTACAAGCACCTATTTCCAGGAACTGGCCTCACAGGTGCAGAATTACTTGCGTACACAGATGCCAGGCTGGAAAGTAAAATACCAGGGAGTTGAAGACATGTCGGTAGCGGTGATGGGTTGCGTCGTGAACGGCCCTGGAGAGAGCAAACATGCCAACATCGGCATCAGCCTACCAGGCACTGGCGAGCGTCCGGTTGCACCGGTTTACGAGGACGGGGAAAAGACTGTGACGTTAAAGGGTGAAAAAATTGCTGATGAATTTGAACAGGTCATCAATGCCTACGTAGAACGCAGTTATAAAACGAAATAAATGAATAGTTTTTTATTAGGCTTTAACTATTCAATATTAGCTATTAGCTATTAGTTATTCACTGCCACTACGCGCTGGCTTGCTGGGCGTTGATATCGCGGCGTTTGCGCACTGCAGAGGCAAGGTTACGTAAACATATTTCGGTATTTTCCCAGGATATACAGGCATCAGTGATACTCTGCCCGTAGGTTAGCGGCTGCCCGGCGATAACATCCTGACGGCCTTCCACCAGGTGACTCTCGAGCATCACTCCCATGATACGGTTCTCACCATCAGCTATTTGTGAGGCTACGTTATCGCAGACATCGATCTGGCGGCGAAAATCTTTCATGCTGTTTGCATGCGAGCAGTCAACCATCATCCGCGGTTTAAGGCCGTATTTCTCCAGCTGCTCTGCAGCATGCTGAATACTCTGTGCGTCATAGTTTGGCTGTCTGCCACCACGCAGAATGATGTGACAGTCATTGTTTCCTTTGGTCGAGAAGATTGCAGAATGCCCATCTTTGGTCAACGACATGAACACATGAGGGTTAGAGGCAGCTTTCACCGCATCGATTGCAATCTTAAAGCCACCATCTGTACTGTTCTTGAAACCGACCGGACACGATAAACCTGAGGCAAGTTCACGGTGCCCCTGGCTCTCGGTCGTCCTGGCACCGATCGCCCCCCAGCTAACAAGGTCTGCGACATACTGCGGACTGATCAGGTCAAGGTATTCGGTTCCGACAGGTACGCCTTCGATTGACAGGTCACGCAGGAGTTGCCTGGCCATGCGCAGCCCTTTATTTATCTTGAAGCTCTCGTCAAGATCAGGATCGTTGATCAGCCCTTTCCAGCCAACCGTGGTACGTGGTTTTTCGAAATAGACCCTCATGATGATACACAGATCATCTGCAAGCTCTTCGATTAATAGTTTCAACCTTGAAGCATATTCCCTTGCCGCATCGGGGTCATGCACCGAACAGGGGCCAACGACCACGACCAGGCGATCATCTTCATCATGCAGGATGTTATGGATAGATTCACGTGCATGATAGACCGTCTCAGATGCTTTCTCATCCAGCGGAAACTCATCGTGAAGCGCCTGCGGTGGCAGCACCTCCTGAAGGCCGGTTATGCGTACGTCATCGGTCTTGAAAATCATTCGTGTTGCTCGTCAATCAGTATAAATCGTCTAAATAATCGTAAGTTATCAATTATATAGGAATATCAGACAACTATCACACTGAAATGACTATGTTTGCAGTAGAGCATCGATAATCTGCGGCAACTCATACAGGTCTGATATGACCGCATCAGGCTCACAATCCTGCAGCCGCCACTGTTTTTGCTGACGGTTTAACCAGACGGCATGAGCACCAGCCGCTTTTGCACCGGAGACATCATGTTGCGGATCATCACCGATATGTACCATCTGCCGAGGATCGATGTCGGTCAGTTTCTGGATTTCCTGGTAAATATCTGGCTCAGATTTTAACTTGCCGACCGATGCCGAATTAAGTGCGATATCAAACCAGTGATCGACACCGGTTTTCACCGTATCGGCATTGCCGTTGGTCAGGCTCACCAGTTGATAATCTTTGCTCAGCTCATCGAGTACCGGTTTAACATCATCGAACAGGGTAACCTGCTGTCTTGCCTCGTAGAAAACTTCAAAGGCGGGCTCAATCCAGTCATCAGATAGTGCAAACTCTTCTGCCAGTAATTCGAAAGATCTTATACGCAGCTTTGTCAGGTCATGTGCCAGCTCAGGGTGCTGTTTGAATAACTCAATTCGCCTGGCACGTAGCTGTTGCATATCGTAGCTTTGCGTGATCACAGGCACATGATCAGATAACCATTGGTAAAGTAAATCTTCTGCACGTGTAATGGTTGGAAAGCATGGCCACAGGGTGTCATCAAGATCAAAACTCAATACTTTAATGGCATTTAACATTTTCGTAAGGTTTGTTGATGAGGTTAAGTAAACTTTACTATTACAAGCTCAAATTCTCTGCAACTAGTTAGCCTTGATATGTGTATCAGTTAAAACATCTGCCTGAGATATCTTATCTATGGTAGAGGCTGATGGAGTTACAGTGGGCCCAGGTGTTTTCCCATGGTCTTCGATTTGCACCGCTGGCATGCCTGTTTTTCCGGCATCAGCAAGATTCAATATATTATCAGCTGAAAACTTGACCAGGTATCCATCACCGTTTTTATCATTCTTGAATTTTTCTAAGGATGCACGCGCAGACTTCTTATCAATGAAGTAACCAAATCTGACATTGTATCTGGTTTCATTCTTCTTATTCGTATAGTCTGTAATATAAGCTTCATACTCTTCGACACGAAGTGTCTTCATCATATTTTCAGCATTGGTCAGACTACCATACATACCTACCTGGATAGAGTATTTGACCATGTTCAGATTATTTGTTCCAGGCGAAGCAACTACTAAAGGGTCATCCATAGCCGACGGTGATGTGGTCACGAGCTGTTCAGCGTCATTCTGCTCACTACCTTTTATTTTATTTTTAATCGGTAAAGATTCAATTTCGCTTACTGCGATATCGCGATGATTTGTTCTTTTTTTATCGGCCCTGGTTTTAATATCTTTACCTAATACAGATTCCCTTTTAGATTCTGACACCATGGTCGATATATCAGGATTCTTCATCGCCGGTGTTGCTGCTGATGCAGGATGGTCTACATCGATAAACTCTCCTACAGCGATTTCTGCTGGTTGTTGTGATTCGAATGTGTTTTCAGCAACCTCGACTCTTTCTGGAAGCGGCAATGGCTGGACATCTGATCCTGCCTGATAAAATGTTGCTGCCTGCTGATGGCCTAAAAAAACACCGCTGACAAAAACTGTGGTGACGGCCACCACAGAAACAAGGACAAATTTTAACAGGTCGCGGCCGTCGATTAATAAAGGTGCCATTTTCTAATATTTAGAGAAAGATATAAAAGGAGAACATGTAAATCTTATTTTAGCTTATGCTTTTACTTTAAACACAAATGCAGATAAATAAATTAAACACTCAGGCATTAAAATGTTCTTATAAAACCGTGTCGCAGTTTCTATAGCTGCCTGCTATCAAATGCATAGATATTGATAATTTTCACTGGTTTTCATCGATTTTTTTCAGCAGAGTGCTATATTAATGATAGTTGTCAAAAAACTTACATTTTTCAATGTTCTCCATTTTTCTCTCTGGCAACGCATAATTGCTCAAATAAATAAATTCATAAAAGTATGAACTTATATAAATCAATGATTTACATTGATTTATAAGTGTGTGTTTTATTGTTTTTAATATTTATTTCGGGGTTAATTATGTTTGCATCACTCATTCGAATTTCATTAACCGTACTGACGCTATATGGCTTCTTCGGTAGTGCTAGTGCATTTTCCGCATCGGCGCCTGATTTTGAACTTCAGGGTCCGCAAAAACAGGTAAAATTGAGTGATTATAAAGGGCAGATCGTCTATCTGGACTTCTGGGCATCATGGTGCCAACCATGTCGCAAATCTTTCACCTGGATGAACAAGATGCAGTCTCTTTATGGAAAAGAAGGTTTCAAGGTCATCGCCATAAATCTCGATGAATCAAAACAGAAAGCTGACAAGTTCTTACAGCAGATACCGGCAAATTTCGATGTAGCATATGATCCACGGGGGAATACTGCAGAAACCTATAATGTAAAAGCCATGCCAAGCTCTTACCTGATCGATAAGAATGGCAATGTGATTCATGCAAACCGCGGTTTCCGCGGCAATGACGAAGAAAAGCTGGAAGCGAAAATAAGAGATCTCATCCATCGATCAACTGTTGCTAGCCGATAATAACACTCAGAGATACTAAGCTTTTAATTTCACTGTTTGCCTATACCTATCCACTCGAACCAGTAGTTAAATAGAGTTTTATCAAAACAAGCGAGTGCTGACCGACTTTCCAGCTTACCTCTGAAGACACCTTCATTATCGAGAGAGATGGAATGACCACCTGCTTCAGCAAAAATCAGACTGCCAGCTGCGTAATCCCAGAGTTTCTGACCACCGTTAAGATAGATATCGAAGCGTCCCATAGTCAGCCAGCACCAGTCTATCGCCGAGCATCCGATATTTCTCTGTGAAGCATAGATACTCTCTGTTACGAGTCTCACCGCCAGTGCATCGGGAAGCCGCTTGAGATCGATTTCAGCAACAACAGGTTTGCCTTTCAAATATCTAATATCATGTTTGTTGATCAGCTGGTCATTTAGATATGCTCCCTGCCCTTTTATAGCAGTAAACATTTCATCGCGTATCGGGTCGTAAATGAGGCCGAGATATTGCTGTTGATCGATTATCAATGCCACTGAAACCGCGAAGAAAGGCAAACCGGCAGCATAATTATTGGTACCATCGAGCGGATCTATACACCAGTAAGCATCACCCTGTTCGATGACTGCCCGCTGTTCTGTATCCGTCATCTCTTCGCCCAGGACCTGGTATTGTGGCCAATGCTGTTTTAACTCTTTCTCTAGACGGTCTTGCATCTCGAGGTCCGCCGGTGTCACAACACTGCCATCATCTTTGTATTCGATTTCAGAGTGGCCAAAACTTTTCAGCAAAATCTCGCACGCGGCCTGTTTTACCAACGACTTTAATATAGCTATATCTATTTCAGGCAATAACATGATTATACAACCGGAGATTACCAGGGGATATCCGTGCCATCTATATCGATAAAACGACCACTGTCATTTATCGTTAAAGACGATAAGTTTGTAAATATTTGCGCGACACATTCGCTGGTACTTATCTCGGCATTCGGCCCGCCCATATCTGTCTTCACCCATCCCGGATGCAGTGCTACTGTTATAATTCCTTTTTCTTTTAGATCAATCGATAAGCTCTTCACCACAGCATTTAATGCAGCCTTACTGGATCGGTATATATAGCTGTTACCATAGCCATTGTCAGCCATACTACCCATCTTGCTGCTCATACAGGCGACTAGTTTGCGCTGTCCCATCATGAGTTGTTCAGAAAAAGCCTCGACCATTTTTAATGGCGCTATGCTGTTTACCTGGAAAGTTTGCAGCCAGCTATCTGTATCGACCATACCGAAAGTATTTTTATCAGAGCCATATATGCCGGCATTATTGATCAGTATATCGATTGACTCGTTACGAAGTTCATAGGATAAAGCCTGAACAGTAGCCAGTTCCAGCATGTCTGCGATGTGCACGCTAATCAAGCCATTAGACAGCCTGGCGATATTGAACAGGTTTTCGGCATTATGTGGATTTCTGCAGCAGGCAAATACTCGCCATCCCTGCTGCTGCGAATACCTGACCATCTCAAGACCAATACCACGATTTGCGCCGGTGATTAGAACATTCATAAATTTATTTAGGAAAAAGAAAAGATTTTACAGTAATCGTTTACTATCGATAAGACAAATAAAAAAGCCGCTTAATGATAACCATTAAACGGCTTTTAACTGGATAAGAAGCAGGCATTAGCCAATATTATAAATCTGATTCATATAGAACTGCTCATACTCATTACCCGGTAGCGGTTTACTCCAGTAGTAGCCCTGCCCAAACTGACAGCCCAATCCCTTGAGTACGTTTAACTGGCGCTCATTCTCCACACCTTCGGCATGTAATGCCAGCTTAAGACCTCGGGTCAGCCCTGCTATGGCATCTACGATAGCAGAGTCGTCCTGATTATCAGGTATACCAGCAATGAACGCGTGATCGATCTTCACTACATCAACAGGGAATTCTTTTAAGTATGCCAGTGATGCATAACCGGTACCAAAATCATCAAGCAGGATCCTTAGGCCCATGCCACGTAATTTTTTCAATGTTTTTTCTACTTCACCGACGTTATCGATTAATGTGCGTTCTGTAACCTCAACAGACAATGAACTGCCATCTATACCATTTTCAGCCAGCGCCTGTGTAAACAGTGTCACCAGGTCTTGCTCTTTGAACTGGCGAGGAGAAAGGTTGATAGAAACATTCTGTTTTTCAAGGCCTGCATCATGCCAGAGCTTAACCTGCTTACAGACGCTATGTACCATCCATTCACCGAGCGCGACGATGAGACCGCAATCTTCTACCACATTGACAAAATCAGATGGCTGGATCATACCTTTCTCAGGATGCTGCCATCGCAGTAAGGCTTCTACACCCACCACTTCATTTTTATGAATATCGACGACTGGTTGATAGTGAATCAGAAACTCATCATTCTCAAAGGCAGCTTTCAGACTGTTCTCCAGGTCCAGGCGCTCCATAGCACTGACACTCATCTCAGGCTTATAGAACTGGAAGCAGTGGCGGCCGCTCTCTTTAGCACGGTACATCGCAGTATCTGCATTTTTCAACAGGGTACGCGCATCTCTACCATCACCCGGGTAAACCGCTATACCAATAGAAGCGCTGGTATATGTCTCCTGGTCATCAAGGCGAACGTTATGTTCCAGGATAGTCGTTAGATTGTCGGCTATCGAAATGGCATCATCGGGTCCATCGATACCTTCGATTATTACGGCAAACTCGTCACCGCCAAGACGCGCAATAGTATCAGCACGCCGTAATGATTTTGAGATCAGGTCACCGACTGCCTTGATCAGCTTGTCACCTGCATCATGGCCAAATGAATCGTTGACCAGTTTAAAATCATCGATATCGATCAGCATCAGGGCCATCGAAGTACGGCTGCGTTCAGAGCGTACTACGGCCTGCTCCAGACGATCAGCAAACAACAACCTGTTAGGTAAACTAGTCAGCGTATCCCGGTAAGCCAGTAACTTAACTTTACGTTCAGCGATAACTTTTGCCACAACCGATTTGACACGATGCTTGAGTACAGCCCATTTGATTGGCTTGGTAATGAAGTCAATAGCGCCAACCTCATATGCCCTTTCTACGGAAGCATCATCATCGAGGCCAGTGATCATCATAACCGGGATATCAGTATGCCCTTTGTCCTTGATCTGCTGACAGGTAGTAAATCCATCGATACCCGGCATGACCGCATCGAGCAGAATCAGCGCTGGGTGATGTTTTTCAACTGCCTTGATTGCCTCGAGGCCATCAGATGCTTCAATGATATCGAAGTCTTCTGACTCCAGTACATGACGCACCATCAAACGAATCGATGGATCATCATCTGCTAAAACTACGACTGGTCTCTCTTCGTATTTTTGAGTATCACTGAACAGTGAAACGACGTTAGACATATACTAGGGCTCCGGCAAATTTAACTCTTTCATGCATCGAGATCTTCCAATTCTGTTATCTGATCTACCTTGATCATCTCATTGACACAATTGTAGTCTGAATCACCACATTCGCACTAAATTCACACTAAAAAGATATACTTTCCACCATGAAAATGAAAAAAAGCCAAAAAGCATAGATAAAAATTTAGTTTTCTATATCTATTAAGTCATTTTTCAAGAAACATGAAATATATAGATAGGTATCATGCGAATAATGTGCCAACAATATAACATGATGAATTTCTGAGTATTTTAATGATTGTGTAATGTAGATCTTCGGCAATTGTAAAAATTTATGACGCTGACAGATTTGTGATAAAGCCCGTTTCTATGATGCATATAATATAATATTGAAAAACAATGATTTAGATGCGTTTCAAATATTATCTAAGTGATTTTTAACGTAAAAAATATGGACACATCATAAATTACTTTATTTCAGGCTTTTCTCTACCAGCTCGGTTACATCACTGGAAAGTCCAGGTAAAACGATCAGTCGCTGCAACTGCGCCTTCATTAATGACTGGCGTACCTCATCGAATCGTTTCCAGCGTGTCAAAGGTCCGCATAGACGAGAGGCGATCTGCGGATTTATCGCATCGAGGGTTTCGATATAACGGCCCAACAGCTCATAACCAAAACCACTGACATCATGGAAACATACCGGGTTTGCTGAACAGAATGCTCCCAGCAGTGAACGAACCCGATTAGGATTTTTGATATCGAAGTCTGTATGTTCGAATAACTCTTCAACCCTGGCCATTGCCGAAACATGCGGTGAGGTCGCCTGAACAGTAAACCACTTATCCAGAACCAGTTGCTCACCTCTCCATTGTTGATAGAACTCGCTGATAACCTGTTCAGAATCTGCAGTTTCATGGTGCACCATTGATCTGAATGCCGCCATCTGGTCAGTCATATTCTCTGCGCCACGGTATTGCTGCAGGGCTAGAGACGCACCCTGTTCATCCAGGTACATCAGGTAAGACAAGGCCTGATTGCGCAAGAACCTCTCAGCCATGGAAGCTGGTGAAAGGCTAAATGTCTGCTGTAAATTATCCCGGTATACATGTGACAGTTCTTCTTTTAGATTCACTGCCAACTGGGAATAGATGAACTCTCTTGCCCTGTGGATAGCATCGACATCGATCACCGGCAGCATCTCGCCGATATAGGTCAATGAAGGCAGGGTCAATGCACGTGCTATCAATGCCTTATCAAGGTCCTGATCCAGTAACGTTTTCCTGCAGGCATCGACATAATAATCAGGAAGCGAGAGGGCCTCACCCTGGTTAATAGGCTCAAGCATCGACAGGATCAGCCGCGTCGATAACTGCTGACCGGCTTCCCATCGGTTGAAATCATCTGTTTCATGCGCCATGCAGAATGCAAGTTCTTCATCATCACGTTCGAATTTCAGTTTTACGGGTGCAGAATATCCCTGCAGGATCGATAGAACTGGTTTCTCTTCTACATTAAAAAAGTCGAACCGTTGTTGTTGTTCTATGAGATTCAATACCGCCGTCTTTTCTGTATGACCCATATCAGCGTCAAGCTGTAATGCAAGAAGGTTCGCGTCCTTATCAAGCAGGCTGACTTTTACCGGTATGTGAAATGGCAGCTTCTTATCCTGGCCGGCAGTCGCTGGTGTATTTTGGGATAGCGTCAGAGCATATATCTTATTAGCAGAATCAAAACCTTCTTCTACCACGATCTCTGGTGTACCTGCCTGCTTGTACCAGCGCCTGAACTGCTTTAAATCCACACCGCTGGCATCTTCCATGGCACTCACGAACTCTTCTGTGGTCACCGCCTGACCGTCATGGCGCTCGAAGTATAAATCCATCCCCATGCGGAACTTCTCTTTCCCCAACAGGGTATGGATCATACGGATGACTTCAGCGCCCTTGTTATACACGGTAACAGTATAAAAATTATTGATCTCCTGGTAGGCATCAGGTTGAATCGGATGGGACATCGGGCCGGCATCTTCTGCGAACTGTGCGGTACGCAGGATATTGACATCATCTATCCTCTTAGGCGCTTCCGCATTCATATCTGCAGTGAATTGCTGGTCACGAAACACCGTCAGGCCTTCTTTCAATGTCAGCTGGAACCAGTCACGGCAGGTGACCCGGTTTCCGCTCCAGTTATGAAAATATTCATGACCGATAACGCCTTCTATACCGATGAAGTCGGTATCGGTTGCTGTATCCTGTTTCGCCAGAACATATTTTGAATTGAAGACATTCAGGCCCTTGTTCTCCATCGCACCCATATTAAAGTCGTCTACCGCTACGATATTGTAAACATCCAGATCGTATTCTCTGCCGTAGGTATCCTCGTCCCACTTCATCGACTTTTTAAGCGATTCCATCGCATGATCACACTGGTCTATATTGTGGTGCTGCACATAGATACGGCACAGTACATCACGACCGCTGGTCGTCGTATAATGGTCTTCGATATAAGACAGGTCACCCGCTACCAGTGCAAACAGATAACTTGGCTTTTTGAATGGATCAAGCCATTTGGCCCAGTGCCGCCCATCTTCCAGCTCACCCGAATCTTCCGGATTACCGTTAGATAACAGCACCGGATATTTTTCTCTGTCGGCGATAATCGTGGTAGTGAACAATACCATCACATCAGGACGATCCAGAAAATAAGTGATCTTCCTGAAACCTTCGGCTTCGCATTGTGTACAGAAATTTCCACTGGATTTATACAGTCCTTCCAGTGAATAATTTTCCTGCGGTTTGATAAAAGTTTCCAGCTCAAGAGTAAACCTGTCGGGTACATCGAATACTGATAAGGTAGTGTCAGTTACTTCATAAGCTTCACTATCTAGCAAGCTGCCATCGACTTTTACGCTGCCTAATTCGAGGGATTCTCCCATTAAAACAAGTGAGCCTGGTTCACTTGCCATGTTCCTGTTTAGTTGCATCACGGAGACGACACGTGTCTGCTCTTCGTCAAGCTCAAATGTGAGTTCAACATGATCAATGAAATAATCAGGCTGTTGATAGTCCTTAAGGTAGATCGATTTTGACTGCTGGTCGATGTCTTTCATTTATAACGCTGCTGTGGTGAATATAAAAATAAAAGAATAACATAAATAAAGCAGTGCTATCGATGCGGCCGTATATGTCTTGAGGGAAGAAAGATTAATCTAAGTACCGTGTTTGCGGGACAATTTGTGGGTATCCGTGAAGTCAGCGACAAGATTTGGCTTGTCAGCTTCATGGATTATGATTTAGGCTTCTTTGACGAGGAGTCAAAGAAAGTAGATCCTGCCGAGAACCCGTTTATGGCAAAACTGTTACCTATGTCTTCGGTATAAAGTGTTACCTATGTTCCCGGGCAGGACCTTATTTATTTGGTCGGGATAGCAGGATTTATGAAATACATCCATGTATTTCACCCTTCGGGCCGGCTTTCTCAAAAACAGAAACCCGTTAAAAATGGCATCATGCCATTATTCATGAACCTGTACGCTTTAACGAACAAGTCCTTCCAGACAACTAAATAAGCCACCTCGTTTTTGAGGTGGCTTATTTATTTGGTCGGGATAGCAGGATTTGAACCTGCGACCACTACACCCCCAGTGTAGTGCGCTACCAGACTGCGCTATAT
>JABDRN010000105.1 GCA_013041745.1 Gammaproteobacteria bacterium
GTAGCCGCCACCATACTGACGACCTTGCTGCTGGGTGTGTCATTAGTTATCTAGTTAACTACACATGAAACCATCACCTTACAAACAGGGACAGTAATAAAACATAAAAAAAAGGCCCTATGGAAATACATGGGGCCCGTTTTTTTCTGGATTCAAGGCTTTATCGTTACACTTTCAAGAAATGCGTTGAGATCCAGTATTTCCTGAGGTGTGAGATCCACAACTGTACTCATTCCACCAAGAGAGCTCAGATCAGAAATCAGTAGCTCACCTTTATCATACAGATCGCCGGCTTTTACAATCTCTAAAATACTATCGTGTGTTCCTGCTGCATGACAATCGTCGCAGTCGGCATCATACTTTGCCTGTCCAGCTGCAAACGATCCAACCGCTGCCGCAACTGTCTCATACTCAAGATAAGTGATCTCACCCATCCTGATCGGTGCAAGCTGTGTTTCACTGCCAACCATAATATTTGCTTCAACGGCAGCATTAAAATAGGCAATATACATCGGGCTCTGTCTGCCGGAAGGACAAGGCCCCGTAGTCGCAGTCAAGCCACTGTCAGTTCCATCACATTCTGTATACAACTCATCAGCCGGTGAAACCGTTGATGTTATGGTTTGCCCACTAACTTCATCACCATTTTCATCTTCGATATCGACCACTAGCCAGGCTACATTTTCAAGCGGCGTGGTATCAGCTCCAAATGCTGTATCGATCACAGACTGCGCCTCATCGCCAGTCGGCATGCCGATATCCAGACCTGATACGTTGACATTCAACGCTGACTTAGCAGAGTTGATCGTGGCGAAGCTGTCTTTTGTTGCACGTAGAAAAACCGCATCGCCTTTCAACACATCAAGTGAAAAGTTACCACTGGAATCGGTTGAAGTGGTTGGGTTCAGCGAATCACCCGGACTTGAATACACGCCTTCTACAAAAATATCGGGCTCACCCGTATCATTGAGGTTGGATATTTTTCCACTGATTGAGACAAACTCTTGTGGAACAAACTGAGCAGTATCATCACTGCTACCACCGCAACCAGATAGAATCGCTGCTGCACCCAAAGCGCCCACTAAAATAATATTTCTCATTTCTATATCCTTTAATTATATTTAAAGATATGTTCACACATCATTATTAATTGTATGAAAATGCGATATACCTGACATTGATAAATGACAATTATCAGCCAGGAAAAGTCTTTGAGCGTCCTTCAGTCAATAATGAAACCTGACCTACTGCTTAAGCTTTTCTTCTTCTCGATACATAACCGCTGGCAACTAAAAAACCTGCAATATTGCTCTTCAAAGAGTATGCGAGTACGATAGCTTCATACTCTAATACGCTTGAGTGATTAACTGTGATCTCGCATTACCTACTTGATATCATTATCTTGTTACTGGCAGCTGTCATCGCTGTGCCATTCGCTCAAACAGCGAGATTAGGCGCAGTTCCCGGCTTTCTTATCGCCGGTATAATCGTTGGACCATCCGGCCTGGCTCTGATCGACAACATTAGCGAGATAGGACACCTCGCAGAGATCGGCGTCGTCCTCCTCCTGTTCGTTATTGGCATCGAGTTCAAACCATCTCGCCTGTGGAAGATGAAACGCCTGGTATTTGGCCTCGGCACTTTGCAAGTAATAGTTACTGGCGTATTGCTGGGTATTGCAGCTCATTATATTTTCGATGTCTCCTTACGTGCAGCGATACTGATCGGGCCCGCATTAGCACTTTCTTCGACTGCTTTCGTACTGCAGCTGCTTACCGAACAAAAGTTACTGGTGTCAAAATACGGACAGACATCTGTCTCGGTATTATTGCTGCAGGACCTTGCCGTCGTTCCTTTGCTGATCCTGGTGCCATTACTGGCGATGCCAGAGTTAAGCATCGGTGAAGATATCGGCCTGGCACTGGTCGAATCACTTTTGATCCTCGGCGTGCTGGTGTTACTCGGTAGATATTTTCTGCACCCTCTACTGGCTCGAGTAGCGCTTTCAGGAAACTCGGAAGTATTCACCGCATCTGCAGTGCTGATCGTACTAGGCACGGCACTGGCAACTGAATATGCCGGCCTGTCTATGGCCATGGGCGCATTTTTAGCTGGCCTGCTTATATCAGACTCTTTTTACAGACACCAGGTACTGGCAGAGATACAGCCGTTTCGCGGGCTCTTACTGGGACTGTTCTTCATGTCGATGGGCATGTCGCTAAACCTCGGCCTGTTATATGAGAACCCCCTGCTCTCTTTCAGCCATGTTTTCTTATTAGTGGCGATAAAAATTGCGGTGTTATTTCCGCTGGTCTTATGGTTTGGTCTCAGGAAGCAGGACAGTATCGCTGTAGCGCTGGTACTTGCCCAGAGCGGTGAATTTGCACTGGTTCTTTTTTCCCTGGCTTTTCAGTCTGGTATCCTGGGTGACAAATTATTTCAGCAGCTGTTACTTGTCGTTTTACTGAGCATGCTCGCCACGCCAGCATTGGCCAATCTTGCAAGGCGCATCATCAATGGCCAGCAATCGGCTAGTGATGCACATCCGGAAGAACCAGTAGTCGCTCCCATAGTCATCGTAGGATTCGGACGCGTAGGTCATAGAGTAGGAGAAATACTATCAATTGCAGGCATGCCATTTGTCGCACTGGACTTCAATGCATCGGTTGTCGAAAAAGAACGAGAAAAAGGTCACTCCATCTATTATGGCGACGTACGCAAACCAGGGTTACTGGAGGCAGCGGGTGCAAAAAACGCCCAGATGATCATCGTCACACTGAATGATCCTGAAACCACAGAACAGGTCGTCTCATCTCTTCGTAAAACACATCCAGACGTTGATATCTACGTTCGCGGCCATAGCCTGATCCAGTGCCGACAATTACGAAAGATGGGAGCATCCGGCATCGTCTCAGAAAATATAGAAGCAAGTTTAGAACTGGCAAGCCTGGCACTGACAAACATCGGTCTGGATAAAACCAAAAAGGAAAACATCATACAGAAGTTCCGACGGGCATATTATGCTCAGATCGATAATGAACCGAGATAAGAAAGAACAATACTGTTTTATTGCTCGCAGAAAATGAGCCGACTGATGAGATAATCTGACACCCCGGTCGATCAGCAACACCGTCCGATGTCAGTATCCGTTTTTATCAGAGACATATCTAACGAGTACTCAGCTCATATTATGATCTCGTCGTCGCTGCCAGCACTTTGACATTTCGTAGAACCACCTCGTAAATAACCTTGACACGGTTTACTCGATCACCAATATTATCCTGATTTTTTACCTGATATATATTTTTACATAATTGACAACTATCAATGCTAAAGCTGATGACTACTGATACATTCAATCAAGTCTGGAATAGCGTCGATGCTTCTGTATCGTGTTAACTGCTGCTTTTATCTTGCCGTTAATGTCGCTAGCTCGCCTCATAAATGATACCAAATAAAAACTTTATAAATAGTTGATTCTATTGAGGTATTCAATGATAAAAATATTACTCCATACTTCAGCTGCTGTTCTGGTTTTTTTATTCAGCCTTACTTCATACGCTGAAGACACTAATTTCACCACTTCACATTTTTCTGGTTCTGGTAACTGTGTCAGCTGCCATGATGGGCTGACTGATACATCTGGCGATGATGTATCTATCGTCAAAGACTGGGGTGCATCGATGATGGCGAATTCAACCAAGGATCCTCTCTGGCAAGCCAAGATGGCCACTGAGTTGGAGCGCAATTCACATCTATCCTCAGTGATAACTGATACCTGCACCAGGTGTCATGCACCGATAACAAATTATGAGATAACAGAAGTACAGGGAAAGCAGTTTGAGGTATTCGGCAGCGATGGGATACTCAATCCGAATCATGCCTTATACGATGCTTCGATGAATGGTGTCTCTTGCACCGTATGCCACCAGATACCGGATGATGCTAGCCTTGGAACACTGGAAGGGTTTTCAGGCAACTACAAGATCAATAACACGAAGACCATTTATGGTCAATTCAGTAACATCGTTGTCCAACCCATGGTTAATAATACAGGTTACACGCCTGCTTATAGTGAACATATTTCTGACTCCGCGATCTGTGCTACCTGTCATAATGTAAAAACACCATATGTCGATGCAAGTGGCAATGTGTTAACGACAACACCAGACACAGAGTTTCCTGAACAGATGCCATATACCGAATGGCAGAATTCGATTTTTGATGATGCTGGCAGTAACCCGCAAAGCTGTCAGGATTGCCATATGCCAAAAACCAGGGCAATCGTGTCTACTCGTCCAAACGGGTTAGGGGCTAAAGATGATTTTGCCAAACACCACCTGGTAGGTGCCAATACTACGATGCTGACACTGCTAAAAAACAACGCGGCAGCGCTGGACGTAAACAACAGCAATATGGACACGGCTATTCAGCGGGCCCGCGACTTGTTAAAGAGCTCGGTCGATCTGGAGATAGTGTCTGCAACTGTTGATAACGGAGTACTTGAAACACGGGTGAAGCTTACTAATAACTCAGGCCACAAAACACCAACCTCCTATCCTTCTCGCCGCATGTGGCTGAATTTCAAAGTAACAGACAGTAATAACACTGTGCTCTTTGAATCCGGCAAGATCAATACAGATGGCTCAATTCAAGGGGCCGATAATGATACCGAGCAGAGCGTTTTCGAGCCACATTACAACCTGATCACTTCTGCCGACCAGGTACAGATCTATGAGAGCATCATGGGTGACTCTGATAACAACGTCACCTATACATTACTGCGAGGCGCACAGTATCTGAAAGATAACCGTCTGTCGCCGAAAGGTTTTAACAAGGCCGCTGTGCCAGCAGATGTTGCTGTCCACGGACAGGCTGTAAATGATGCCGATTTTAACCTTGGTAGTGATGAAGTGATCTATCGTATTCCGGTTTCAGCAACAGGTGAACTGGTCATTAGTGTATCTTTGAATTACCAGACCATCGCACATGGCTTCCTGCAGGATCTATACCGTGATGATCAGCTGGAACAGGTAAAGACTTTCAAGTCAATGTATGATGCACAAAGCCTTAAACATGAGCAGATCACCGATGCTGAAATTACGGTGATAAATGATAACAGCGACATACTGCCAGCAACGGAAAATATCAATACTGATGATAGTGATAGTGATACAACCTCAGGTTCAGTTGGTCTTTTCGTAATAAGCTGGATGATTATAAGCCTGTCCCTGATTCGTCTGCTCACAGGAGCAAGAATCAAGGTCAGTTAATTAATCTCTTTGATCATATCAGCAGGCCCTGCGTTGCAGGGCCTGTTTTTTGTTACAGGTAATAAAAATACTTTGCTTTATATGACTATCTGTAATAAAGAGAAAGCGGGAACCTGTAGTGCAGGTTCCCGCTTTCTTGTTGTTATAAAATAATTACCGATCCAGTATCGCGTCTACCAGCTCCTGGCTTAATACCTGTGCCTGGTAGTTGCCTTCACCGATAATGTTCTCGATGTTAGCCACGTAACCTTCCAGGTGACTGTCGGATCCGTCCAGCAATGAACTGTATAACCTTTG
This sequence comes from Gammaproteobacteria bacterium, assembly GCA_013041745.1. Classification (GTDB taxonomy): domain Bacteria; phylum Pseudomonadota; class Gammaproteobacteria; order SZUA-229; family SZUA-229. Next base: position 5,571 of record JABDRN010000105.1, read on the forward strand.
AATATCGGCTTTGTCTGTATATACTTTGCCACATTGATTGACACCATTGATGCCATTATCAGTTTCCACGATCACCTGCGGACACTGGTTGATATCCATCATGTCCAGTTCTTCGATAAATGCGCCTACATACAAGGCTTCGAGTTCACTGATAGATGCCCGCTCGACCAGCTGATTATATTTTTCTGTAAAGTACCAGCCAAAACCTTCACCCGTGTAAGCACCGACATTATCGTTGGTGTTGGGGTCTTCATAGCCATATTTTTCGATCATGGCTTTTACTGCTGTAGTGTGCTTTTGCTCAGAATCATCGATGTTACCGAAGATAGCTGAATCAGGATACATGCTACCCAGTGTCTGATAGACATCACGCGCAAGCTTCTCTTCTTCACGCATGAACATCAGGTGTATCTTTTCATTATAATCCAGTGCCGCATCCCCAGCATCTACTGGCAATGCCCCCGATCCTGTAGCCATTACACTACCGGCGCATGCAAAAATAGCGAGACTTACAACTCCATTAACCAAAACCTTATTTGAAATTTTCATTATCTAAAACCTTAATAAATTTTATGGATAATATTTTTTCTCATTTAGTTTTTGCTCATTTACTAACACTTACATATGTCATCTACACACTTACAGGTTATTGGCTATGCATATTGATATCATTGAGAATCATCAGTTTTCTGAAAAACACTTTAAGCCAGTTAGTGACTTGAAATGCCTACAAAAACACACTAAATGTTTTATGTGAGCACAAATTCTGCACTCTGATTTCGACAAGAAACTGAATTTATTGGTGATTTTTAATACTCACTGTTTACCGTTATGAAATATGGGTTACACTTACGAACATGAATAAAGAATTAGATAAAACTGTCTGCACCAATGTGGAATGGGTCGGCCGTGCTCATTGTGATAGATGTCATATCCGCCGCCTCATGTTCTTTTCGGAATTGCCTGATTCTGCCTTTGAACATCTGCTGCAGCCTGTGGATCAATTCATCCACGCAGCAGGATCGACTATTTTTGAGGCTGGCACACGAAAAAAATTCATCTATTCGATAAGACGCGGCATGGTGAAACTGGTCCATACCGCCGAGGACGGCACAAACCGAATAGTACGCCTGATCGGACCGGGCTCGGCTATCGGGCTCGAGTTACTCGATGGCGCAGATAGTTATCATCATTCAGCGATAGCGATCAACCAGGTCGACCTGTGCAAGATTCCAGTACCGACGGTCGAGCAGCTCGAGAGCGAATACCCAGAACTTTACCAGCATGTGGTGCAGCAGCTTCAGGACCAGCTGGATCTCGCTGACCAGTGGATCGTCGCCCTGGGCGCCGGCACCGCAAAGCAGCGTGTAGCGCAGCTGTTACTGGTACTGGATAAGTTTTTCGCTGAAAATAACGATGAATTTATTCTGCTTAGCCGCGAGGACATGGCAGCTATGATAGGTATCGCCGTTGAGACCGTCAGCCGCATGATAGCCGAGTTCAAACGCCAGAAGATACTGTACAAAACCGATAACAATCTGTACACGTGTAACACTGCAGAGTTGTTAAAAATCGCGCAGCAGGATTAACAAGCTAACAGCGCTGAATCTCAGACTATTTAATACTCACACAACAGCAATGATTTACCCGTCATCGAGGGTGGTTGCTGTAAGCCCATCAGCTGCAGTACCGTCGGGGCAACCGCACTCAGGTCACAGCCCGGACGTAGATGCCAGTTAGCTTCATCGATAACAAGACAGGGTACCGGGTACAGGGTGTGCTGAGTATGCGGTTCCTGGGTCACCGGATCGACCATCTCATCACAGTTGCCGTGATCAGCCGTCAGTATTACTGAAAACCCGGCCTCCCTGGCAGCGTCCAGTACCCGACCGACTTCTCTATCCAGTGTTTCAACAGCCTTGATTACCGCCTCTCGCACCGCGGTGTGTCCGACCATATCGCCGTTGGCAAAATTGACCAGGATAAAACCATACTCACCGGACTCCAGCCCTTCGATGATCTTGTCGGCAACACCTGCGGCACTCATCTCCGGTTTCAGGTCATAAGTCGCGACATCGGGTGAAGGCACCATGATATGTTCTTCACCAGCGAACGGTTTCTTTTTGCCGCCGTTGAAGAAGTAGGTGACATGCGCATATTTTTCAGTTTCGGCACAATGCATCTGCTTATAGCCGGCACGGCTGACCACTGATGCCACTGTCGCCTGCGGACGCTCCGGCGCATAGCCTATCGGTAATAAAAATTCCGGATCATATTCTGTCAGGCAGGTGACCAGCGCACCTTCGAAACTGCCGGTATCAAACGCATCGAAACCTTCCTGGCTCAATGCTGCTGTAAGCTGGCGAGAACGATCATTGCGAAAGTTGAAAAAGATGACATTATCGCCAGACTCGATCAGTTGACACCCCTCGAGAACTGTCGGCTTAATAAATTCGTCGGTTTTATCATGCGCATAGGCGGCTTCGATTGCGTAGCGTGCATTTTCCGCCTGAGGGCCTTCACCTCTCACCATCGCATCCCAGGCAAGCTTGGTGCGCTCCCAGCGGTTATCCCTGTCCATCGAGTAATAGCGGCCGCATACAGTAGCGATGCAGCCATCGGCATCTTCTACCAGGCCTTCGATATCACTGAGGAAGGTAAGCGCGGACATCTGTGCTGTATCACGACCGTCTGCCGTCATGTGCACGACGGGTTTTACCTTATGATCGGCACACAGTTTTATCAGTGCTTTCAGGTGATTAATATGACTGTGCACACCGCCATTCGAGGTCAGGCCGACGAGGTGCAGCGGACGGTCGTTTGCCGCTGCATCTTCAACCGCTGCAAGCAGAGCTGCATTGGTGAAAAACTCGCCACTCTCGATCTCATCATTGATGCGCACCAGGTCCTGCCTGATCACCGAACCGCTACCGAGCGTCATATGACCGACTTCCGAATTACCCATCTGGCCATCTGGCAGACCGACCGAACTGCCGCAGGCATCCAGTGTTGTGTGCGAGTTCCTGGAAAAATACTCGTCTAATCGCGGCGTCTCAGCTTCCTGGACCGCATTATTGATTCGACTTGGATTGACACCAAAACCATCCAGTATGATCAGGAGGGTGGGTTTTCGGGGGACGCTTCGATCGACCATTAGAGCTCTCTGCCCTTCTCTGTTCTATTGTATATTTGCATTGAGCGCGCGAGTTTACACTATTGGGATAGATTTCACGAGTCAAACCAGCCAGTGGGGCAGCGACTCCTCTGGTTTAACCGTGTCATTTGTCAGCAGGTTTATTTTTATCTCTATCGCTGTCGGCGTCCTTATCTTCATCATCTTCGCTGTTGTTATCAGCCTCTTCCTGCTCCATCTCATCCAGCAGCGCTTCCATCTCATCATCGGTCAAAGGACGGCCTTCTTCATCATGATCATCTTCCGGAATATCAGGCTGATGCATGACCGGAACTTCTTCGACAATAGAAAACTCATCATTCTCCATGATCACGTTTTCTTCTTCCTTCTCTTTCAAGAAGATCCGTGAGGCGATCAATCCCAACTCGAACAATAGCCAGATGGGAATTGCTAGCAGGGACTGTGAGATGACATCCGGTGGCGTCAGCAGCATGCCGACGACAAACGCACCGATTATGATATATGGCCGTTTAGTGGCAAGTTTGTCGACCGAGGTGACACCGGCTGCGATCAGCAGGAAAGTTGCCACGGGCACCTCGAAAGCGATACCGAAAGCAAGGAATATAGCGATGATGAAGTCGAGGTACTGACCGATATCGGTCATCACCGCCACACCCTCGGGCGCGATACCTATAAAAAATCCAAACAGAATAGGGAAGATAACGAAGTAGGCAAATGCGATGCCGCAATAGAACAGGATGACACTGGATATGAGCAGAGGTGTCGCCAGGCGTTTCTCATGATGATAAAGCCCCGGTGCGATAAATGCCCATATCTGATGCAGCAGGTAAGGGATAGTCAGCAGTACCGATAACAGCAAGACCAGTTTGAACGGCACTAAAAAAGGTGAAGTAACACCGGTGGCGATCATCGATGTACCTTCCGGCATGAGGTTCAATAACGGTTCTGCCGCGACGGTAAAGATATCTTCGGAGAAGGCAAACAGTGCGACGAAGACGATGAGTATCGCCAGCACCATATGCAGCAGGCGGTCACGCAGCTCGATCAGATGATCCATCAAGGTCTGTTCCTGCTGATCCTGCAGGTCTTCCTGGTTTGATTCGTTATCTGCCATCGCTCTACTTGCCGTTAGGACTTTTCTTCATCGGCCTTCGACGGCTTTTTAATTTCATCAGAACCCGCTACCTCATCGGGCTTCTCATCCTGAAAAGTATGTGCGGGAACATCGCTAAGAATTTCAGAGGAAGGGTTATCTTTGCTGATCTCTGAGCCGACATTGTCGACACTGGACTTTATCTGCTGCTGTAATTCATTGATCTGCACTTCCTGGTTATGCAGCATACGTTTGAACTCACTGACATCGAGCTCTTCCTCGACCTCACTACGCACACCTTCGATATAACGTCGTGCTTTACCTACCCAGAATCCTGCCTGACGCGCAGCACCCGGCAGGCGCTCCGGCCCGATAACGACCAGCGCCAGAACAAGAATAAGCAGGATTTCCCAGAAGCCAACGTCAAACATATCAGTCTACAAAGTCATTCGCCATTATCATGACTACAGAGAGGCGGCCTTTTGAGCGTGCGGCATTCTGCCAGAAATGCTTGCTTCGCTGCTCATAATGATGATGTATTTCTCATGCGCGATTAATTGCGCGCGAATAAATTTTGATAGATTCAGTGCAATTC
>JABDRN010000115.1 GCA_013041745.1 Gammaproteobacteria bacterium
AAATAATCGAGAACACTGATAAACTATCGACCAGCAGTGAATATTTTTTACTTCGTACGCAGGCAATAATCGGCCAGGCAAACAAAGTCATGTATAGCGTAATCTATAGAGATGAAAACGGTGAGACGACGATCATATCCCGAACTCAGCGTACCCTGTAACGTTGATGAGCATTAATAACTGGGCGACAGAAGTTGAGAATCTACAATGAGTGATACTTTACTCATCCACTACAATATCGAGAACGCGAAACAGGCGACATGGGCCCTGTGTAATGATGACGGCGAACTCACAGGAAAGATCACTACTGGATCACTGGATGAGCTCAGAGATGCAGCGGCTGACCGGACTTCGGTGGTCTTACTAAACAGCCACTGCCTGCATATCAATCAGCTGCAACTACCGACGCAGAATATGCAGAAGCTACTCAAAGCCGTACCCTACGCGATCGAAGAATATATCGCCGATGATGTGGAAGACTTCCATTTCGTCGTTGCCAGGAACAAGAGCAAGAATTCGACTTCTGTGGTCGGTATAAAAAAGAGCACACTGCAAAACATCATTCGACTATTCCATGAAGCAGGGATCAATCCAGAAAAGATAATCCCGGACGCACTATGCCTCGCCGCAAATGATGGCGAACAGTGGGCGTGCCTGAACTATAAAAAAGACAGCTACCTGCAGACCGGTGTCAGCAACGGACTGATCATCTCACATGATATCCTGCCTTATACCGTCAAAAGTAAACTGCATGACGACAAGCAGGAAAACCCGAAAAAGATCTTACTGTTCAGTGAACAGGATGATATGGCAACATTCGATCAGCTGAAAGAAAAAGCTATAGCTGATGACACTGATATCGAGTTGATCAACATCGCTTACAACACTCATCCGCTGGTGGTGTTCTGCGGTAACTACAAACAGGCGATGCCGCTTAACCTGCTGCAGTATGATTTCAAACCAAAACGCAAGACTTCAGGTTACTGGCAGCACTGGCGACTTGCCGCATCCCTCGCAGCAGTATGGCTGGTACTGCACCTCGGCCTGACCACCTTCCAGCATTCGCAGCTGAAAGATGCCAACATCATCACCAGGGCGAAGATTGAAAAAATTTACAAACAGTCCTTCCCGCAGAGCCGAAAGATCGTCAATCCGCGCGTACAGATGGAGCAGAAACTGGAAGAGCTAAAAGGCAATATGGGTGGCAGTAATAAGGGATTGATATTCCTGCTTGCCGAATCATTCGGCACCTTGAGTCATGATAGGAAAAACATAACATTACAGTCATTGACCTTCAGGAATAACCGCATGGATATCGGCCTCGAAGGCAGTAACCTGCAGGCGGTAGAGACCCTGAACGAAAACCTGAACAGCAATAAAAAATTAAAATCAGAGATAACCTCTTCATCATCGGAAAAGGACAAGGTCAAAGGCAACCTGCGGATCGAGGCGCGTAGCTAATGGATCAGCTGCGACAACTCAAACAGTGGTACAGATCACTGCCTCAGAAAGAGCAGTGGATGGTAAGCGGTACCGCAGCGCTGATATTCGTCACCCTGTTCTACCTGGTCATCTGGGAGCCGATCCATGTCGGCCTGCAGACAGAAAGGCAGAAACAGCAGTCACAGCAGGAAATATTGATCTGGATGCAACAGGCCGCCAACGAGGTTAGAACGCTGCGTGCTTCTGGAAGCAGGAGCACAATTCGTGACCGCAACAAACCGATAACACTGGTCATCGAACAGGCGATAAAAAATGCAGGTTTACAATCTTCCTTGAATAAAATTGAATCATCGGGTAACGATGGCGCCAGGGTGACCTTGAACGAGGCATCTTTCAACCAGGTACTCGTATGGCTGAACACGCTATCAACCTATAACGGCATACAGGTCGTCAGTGCCAACATCGAACGTGGCAAAGAACCCGGCCGTGCCAATGCACGCCTGAGTTTCGAACGACCTTAAACGGTCACAGCGGCTAAAGTTACAAACCTTCACCTTCTATCCAGATGAAAAAAAGACATTACATATCCATCGCTGTCATTTCATACATCGTATTACTGATCGCCACCATCCCGGCAAAGCCGGTGATAGACCTGCTCAACAAGAACACCCCGGCCAGGATTCAGGGTGTCAGTGGTACGCTATGGAATGGCAGGGCATTAATAATCAATATTAATAACATAAAGATCGACAAGGCTCAGTGGTCTTTCAAGCTGTGGAAACTACTGCTGGGTAAAGTCGCCGTCGACGTCGATGCAAAGTTTTTGGATAACGATATCATCGCCGAGATCGGAACATCGTTCATCGGCCGTTTCTACCTCAACGACCTCAAGGCAACAGTCAGTGCACAGCAAGCCGCAGAGATCGCCAACCTTCCACTAGTACAGCTATCAGGTATAATCTCACTGGATATAGAATCAGCACAATGGAAACAGGGTGAACTGCCGCTAGCCAGCGGGGTCATCAACTGGACAGATGCCGCGGTAACTGTCGCTGATACCGCTTCGCTAGGTAAGGTGACGATCCTGTTAAGCGAATCCGATCAACAACTGCTAAATGCCGATATAAAAAATCAGGGTGGCGATATCAAGATCAATGGCACTGCAGGACTGGTACCTGAAGCAGATTATTCTGTCGATATAAAGCTATTACCCACAGCATCAGCTAACAATAATATCAAACAGAGTCTCGGCATGTTCGCGCAGAGACAGAACAACGGCGAATACACATTAAAAAAATCCGGTTCGCTAAACCAGATAATGTAAGCACTGAACAGACAAGCCCTATAACAAAACTATGACTCAAAAAATTAATGGCATAACAGTAACCAGCGAAAACAAATGCTCTTTCTGCACCGGATCTATCTGTTGCACCTACGTAACCCAACATATAGATACTCCACGCTCAAAAGAAGATTTTCGTCAACTGCTATGGCAGGTATCACATCAGAATGTAAAACTCTACAAGGACGACGACGGCTGGACTTTACTGGTCGATGGCAAGTGCCAGCATCTGCAACTAAACGGTGATTGCGGCATCTATGATGAACGCCCTGACATCTGCCGCGAACACACCAATGACTACTGCGAGTTTGACGCACCATCAGAAGACGGCTTCGACCTGTACTTTGAAAACTATTTTGACCTGCTGAAGTACTGCAAGAAACGATTCAAATCCTGGGATAAAAACTAGATTAATCTTTAACAGGTAGCATTACTGTATGTCCGCACTCAACGCTCAAGCAGATAGATAAGATCAAGAGACTGCCGGGCTCCGGTACTCGACTCCAGGCTGAAACCCCGACCCAGGCTGTAACGGATCCTGAAGGCACCGGGGTTACCCTGGGTGCCGAACAAATAGCGTACAAATAAGCGGTCATTGATGCGTTTACCCGCAACCATAGAGGCCTGGTTGGCATCATTGGTTTCAAAACTCACTTCATCCAGCCCGAGGATGCCACTGTCTCCACCAGGCACCAGCTGCGACAGTCCAAGCGCCAATGCTGCGCCAGCCGTTTCATTTTCGTTACTGGCCGGACGGTCGAGCAACAGAAAAGCCAGCACGTCGCGTTCGCTCATCGATGGCCGGGAGAACGGTTCTGTTTTGACATTCTGAGCAGAACCGGTCAGGCGCAGACCGATGATGTACTGCCGATTCTCGTATATCGACTCACGGCTCACCTGGATATTGATCAGCGGATCATCCAGCGGCCCGGTAAAAGTGAGCTCGCCGCGGTCTACGCGCAGCTCCTTACCGTAGCCAGTGAGGAAGCCATCTCGCACCCGCACTGTGCCAGCGCTGCGAAGAAAACCGCCCCGGCTCTGTGTAAGCCTGAGGCCGCCGTCCAGCCGACTGTTCAGACCAAAGCCATTGAAGCGCACATCATCGCCGAGTATTACTTCGACATTGCCGGTTACGATCATCTCCTGCTTTTTCTCGATTTCACGTTCTGCTCTATGTACGATTACGTCGTCAGAACGGGGTACTGCATTTTTCGGCAAGGCACGTATAACAGCACTTGCACGTGGAATCATTATAGAGCCGGTGATATCAAACACCCCTTTACCGATATGCAGCTTGAGATCCGGTGAGGTATCAAGACTCAGTTCAGGTACGCGCAGGCTAGCCAGGTTCTGCCCCTGTATATGGATATTGGCTTCAAGGCCCGGCTTTTCTGTCGCATACACCTGGCCGAAGATACTGGCACTGCCTTCACCCGAACGCAGTTCGCCGCTGACCTGCAACTTGTCACCACCGCTACTCTGCGCCTTGACCTGTATACCGCTCAAGGTGACACCGGCATCCGAAAGTTCCATCAAGCCATCGTTAAGATAGGCACCGCCGCTGAACAGTGGATCACCCAGTGTGCCGCCGGCATCGAGATCAAGTTTCAGTTCACCCTGTAATTTACCCAGCTGAACCACACGGCGGGCAAGCGGCCGCAGCAATTCGATACTCGGCAACCTGCCTTTGGCTGCAGCCTTTAGCGGGCTTTCAGCAGCCAGCGGTCCATTGACAGTAGCAGTCGCCGTCATATTCAGCCCCTGTTCGCCCGTCAGCTTCGCACTTAGACTCGTCTGCCTGTCATCCGAAAGCAGATCGATGAGGACCTCATCGAGTACTGTCTCAAATCGATCGATCTCATCGCTGTAAGCCATTACTGTGCGTGATTGTCGCCATTTAAGCTGCCCCTGGCGGCCGTTTTTATCGCGCATCAATTTCAGTTCTGCATCAATCTTACCGTCGATAGTGTAACCATCAGCCAGCAGCGGTTGCAGCGTTTTAAGCATAAAACTCTCGATAGTGACCTTGCTTTGCATCGAACCGGGTCGCCAGTGGCTGGCATCTATACAGATACCAGCAGCATCCTGTTTCCAGCAGTGTGCGTCCACCTGTCCAGCGGCTGCGGACAGACGAAGCTGCGGATTCTGTGTCAGCTTCCAGCTTTCAAATCCTTCAGGCTGGATACGTCCGAACTCGAGACGTTGTGTAAGATACTCACCATCCCAGCCGCCGCCGCTATGAATCTGCACGTCGGCTACTCCGCCTGCCAGCTTCATTTCTGAGCGAAAATCAGTAAGACTACCCGCCACTGTCATATCGAGGTTACCGAGTTGATGCTTTCCACTTGCCAGACCGGTTGTGACAAGCTCAGCTGTCAGCCGGTCATTATCCAGCAGTTGTCCGCTAAAACGAAAGGTCTCCAGCGAATGTGAATCGTATGCGACTGATGTTGCTTTTGCTGTGACACGCGCCTGCGGCTGACCGGGACTACCGCCAAGAATAACAGCAGCATCCATTGCACCCTGCAGACCCGGCCAAAAACTCGCCAGTTCAGGAGCATTTACTTCGATCGAACCATCTAATTCCTTGCCCAGCTTTACCCTGGCAGTCACCCGGTTTTTACCCGCATTGATTTCGGCATCGAGTGCTGCCAGTTTTTCAGCCCGCCAGCGCGCATGGCCCAGTCCAGTCAAGGCTATATCACTTATTTCAGCGTTGACAGTACTGACATCGATCTTGAAACTGTCAGCCGATTCGATCAGCAAGACCGCATCAAAATCAATTTCACCAGGTAGTTCTTTTTCATTGAGACCGGCACTCAGTTTCGCAGCGTTAATCTGTGTGGCTTTTATTTTTAGCTGGCCATTTGGTTGGCCCGTTTGCTGATCGCTATACTCTAATCGTCCCTGGCCGCTGATCTGTCCATCAAGTGCCTCGATGCGGTAGCTGTCGATAGTGATTCCCTGCAGATCAATGAGTGCCTGTAACTGCATCGGTGCCTGTGGCCAGTTATTGAGATCTATAGTATTGCTACCCTCGAGGCGAGCACTACGAAAATCACTATTGACCTTGATGTTTCCCTCTCGACTAAACAGCATAGTCTCACCGGGCACTCTTACACCTTGCCAGTCAGCCACACCTGCAAGTGTAGGCTTGGCAAACAAGTCTGAAATGGTGCCATTGAAGTTGACTGCTTCAGGGACATTGACCACCTGTGTAAACGCAAGCCTCTTGATATCACCACTGAAACTGCCTGAGCCCTTCAGTTTCTGCGTCGGCATTTCCCAGCTGGCAACCGCTTCCAGCTGCCCTGGCGCCGGTCCGACAAGCTCACCGCTGGCCTGCAGCTCGATGGCCGCCATTCGCGCCTGCAATGATTCAATCTCCAGTTGCCCGCGACCAATACCGCCAACAACGCTCATATTGTCGAACTCCGCCTGTTCGATACGTAGTTGATCGATCTTTCCTGACTGTATAGATACGTATACCGGGAGCTGCAGCCAGAACAGCTTATCGGCAGCCTGGTCATCATCTGCCGTAGCGGATGACTGCTCGGTATTCTTATCTTTCATTACATCGATGCCAAGTTGTGTGATATGCACATCATCGATACCTACGATACCTGCCAGCAGGCTCAATGGAGACCAGCTGAGATTAACCTTTATCGCCTTGACCTCGGCAGCAGGCATCAGGATGGTAAGACTCTCGACAGCAAGCCCCTCTGCCAGCGTGCCGGAAATGCCACTTGCCTCGATGCTGACTGGCGACATATCGAGCCCCTGCTGCAACAGCCAGCGGCTGCCCTGTTCCGATTTCACCAGCCACGCCATACTCACTGTCAGTAAGGCCACGACTATGCCTGCTGACAGCAGCGTGACGAATACGGTGATTTTCAGCGAGCGCATCACAGGTCTGGCCCCAGTGTAATATGAATACGGTAATCATCCGGTGCGTCGCTTTCCAGCGGCACGGCAACATCAAAACGGATGGGACCGAGCGGTGAAAACCAGCGGATGCCGACGCCGACGCCGGTCGCCGGATCAAAATCTGCGATCGCATCGAATGCATTACCGCTGTCGACAAATGCTGCCAGTGACCAGTCTGCCGCAATCTGCTGGTCGAGCTCGATACTGCCGACCAGCAGGTTCTCACCACCGACAACCGCACCCAGGGGGTCGGTCGGACCAAGAGAGTTATAATCATATCCGCGCACGCTGGTATCACCACCGGCGAAGTAGCGTACCGATGCAGGCAGCTTGTCGAGGTGGTCGATGAGGGTGGCGCCTGCTTCAGCACGGGTCAATAAACGCCCACCCGACCACATAGTGAACACCCATTTGGTATTGCCATATAGCTGCAGAAAAGTGGTATCGGTGATTAGTCCATCGACGGCGCCTCGCGTCATAACAGTGCTGCGGTGGCCTTCGAGCGGACGCGGTGGATAGTCCTCTGTCACGAAAGAGTAACTGACACCTGGCGTGAGCAGCTTTGACCTTCCGTCATCGAAGGCACCCGTTTCATATTCCTCAAGTCGCAGGTTGAGGAACAAGGTACGCACCCAGCCATGCTCGCGCTTCTGTATACGCTGCACACCTGCGCTGAACAGGTCACTCTGAAAGCTGTCATTGTCTTCAACCTTGTAAAAAGTATCGATGGTAAACCAGTCCTCTGGTTTACTGAGCGGTATGCGATAGGTAGCACCGATGTCCGAAATAACCTGCGACAGGTTTGTCTCAAACTCGAGCTGATGACCTTTTTTATTGATACGCCGGTTAAGCACGCCGAGGCGCAATTTAGGACCAACGTCAGTGGCATAACCGATACCCGCGCTATACTGATATTTCTTACCGGGTGTCAGCTTGATATGTATCGGCACATCATAATGTGGTTCACCACGGGGCTCATTAGTCAGTTCCACCTGGTCGAAATAGGCGCTGGCGATAAGGTCACGCTGCATACGCCTGGTGATATCCGCATCATATTGCTGGCCTGGTGAAGCAATGACAACACGCCGCACCAGGTCAGGATGCATGATCGACTGGTCGAAGGTGGTTTCGCCGAAGACATAACGCCGACCGGTTTGAAAATGTAGCGAGATGTCGGCTGCAAATTCAGCCGGATAAACATCAATACGGCGCTCGATGAACCTGGCATCGAAATAACCCTGCCTTTTTGCCATACGATGAATGTTGCGCCTGCAGAGATCATAGTTTGCATGCTGCAAGATATCACCGCTTCGTAGAGCACATTCCTGCACTACCTTTGCCAGCTTGGCGTCCTGTTCACCACCGCTATCGATCTTGATAGTCACTGTTCGCAGCAAAACAGGTCTGCCTGGCGTGATGTCAAATTTCGCCTGCCAGCATGCTTCTCCCGGCAGCAGTTCTTTCTCTATCTTCGCATGGTAATAACCGACAACTTCCAATGCCTCGCGGATCTCATTTTCCGCTTCTTTATAAAGGCGGCGTACACGCCAATTCGGAGCATCGCAAGGCTCATCATCGAGCTGCAGATAAGCAAGGATATTCACACGGGCCTTATCATCGACACCGTTAATAGTAATACCCGCCTGCGCATAACAAATCCCGGCCAGAAAAAGCAGGCTAGCCAAAGCGAACTGCCCGGCTGTTATTAGCAGGGAATTATTTAAGCGTACAAACATGAGTACGATTATGCAGGAATATTTTTTACAGCGCGATATCCACAACTGCCTCTGCGATACCCGATTAACGTCGGTATCTCTATAAAGTAATTTACTTTTCGACTTCAGCAAGTGCTTCTTTCGCAAGAGACGATATGCCTGAGTATTACATCACGCGGATAGTTATTCTGATCAAGGATAGACCAAATCAACTCCCGGCCACGATTAGCAGAAGCAGGCGCCGGACGAATGGTTTACTGATAGATGGATGCTTTAATAGAAACAGACAAATCTGAAGCGCTTGAACGATGACCATATACGCTTTTTTGCAGGAAAGATCAGGCCTGAATCAGAAAATGGCGATCAGGGTGCTGATGTCTGGTGAATAAAGACCACCGATTCCCTGGTGCGGACAACGATTTTTCCTTGTTGATCCCTGATCTGCGCCTGCAGCTTATGCGCACCTCGATCGAGGCGGCCAAGGTTCAATGTCGTGCCCTGTGATTTTTTAATCACGGGTTTGCCATCGACCAGCATCCAGATGCTATGACCTGCCTCAGAATTCAGCCCGGGCTTCAAGTTAAGCGTTACTGTCACATCCGGCTCATTTCGTATGGTCTGGTTATTTGTCGGGGAGATGATATCAAAGCTCAGGTATTTGAATTCGGCGGGCTTTTCTTCAACATCTGCCTCATTCTCTGTCGCAAGCTTTGGCTTATCCATGACGGATAATGGCGGTGGAGTAAACTTTTCCGCGGCCTCGAACGGTTTATCTGAATAAACCACGTTACCCTCGGCATCCAGGCCTTTATATAGACCGGCGCTAGCAGCATGCGAAACGATTAAAATAAATATCGGCAGGCTCTTCATTAATATACTCTTCATATCATTAAGCATAGCTATTGATGCTCCAGCTTGCAATGTTCATTGCAAATCAAATGGATGCTTTAAGTGTGTAATTACGGCAATATTTCTTTAAATGCATCGATGACATCAAATTTCTCGCTACTCACTTCATCACCCTGGCTGTCTGGCTGCTGTATTCCCAGGCAGTACTCTATGCCATATTCATGAGCAGTTTCGAGCACTTCCAGGTTGTCATCGATCAACATGGTATGAGCTTTATCATAAGGCTCGACATGCTGAAGCTTGCCCCAGAAACCCTCGTTTTCCTTTGCCAGGCCGATATCATGCGCATTGATGATATTATCAAAATGCACGTGCAGGTTTGTCTTGTCCATTTTCAGATTAAGGCTTGCCGGATGGGCATTGGTCACCAGCACGACCCGTTTATCATTATTATTTAACCAGGAGAGAAAATCGACCACATCAGGGCGTATCGAAATCTTGTCGGCGATATCATGTTTTAGCTGTTCTATATCCAGTGACAGCTCTTTCGTCCAGAAATCGACACAATACCAGTCAAGTTTACCGCGCACCTCGGTATAGCGACACATCAGGTGCTTGTGCGCCTCATCATGTGGCAGGTCATGTTTTTCGGCATAGCATTCTGGCACATGGGTCAACCAGAAATGGTTATCGAAATGCAGATCCAGCAGAGTGCCGTCCATATCCAGTAAGACAGTATCGATTTTCTTCCAGGGCAGAGACATATGCGAGTATTTTTTTTCATCAGGGTCTATAGTCATATGCTATCTATTATACAATGCCGACATTAATCAATAACTAGCAAACAATAATATTATGAGTCACACACTGGATCTCGAAAAACTATGCCTGGAATGCGTCGACATCGCCCGTGATGCCGGTTCAGCCATCCTGACCATTTATGACGCCGGCTTCAATGTCGAAGAAAAGGACGACAAATCTCCACTGACCGATGCGGATATGGCATCACACCACCTGATCGTAGAGCGCCTGACTCAACTGACGCCTGATATCCCGATATTGTCAGAGGAATCTGCCAGGCTACCATTCGAGGAACGCGCCAGCTGGGAGACTTACTGGCTGGTCGACCCACTCGATGGCACCCGTGAGTTCGTCAAACGAAATGGCGAGTTCACCGTTAATATCGCACTAATCCATCAGCACCGGAGCATCATCGGTGTCATCAATGTACCAGTACTGGATGTTGATTATTACGCCTGGGAAAATGGGGGTTGCTACAAGGTTGAGCATAAGGGTGAGGCCAAACCTATCAAGGTAAAAAAACTGGATGGCTCGAAACTGTCAGTTGCGGGCAGCCGTTCACACGGCTCAGAGATGATGCAGAGATACATGGAAAAACTCGGCGATGTCGAAACCCTCAGCATGGGCAGCTCACTAAAGTTCTGCCTGGTCGCAGAAGGCCGTGCCGATCTCTACCCTCGTCTCGGCCTGACCTCCGAGTGGGATACAGCAGCCGCACACTGTATCGTAGTGCAGGCAGGCGGCTACATCACCAGAACCGATATGAGCCCACTCGAGTACAACACCAAGGATAGCCTGTTAAATCCGTTCTTTTTCGTCTTCGGTGATAACAGCCGCGACTGGTCTCAGTACCTTGACGAGCAACCATAGTCATCTCTATCAAGCAGACTGGCAGATCAGCGTATTCACCAGTAATGAAGGCGGGAATACCCTAATCGAAGTAGAATAAAGAGATTACAATTTTTTAAGATATCAGTTTATGAAGATACTAGTAGTTGGCGGTGCCGGATATATCGGCTCGCATATGGTTAAACAACTGGCACAGGCCGGCAACGATGTCATCACACTGGACAACCTGAGCTATGGCTACCGTGATGCGGTAAAGTATGGTGAATTCATCGAAGGCGACCTGGGTGACGAGTCGGTACTGGATGCTATCCTGGGTACTGGCGACATCGATGCCGTGATGCATTTTGCCGGTTTTATCCAGGTCGGTGAGTCGGTCCTCAAACCATCGATGTATTACCATAATAATGTGGTCAACACCTTTACCCTGCTCGAAGCCATGCTGCGTCACGGTGTTAAAAACTTCATCTTCTCATCGACCGCGGCCATCTTTGGCGAACCCGATTACACACCGATCGATGAAAAGCATAACAAGCAGCCGATCAACCCATACGGCCATTCAAAATTAATGATCGAACAGGTACTGGAAGATTACGATAAAGCATACGGGCTGCGTTCGACCTGCCTGCGTTATTTCAATGCTGCCGGCGCCGACCCGGACGGCGAGCTCGGCGAACGCCATGTGCCGGAGACGCATCTAATCCCGCTTATCCTGCAGGCAGCCTCCGGGCGTCGCGAAGACATCAAGGTATTCGGAGATGACTATGCCACCGATGATGGTACCTGCGTGCGCGACTACATACATATCAATGATCTATGCGAAGCGCACTCACTCGCCCTGCACAGGATGATCAAGAGCGATAAAAGCGCACGCTACAACCTGGGTAACGGTACAGGCTTCTCCGTCAAGCAGGTGATCGATGTCGCCAAAAAAGTCTCAGGCAATGACTTCAAAGTCAGCATAGAGCCGCGGCGTGCGGGTGACCCGGCGGTATTAGTTGCAGACTCAACACTTGCCAGAGAACAGCTGAACTGGCAACCTAGACATGCCGAACTCGATGACATCGTAAAAACCGCCTGGCAGTGGGAAACAGATTTTTTATCAAGACAATAGATCATGAAAAATATAATTACCGGCATTTTTATTTGCGTTTTCTCTTTATCAGCTCAGGCGTATGAAGTCGCGGAAAAAGACTGGGGCATCGCTGCGGGTTTCCGTATAGCAAAGATCCCTTATCCGACTCAAGAGCAACAGGTTTCTGACTTTATCCCACTGATGTTCTATGATGGTGACACCTTCTTTATCAGAGGTCTGACCGGTGGTGCAAAGCTGTATAACAGGGAAGAATGGCAGTTCAGCCTTATCGGCCAATACCGTTATTTCGACATCCCGGCAGAATATCAAAACCTGATACGCGGTAACGCGTTGGATATCGGTGGTGAAGCAAAATACCGAATCAATAAGAACCTGCAAACTAACTTTCAGATCATGAGCGATACTCATGGTCGCTTTTTTTCGACCCTGGATACTCGTTATCACTGGGAATCCGGTTCATGGGAACTGTTTCCATACGCCAGGTTACGTTTAAAGAGTGCCGACTTTAACGACTACTACTTCGGCCTCGATGGCGCCACTGATCCGGGCGATCCGTCAAATACTTTTGAAAACAAGATTGGCAGCGGCCTCGACTTAACCGTCGGTAGTGAGATCCGATATCACGTGATCAGTAATCTATACCTGTTGGGTCGGGCGCAACTGACAACCCTGGATAGCAAGACACGTGATTCATCGACCATCGAAAATGGCACCTATGGCGAGATCTATCTGGGCGTGGCTTTCTTTAATGACAAGACCAAAACAAAAGCGCGAGCACTCAAGGCAAAGCCTTATGTCCGGGTAGCACACGGCTGGGCGACACCATCAAACATCGGTGACATCCTTACTTTGAACTCGGTAGAGGATGAACAGAACAACCAGTTGACCTCGATTTTTTATGGTCACCCGGTTGCCGACAGCCTTTTTGGTGTCGAGGCACTCGATATCTATATGACCCTGGGTTATGTCTATCATCACAGCTCCGACCCTTATAGCCAGACTATCGATCCAGGCCAGGGGATCAATACTACCGAGCTTGCCGGCCTCGGCAATAATACCTGTGATGGCATCAATCCGTGCACCATCACATATGATCTGCAGCCCACCAATGAGTATGTCCTGGGAATAAAGGCCTATTACAATATCAATTGGCCGGTGCACTGGCGACTCGGATTCGCTGAGGGTATATCGTATATCGAGACGGTCTCCAATATCGAACAACGCGAGATGGACAGGAAGGGATATCGTTCCAGCAACCTGATGAACTACCTCGACTTCACGGCTGACATCAGCATCGGTGACACCTTCAATGCACCGTCGATAAAAGACCTCTTTTTTGGCATCGGCGTGCACCATCGTTCCTCGATATTTGAAACCTCGTCAGCCTTCGGACGCATCAAGGGCGGCAGTAACTACAACTCGCTGTATCTGCAGTATCACTTTTGATTATCGATTAGTCACCCTAAAGATAGTGTCCTCCTGAACGAAACGAGGGATATCATGCTCATCGTACAGAGCGTACAGACAAGATCCTTCACTTTATTCAGGATGACATAGAATACTCGGGCAAATCGCGGAACAAGGTTCCGCGATGTCGCGCTAAACCGTAACTGATACGCTCAAACTAACTATCGATCAGTCGCCGTGTCATATGCAGGCGCATGGCACCGTCCTCGGTGATGGTGTGGAACAGGTGATGCGGACTGGTGGAGCGTTCGATGATGTCATCGAGATCATCGCGCAGCTCGCGATAATAATCCAGCAGGCGCAGGTCAAACCGGTTCAAGGCATTGCTCAATGGATCTTTCAGCTGACGTTTGCGGATGGTCTCCATACCATCTTCGAAAACATTGCCCAGGCACATATGCACCGCGGAGAACAATGTCGCCCAGCCGTTAAACCAGAACATCAGGTCTTTATCGAAAGTCTCACCGCCCGTCCCATTACCATCCAGCATCTGCTTTAACAGGTCACGTTCGTTCACTGCCTCATGCAGCTGCATCATATTGGCCCGGCCATAAGCATCGATGGTGGTACTGGTCAGCAGCAGGTGTGCATCCGGATATTTTGTCAACACGAAGGTGGCATCTTTGATCAACGGTGCCGGCTGCTCCGGGTTTAACGGGTTACGTTTCAGACGCGAAGACGGCGCCGATGACAATACCTGCACCTGATGCCCCCGCCTGCCCAGTTCACTGACCAGGCGGGCGAACACACCTTTCTTAAACAGCTCCATGGAAAAATTAAGATGCCCCTGTTTATGCAACAGGCACAGCTGGATCTCATCTTTATACTTCGGTGCGACCTCGACGATATTAGCGATCTTGGTAACTGGTATGCGTTCATTCAACTCACCCTGACGATTGACCACGACTTCCTGATGGAACTCATCAAAACTGACCTGCAGCATGACTTTTGCTCTAGGCCAGGTGACAGAGCGACGGCGGATAGCTGCAGCCATTTTACCCAGAACATCCTTTGTCACCTGACGACTGTCTGCAAAGTCACCGTTCAACAGGATGGCGAAAGTAGTAACATGCTGCATCGATGCTATCGCATTATAAAAATGATCGAGATGTTTCGTCAGGTCTCCACCGGTGAACAAGACCGATGTCGTCAACCCATCGATCATCCGGTATAGCTGTGCAGGATCATCCGTATTCTTCATCAGCGGGCGAAAGATAAACATACAATGTCGACAGGTCTGAGGACAGCCCATCGCCGGGATGATGCCAAGCTTGCTGAATACTGCCAGCGGTTCAGTGTCTGCCAACTGATCGACGAGAGCCAGGCGTTCCTTATCCTCATCAGCCAGCATATCGGCATAACGGTCTTTCTCCTGCTTTGCCAGCTCTTTGTAACCCGCATCGAAGCTCTTGTCGAACAGCTGCAGCGAATCCCACAGCGACTCGATATAAGCTGCCAGCTTTGCCGGCGCGTTTTTATGCTGAAGTAACTGCAACAGGTTCTGTTGCTGCACTTGCGCCTCACCCTGGTATTGCTGCCAGTACTGAATATAAGCTCGGACAAACTCGGCAGTACTGTCACTCTGTAGCAGCATCTCCATGAGGAATGCCTGTGGCCCCTTACAGAAACTACTCAGCACTTCGGCCTGGTATTTCGCATTGATATTCTGCTGCAGCCAGTGCCAGGCAAAAATATAACTCATGAAAAAACTGAGTCTCGCAGCATCTTCGCCGGCTGAAGTCTTCTCTTCGAGCATCTGCAACATTTCGCCAGAAGTCAGGCGGTTGATCTCGGTTTTAAAACGCTGGCGCTGCGACGTAAGATAGGCCCTGTGCACATCCCGCTGTGCTTCCTCGCTGATCGAGATCCTGCTCGAAGGCCGCCCTGACTGTACCGATACCGTCTGAATTTTCTGTGTACTGGTTTGCATAACACCTTGATATTACAGCCATATAGTTAGTAAATAAAGGTCAAGAAAATAAGGGATTAGCTATCACTACCTTATGCGGTCATAAGATTTATTGCTTTGAATAAAGTGAAAATGCTGGCCGAACCTGGACCAGATTTGCCCAGAGCAAACATGAACGCATGCTTTTATGTGCGAGCCGAAGAGTGAGGCGCATGGACGCGCCGAATAATTTAACCAGCCTGGTTCAATTCGGTGCATATTGCACGTAACTGTAATTACTATAATTGTCGGAGAATTTATAAGAAAATGGTGGCCGAACCTGGACTATGTTTGCCTGGAGCAAACATGAACGCACGTCTTATGTGCGACCCGAAGGGTGGAGCACAAGGATGTGCGGAATAATTTAACCAGACAGGTTCAATTCGGCGCATATAGCACACATTAATTGGCAATTATTGCTGATGGAATATGTGAGAAAAATGGTGGCCGAACCTGGAATTGAACCAGGGACACGCGGATTTTCAATCCGCTGCTCTACCAACTGAGCTATTCGGCCATTTTTGATATGACAATAATTTGAACCGGCGCTGATCTGATCAGTGCCTGGATGGTGTGGCTCAAAGGATGCGTATTTAATCCGCTAGACGCCGTTGAGTCAAGTTTCTTGACCATATTTCAATCGATTATTTTACGATTGCAGGATAACAGTCACTGGCGCTGCCAGGGCGAGCTGACTGATATCACTGCACCACTGGTATTGTGGCGGCTCGGCAACAGCACTCGCCGCTGGTGCTACACTTACTTCACAGGGAGTGATATCCAGATGAAAGTGGCTGAATGTATGCCGGAACACTTTTAAATCATTGTAATCATTAACTATCAATTGCCAGGTTTTCTCTACAGCCTGATCGACCAGCTGATCCATGCCCAACTCTGGCAGGCTCCATAAACCACCCCAGATACCGCTGGGAGGGCGTTTTTCCATTAAATAATGCCCTTGCTGATTTCGAATGATGAGAAATCGCTTTGCTTTCACCGGCAAAGCTTTCTTCGGTTTCCTGCTTGGCAGCTCAGCCACACGCCCGGCCGAAAAGGCCATACAATCACCCATCAGCGGGCAGACATCGCATTTTGCTGAAGTGCGGGTGCATACCATCGCACCCAGATCCATAATTGCCTGCGTATACTCAGCGACGTCCTGCTCCGGGGTATACTTTTCAGCCCATGACCACAGCTGTTTCTCTACCGAGGACTGTCCCGGCCAGCCCTCTATCGCCCGGTAACGCGCCAGTACCCGCTTCACATTACCATCGAGGATGGCATGGCGCTGCCCCAGGACCTGCGCCAGTATCGCGCCAGCCGTCGATGGACCGATACCGGGCAATGCCAGCACTTCATCATATGACCGGGGAAACTCAGCACCATGCTGCTCGGCGATGACACCAGCCGCACTATGCAGGTTCCGGCACCGGCTGTAATAGCCTAAACCTGCCCAGTAACGCATCACCTCATCTTGAGGGGCCTCCGCCAGTGCCGCTATATCGGGAAAAAGCTGTATAAATTTTTCGAAGTAAGGGATCACCGTTGCAACCTGCGTCTGCTGCAACATGACCTCTGATACCCAGCTGCGGTATAACGATGGTTCGATCTGCCAGGGCAGGTCATGACGGCCATATTGCCGGTACCAGTCGAGTAGACGATCGGCAAAAGCAGTCACTAAAACAGTCCCTTGAGTTTATCCTTTAGCTTATCTTCATATTTGTCTGTCTGTTTTTTCAGCTTTTCCTTGGCCCTCTCTTCAGCACGGCGTTTTTCTGCATCCGCCTTGTCCTTCAAGCGCTGTTTCTCTGCTTCGGCTTTCTCTTTCAGGCGCTGCTTCTCGGCATCGAGCCTGGCCCTGGCCTGACTCTCCAGTACATCGGTCGTCGACTTCTTCAGACGGTCTTTATCAAGATCATATTGAAGTGCATCGAAGGGGCCATGAACCCGGACGAATACCGGTTTATCCAGGACCTTCTCTACTGCCGTTTTTCCACGTGGCAGCGCCACTGACGATACCACGTCCACCGTGTTCTGCATGATATCCACGTACCCCTTTGCGGTGACCTGTACCCGTTCTGCCGACATCAGGAAGTCATCGGTTCGCGCTTTGCCATCGGCCAGGTTTATGGTGCTGTAAATCTTATCGAACACTGTCACTTCACGTGGACGGTAGTTGCCCATGATGGTCTTCGACATACCGAAGCCTTTACTATCGACATAATCAGCGACAGAGGAACGCATAAAGAACTCCGGATCGAACCCGTTGACCTCGGTCTCTTTCATATCGAGCACGATCTGCCCTTTGCTCGCCTGCTTCAATTGATTCACCGTCTCCCCTGTCGTCTTCACATCCATTTTCATATTCACCGCGCCTTTCATCGTTAGCGGCTTATCGCCCATGATGCCGACGAGGAACGGATCAACCACAGGACCCGCCTGTACCTGGTTGACCTTGAGATCGATTGCATAGGCAGGCTTGTCTTTCTGTACATTCACATTCACCGCAGTATTCACCTGCCCCTGTAAAACCTGCATGGTGAGCGGCTTGATGTCGATAACACCGTCACGTGCTTTCGTGGTCAGCAGGAACTGTTCGATCTGATACTCTTTTGCGGTCAGAGACGCGATCTTGAAATCGCCCTCGATATCTAGACTACGCATCATCTCGACGGGCAGCTCGATCTTCTCGTCACCGCTTGCAGCACCTTCTACGGCTGCTCCAGCACCGGCAGCTGCAGCTAACTCGGTCTGCTCTGCCGTCTCTGCTGACTCTAGCACTGGCGGCATATAGTCATTGATATTTAACTGATCAAATGACAGGTCGTAACGCAGCTGCTGTTTAGCTATATCGGTCACATGTAGCCAGCCACTCAAGGTACTATCGTCGAGCGCCAGGTTAAAATCATTCGCCTGCAGCTTCTCACCCTGGAGTTTAATGTTTGTCTTGATCGCGACATGATGTAACGCATCGGCTTTAGCCATAACCGGCAACTCCACTGCCACGCGTTTTGCGACCTCACGTGCATTGAATGGCTGTACTTCGATGCCGCCCTGAATAACAGGAGCCTGCATAAACTGTGAGACAGTTATATCGGCCAGCGTGGTGGTGCCCAGCGCTGACAGCTGCAGCTGTTTCAGCAGAATACGCTGATCATCCATCGACACATCGATCGATGATCTGACTTCGATCGTTTCCTGCTGCGGAATAAATTCATTGGCATTCGCGATAATGGTGAAGACAAGATCGCGCAGAGTATAGGTTGTCAGCTCTTTGTCGAAGCTTAGCTGCGTGCTCATCTCTAACCGCGTATCTATCGCAGGCTGACTGTTTTCTACGCGGGCTGCAAACTTGACATCGATCGGCTCATCGAAAGCAATCGCACTGGTGGTCAGGTTCAACTCCGAAACTTTTGCACTGGTATTGCTGCTGCGATCATCATAGCTGATCATGGCATCGACGAATTCAAAGCCTTCAACACGTAGAGACGCTAATGGCAGGGCGCCCTCTTTTTCAGCTACCGGTTGTTGTGTTGCTTCAGGGGCTGCAGCTTTACCCTCCATGTCATCTTCATCCGCTTCTGTCTGTGCCAGGCTGCTCCAGTTATTGCT
>JABDRN010000136.1 GCA_013041745.1 Gammaproteobacteria bacterium
GTCCGCAGGAGTTTTCATACACTTAAAGGAAGTGGCCGACTGATCGGCGCACAGTTAATTGGCGAGTTTTCCTGGAAATTCGAAAACATGCTCAATCGCGTTATCGATAAACAGATAGAGCCGGATACTAATGTCTTGAGTGCTCTGGATGACGCTGTTGCAGTGTTACCTCAGCTGATCGAGCAGTTGCAGGGTAACAGAGAGCCTGTGCCGCGTGTGTATAATTTAATGGCAACTGCTGATGCACTTTCAGAAGGTAGAGAGCCACAAATTATCGCTGAAGATGCTGCCAAAACAGAAGCCGAGGTGGTTATAGATGCGACGCCGGCTGAAGAAGATATATCCGAACAAGCGGATTTCAGCGAGGCTTTGACTGAAGTCGATGAAATCGATCTCACAGACATGGGGCAGGCGGTAGAAGAAGATTTTGAGAATCTGGATTCAAATGAGCTGGCACAGAAAACAGAAATCAACCTGGAAATAACAGAGCAGCCACTTGATGACGATATTACTGAACAGCTGGATTTCAGCGTAACAGAGGCTGAAGATGAATTCAGTATTGAGGTGACTGAAGATGAGCTTCAGTTGGGAGACGAGATCTCTCTGTTATCTGAAGATGAATTTGAAATTAGTGCCGGTATCGATGATATTGCTGCGGAAGCCGAAACGCTGACAGAAACAACGCAGTCAAGAGATGAGCTGACTTTTGAAATAGATGAACCAGTAGTGGTCGATGTGGCAGATAGTCAATTCACTGCCGGGATGGATCCTGTTCTTTTTCAGATTTATTACGATGAAAGTATTGGCCATATCAGTCTCGTTGAAGAATTACTCGAAGCACACAACAATAAAACTCAGCCATTAACCGCAAGTAAAGATCTGATTCGTGCATTCCATACGCTTTATGGGAGTGCGCGTACAGCGGAGATAGACCAGATAGCTGAAATATGCGGCTTGACCGAAAAGTACATCAAAACAAAGCAGGAAGGGCATGACCTGATAATCAGTGAAGAGGTGGTTACGCTGATTGCCGGGATTACGAAAATGCTTCGATCAATGCTGGATGAGATCAAGTCCGGCGTAACCCCATTAGTTGAGAAGAATTTGCTGGAAAGCGTCAATAAAGCAATACAGGAAGAACTGCAGCAACAATTGCAGAAACCATGGAAGGGTGATGAAGTCGATGCCGAATCAGCTGCCGAAGTCGAAATCAAACCGGTAAACGATGCTGAAAAAGATGAGATTGAAGTTGAGGTAGAACTGACCACGGAAGAAGAAATCACTCATGACACAAATGAAGAGCAGGCTGAGGTGCTGGCTGAGGAACCGGTTAATGATGACTCGCCTGTTGCTGCAATTTCATACGCTGAGATAGATAGTGAATTGATTGATATCTTTATTGAAGAAGCTGACGAGTTGGTCGAAAGTTGCGAAGAGACGCTGCAAAAAATAACAAATAACCCGGATGATAAAGACAGTATTCATCAGTTGCAGCGTTATATGCATACACTGAAAGGTGGTGCACGCATGGCCGGGCTGACACCGGTCGGTGATTTAACTCATATGCTGGAGTCACTTGTTGTCAAGGTATCAGACAAGCAGGTTAAAGCTGACAAGGCTTTGTTTGATACATTGAATGATTCTGTAGATCGTCTGGCGGTAATGCTCAAGGGTGTTAAAGACCGTGCGCCGATTCAGACTGCCTCGGACCTGATTGTGCAACTCGAGGCATTGATGAAAGGCGAGGTGCATGAGAAACGTGCCCTGGGCCGGTTTGATGTCGAGCTTGATGATCTCAATAAGGATGCGTCAAATGAGGAGACAGAGCCTGAGGTTGCGCTGGAAGCAGAAACTATAGAGCAAGAACAGGCGTCTGCAGAGATGAATTTTGGTCGTCGCGCGACAGACAAGCAGGAAAGTGCTCAATGGGGCGAACGTGCGACCGATGCTAACTTGCGCGAATCTCAGGAGCAGATCCGTGTGCGCGCTGATCTGTTGGATGAGCTTGTGAATTCGGCCGGTGAAGTCAATATACATCACGCTCGCATGGGGAAGCAGATGAGTGATCTCGGCTTTAACCTTGGCGAACTTGAGTCAACTGTGGTACGACTCAAACAACAACTGCGCAATCTGGAAATCGAGACAGAAATCCAGATCCGCTCATCTTTTGAAAAAGAATCCGATCTGTATGGTGATGATTTTGATCCGTTGGAAATGGACAAGTACTCGACAATACAACAGCTGTCGCGAAGCCTGACTGAGACAGCCAGTGACGTTGAGAGTATTCGAGAGATTCTTAGTGATATTGTACGTGATTCCGAGACCTTGCTGCTTCAGGAGTCACGGGTAAGTACGGAATTACAGGAAGGCCTGATGCGTACCCGTATGGTTCGTTTTGGTGGTCTGTCAACACGCCTGCGTAGAATTGTCAGGCAGACATCCAGGGAGATTGGCAAGGAAGTTGAGCTTGAGATTATTGGTGATAGCAATGAGCTGGACCGTACCATTCTTGATCGTGTTATCGCTCCACTTGAGCATATGCTGCGTAATGCGGTGGCACACGGTATAGAAGCACCGGATAAACGAATTACAGCAGGCAAAGAGGAAACAGGACATATCGCCATCATAGTTGATCGTCAGGGTACTGATGTTGTAATAACAGTAAGTGACGACGGTGCGGGTATAGACGCGAGTGCTATTCGAGCGAAAGCGATTAAACAGGATCTATTGAACGCTGATAGCAAGGTAAGCGACCGCGACGTGCTGCAGTTTATTCTCAAGTCAGGTTTCAGTACTGTTGAAACGGTATCACAGGTTGCTGGCCGCGGTGTGGGCATGGACGTTGTAGACGCTGAGCTGAAGCAGCTTGGTGGTGTGCTGGAAATTGATACGACAGCAGGCAAGGGGACTGAATTCACTATCAGGCTGCCGCTTACACTGGCAATTAACCAGGCCTTGCTGGTGAGTGCTGGTGAGGATGTTTACGCGATTCCACTGGCAAGCATTGAAGGTGTCGTTCGTGTAACAGGCGCCGAGCTGCAGAGGTTCTATGATAGTGAACAGAAGATGTACGAGTTTAATCATGTCGAGTATGAACTGAAACATCTTGGTGAGCTGTTGACCGGCCAGAAGCCAGACTACGGTGAGCAATACGGCTTGTTTCCTTTATTGCTGGCCAGGATCGGTAACAGCCATTTTGCATTGCATGTAGATGATCTGGTGGGTCGTCGCGAGATTGTAGTGAAACCCGTAGGTCATCAGATAGGAATGGTTCGAGGTATTGCGGGAGCTACCATCCTTGCAGATGGGCATGTTGTGTTGATTCTGGAAATGTCAGCACTGGTCGTTGGCGACAGTCTGTTCAAGAAACCCGAATCTACCGCGGTCGTGGAAGAGCCAATACCAGAGAAGATAGAAGAAAGGACGATTATGGTAGTGGATGACTCGATTACCATCCGTAAGGTAACCGCCCGCATGCTTGAGCGTAATGGCATACACGTACTGCTGGCAAAAGACGGTATTGACGCAACAAATCAGCTAATTGACGTAAAACCGGACTTGATGTTGCTGGACATCGAAATGCCAAGAATGGACGGATTTGAACTGGCTACCTATATCAGAAACGATGAACGTCTTAAGGATCTTCCAATAATTATGATCACCTCACGTACCGGTGAGAAGCACAAGGAGAAAGCAATGGAAATTGGTGTCAACCAGTATCTTGGCAAGCCCTATCAGGAAGAAGAGTTGCTGGAAAATATCAATGAAATCCTTGGGGCGTAATAGATATGATACAAAACAACCAGCTTATAAAGAGCATTATCCTGACACTGAAAAACGAGTTGGTGATGGTGCCTAATGCAGCAGTTGCGGAAATAATATCTGTTAATGATGTAAGGGAAATTGATGGTTCGCCGCAATGGATGCTGGGTAAGGCCAGGTGGCGCGGAGTTGAATTACCCGTGATCTCATATGAGGCGGCAGGTGGTGATAGCGCGCAGGATGTGAACATCAATACCCAGGTTGCTGTGATGTATACAGTCAGCGACGAGACAGATAATGATAAAACGTATTCATATATCGGGCTGGCCATACATGGTGTTCCACATGTAAGTACTTTTTCCAGGGGACAGATCAAAACTGACGAACTGGCGAAGATTGAGCATCCCATGGTAGCGCAAAAAGTCAGAATCAATGGCGCTGCTGCAGGAATTCTTGATATTTACGCGATCGAGGAAATGCTGCAACAGGCAGCCATATAGCACGCGTATTAGCTTTACTCTGTATATTTACTCTGGCCGCAAAGCACGCAAATATCGCAAAAATACAATTCGCAGTTAAAATAAAAAACAGTTTGCTTTTTTTTGCGCCATTCGCGTTGTTTGCGCCAAATCAATATTGAGTGCAACGCTGCCTGTCAGCCCATATCTCCCCATAGTGTTTGTAGTGCAGATATGACGGCGGGAGCTGCTGTCTCCGTTCTCAGGATGCGTGGGCCAAATTTTATTCTGTAATAGCCGACATCGGACGCTGTATTAACTTCCTGTTCTGACAGGCCGCCCTCGGGGCCGGATATAATGCATATCGATGTAATATCAGGCTTGATGTCGTTTATGCTTTTCGCTGCGGCCGGATCCAGTACCAGTCGTGTGTCGGTAGAGACTTCGGTAATGGCTTTTTCAAATGTCGTTGCCTGATGAATTGCGGGTAACAGGTTTCTGCCGCTTTGTTCACATGCGCTGTCAGCAATCTGGTTCCAGCGTTCATATTTTTTACTTGCCCGTTCCCTGTTTATATTTGCAGAGCGTTCGCAGATAACCGGGATGATTTCAGTTACGCCCAGTTCTGTTGCCTTCTGTATTGTCGTGTCCATGTGCTCGCTACGTGAAACACCCTGTATCAATCTTATTCGTAAAGGTGATTCACGATTTATATCAACAAAGCTGTTGATGATGACACTGGCTGCCTTTGGGTTCTCATTGAGCAGGGTGGCCGAAAATTCACCGCCTTCGCCGTTGAAGACGGTTACAGCCGAATCTTTTTTACATCTTAGTACACGGACCAGGTGATTTGATGCGCTGTTAGATAAAGCCAGGGTTTTACCCGTGGTGATACGGTTGTCGAGATAAATACGTGTAGTACGCAACGTCGATGTTATGAATTGAGTCTGCGCCAGATTTCAAGTGTGGCCTGTGACTGGTTGAGTGTA
>JABDRN010000020.1 GCA_013041745.1 Gammaproteobacteria bacterium
GTGTTTAACATTTACTTGTTCCTTTTCGTTAGGCTTTGCGGTTCTCGCACCGCAGGCGAGGTACTCTTTTGCTACAGCCCAAAAGAGTACCCAGAAAAGGCCGCCACGACCACTACGCCCCTAAAAAACAGGGGTACCCACCGAGACAGCACAGTCATCATGCTGTGAAAAAACTCGCAGAAGACGCTCAGACAGTTTTCACAGGAAGCTCATGATACCGGCAACACATCAATGGCTTGGCTAATGCGAGATAAAGTCAAAAACGAATATACAGAAACACAAAAACACAAAGAAGTAGCACGGCATAAATACAGACACTATTTTGTTTTTGCCTTTGACCCTCAATCCACCTTAGCAAGCCAGCGAAAGGGTATGGTTGGCATGGGCTTTCTGCGACAGCTGTCTGAGTGTTGTTTACGAGTTCTGGCGCAGCATGTTAACGATGCCCTTTCGATGGGTACCCCTGCTTCTCAAGGGGCGCAGCTAACGTGGCGGCCTTTTCTGGGTACTCTTTTGGGCTGTTGCAAAAGAGTACCTCGCCCGCGGTGCGAAAACCGCAAGGCCCAAATAAAAGAAACAAGTAAATGCTAAACACCAGGAAGCAAGGCGAAACTCACGGTAACAATACACGTACCTAAGTAGCGTCAAAAAAGAAATTAATAAAGTAAAAAAATGAGAATAGAAAAAAGGATACCAGTGTGAATGCACACACTGAAAAAATCTAACCAGTAATCGTCGCCTTACGCGAGAGATGGGTCTTGTTGATGCCGATAGAGCGCAAGAATAAAGCCACCAGCTCATTGCTGAGCTCATGCAGGCTGAGGTCGATGAGTCGATCCTGCGGTTGCAGACACTTCTGTATCAGTGCTTCACGTACCATGCCCTGGAACATGAGACCGGCACTGAGGATGGTCTTCTCACGATGGGGGACGTCATACGGCAAGAATTCGTTGAGGCCGAACTCGATGTAATCGGTAAAACTCTTCCAGCGGTTCTGGAAAAAAGCCAGTGTCGCGGGATTGCCCTCCAGCAGGCTGTGAAGTTCTATCTTCAGGATATCGGGATTCTTCGCGATATTTTCGATGTACACCTGGGTCATACCAGCAAGTGCATCTTCAAAACGGGTACCATGATTGACGATGGTGTCGACATAACTCTGACGCTGTCCGGCAAATTTTTCCAGGACGGCGGCATACAATGTCTGCTTGGAATCGAAATGGCGGTACAGGATTGCAGGGCTGACGTGTACTGCACGCGCGATCTCGTCGATCGAGACGCCATGATATCCTTTACTAGCAAAAAGGCCCTGAGCAGCGGAGATGATTGTCTCTCTGCGCTCAGGGCCTGAAAGTCGATTACTCAACTTTGGTCGTCCGCTATTGGTTCAGCTGGACTTAAGCAGCTTTTTGAATCATGAAGACAAACTTGCCTTCTTCTTCACCACTTGATTTCAGCTCATTGCCAGTCTGCTTGCAAAAAGCTTCGAAGTCTTTTACAGAGCCTGGGTCAGTAGCAATAATCCTCAGTGTCTGGCCGGCATCCAGTGCTGCGATTGCTTTCTTGGCACGCAGGATAGGAAGTGGGCAGTTTAAACCGCTTGCATCTAATTCTGAATCAAAGTCGCTCATATTTAACTCCTCGTTGTAGTTTGTGGATGTTTATTATAATAAGTAAACGTTTACTAACTTATGTTATGAAGCGCTTACTGTCAAGCGATATTTATTATTAATCGCGTTTATTTGACCAGAATAACGCCAGTGCTGAGCCACTGATATTGTGCCAGATACTGAAGATAGCGCCTGGCAGGGCTGCCGCTGCTGTGAAATGCTTGATCGCCAGGGCGACTGCCAGCCCCGAGTTCTGCATGCCGACCTCGATGGCTAGCGTGCGGCACTCTTTCTCCGGGTAGCTCATCAGCCTGGCACTGGCGTAACCTGTCAACAGACCGGCTACATTGTGCAAAATGACCGCGAGCAGCACGGTTATGCCCAGTTGGCTGAACTGCTTTACATTGAGCGCTGTGATGATAGCGATGATCAGTACGATGGCGGCCACCGCGACCAGCGGCAGGTAGTGTTCAACTGTTTTTATGCGATAGGCAAAGAAATGCTTCAGTGCCAGGCCCAGGGCAACCGGAAATATGACGATGTACAGGATACTGATAAACATCTTACCGGCAGGCACCTGTATCGAGGTATCAGCGATGAGCAGCGTGATCGCCGGCGTCAATACGATAGCGATTATGGTGGAGATGCTGGTAAGACTTATGGAGAGGGCAACATTGCCCCTGGCGAGATAGGTGATGACATTAGAGGCAGTACCGCCAGGACTGGCGCCGACCAGTATCATACCGATAGTGAGTGCCGGATCCAGCTGAAGCATAGTCGCGATTGCCAAGGCGGCAAGCGGCATGATGCTGTATTGCAAAAACAGGCCGGTGATGATGAGCCGTGGCATCGATAATGCACGTTTGAAGTCGTCGATGCTCAGTGTCAAACCCATGCTGAACATGATCACGGTCAGCAGTGGAACGATAGCCGGCTTTAGCTCAGCAAAGGGTGCCGGCGAAAAATATGCGAGCAGGGACAACGCGATCGCCCATAACGGGAAAAGCCGTATAACAAAATCCATGCTATTAGCGGCCCTGTCTTCCCGGCATGTTTATGATCTGCACCTGTTCAGATATCCAGCTCGACATTATCTGCATTGATTATGACAGGTATGGCCTGCAGTACATCGCCGACACAGGGGCCGGCGATGCATTCACCGGAATCGATCATGAACAGCGCGTCATGCGTGGCGCACTGTATGAGCTCTTTATCCAGGTCGAGAAACTGGTCTTCCTGCCATTCCAGGCTGGCGCCGGTATGCGGACATTGATTGTGATAGGCAAAAAATTCGCCATTCTTGTGTACCACGAAGATGGACCGGGTTTTACGATTGATCTTTACTTCGAAACTTTTACTGCCGGGGTCGTCGATATCACTGGTTTTGCAGAGAATGTGGGTCACAACGTATGTTAGAGTTAGTTAAAAAAACAAGTATATCGTATTCAGACAAAACTGTTATGAACCTGAGTGTTGAAAACCTGAGCCAGTTTGAAATTGCTGCAGTCGTGCTGCTGTTTACGATATTGATCGTTATCGTCGTGTCGGTGCTTCACCTGAACAAAAGTAACACTGAGGCAGAATCCAGGGCTGAGCAGCATGCACGTGCAGCGCAGACCCTGCAGGAAAGTTTTCAGCGCACCCGCTCAGAGCTGATCGAGTCGCAAAATAATACCCAGGCGAGGATGGAACGGCGTTTCGGCGAGGTGCAGCAGGCCGTCGAAAAACGCCTGGGTGAGATGTCCCACGCCTCTGTCGAACGCTTTGGTGAGATGCAGAACAGTATCGAGAAACGCCTCGGCGAGATGGCGAAAGAGAGCATCCAGAGCTTTTCGAAATCAAACAATGAGCTGCATGAGATATTGCAGAAACGGCTGAATGATATCAGCGGCCAGGTCGAACACCGGCTCAACAAAGGCTTTGAAAAGACCACCGAAACCTTTACTGACGTGGTCAAACGGCTGGCCCTGATAGACGAGGCACAGAAGCGTATAACCGAACTCTCCAGCAATGTGGTGAGCCTGCAGGAGGTATTGACCGACAAGCGTTCACGCGGTGCCTTCGGTGAGGTACAGATGGCCGGCCTGATCGGCAATGTCATGCCCGAAGGCAGTTACGAGCTACAGCATGGCCTGAGCAATGGCACCCGGGTCGACTGCATGATGTTCCTGCCAGATCCGACGGGACATATCGCGATCGATTCAAAGTTTCCGCTCGACTCATTTCAGAAGATGATGGATGATGAAGCGACAGACCTGGATCGCGCACAAGCAGAGAAACAGTTCCGCCTCGATATTAAAAAACATATCAAGGATATCGCCAGCAAGTACATCATTGAAAATGAAACGGCCGATGGTGCCATCATGTTCATCCCGGCCGAGGCGGTGTTTGCCGAGATACACGCACATCAGCCGCAACTGGTCGATGAAGCTCAGCGTGCACGCGTCTGGATGGTGTCACCGACCACCCTGATGGCGGTGTTGACCACGGCACGTGCAGTGCTGAAGGATTCGGCTACCCGAAAACAGGTCCATGTCATACAGGACCACCTGGTCAGCCTGGCTAAAGACTTTGACCGCTTCCGGGTCCGCATGAACAATCTCTCCAAACATATACAGCAGGCAAACAAGGATGTCGCAGACGTGCATATATCTGCGAACAAGATCAGCAGTCGCTTCGAGAAGATCGAAAGAGTCGAGCTGCAGGAAGAAGATATCGAACTGCTGGACTCGGATACCGATTTAGATAACAACAGTTAATTTTAAGAGAACGACAGATGACAGACACATTTGCGCCGGCATCACGCGCCATTATCATAACCGCAGCACTGGTGATCATCATCGCAGGGATGAAACAGGCAGCACCGCTGCTGGTACCATTTCTATTGTCGATATTTATCGCAGTTATCAGTTTTCCATTGATGAGCCGCCTGCAGCAGAGCGGCATCTCCAAGGGGCTGTCCCTCACCGTGGTGATGCTGCTGGTGATATCTATCGGTATCGGCCTAACCTTGCTGGTCGGCAGCTCACTGACCGATTTCAGCCGGAGCTTACCGGATTACCAGCAGAAGATAACAGCTGAATGGGGCCAGGTGATCGTTTGGCTGCAAGATCACGGCATCTCGGTAGCTGACAAGCTGAGAGCGATCGCAGACCCTGCTGCTGCCATGGGACTGATCTCGTCGATATTAAAAGGCTTCGGCAATGTCCTGACAAACTCATTTCTGATCATATTAATGGTCGTTTTTTTATTGATGGAAGCCGCTGGTGTCACACAGAAGTTCCTGCTGATGCGCGAACAGGTAGAAGATGAAGAGTCAGATAAAGATGACTTCTCACAGGTTTTTGTCGATAAGCTTCGAGAATATATGAGCATGAAGACCATCATCAGCATCATCACCGGCGTTATCATCTGGCTCGCCATGTGGCTGATCGGTCTGGATTTTCCGGTCCTATGGGGCGTACTCGCGTTCATGCTCAATTTCGTCCCCAATATCGGCTCCATCATCGCTGCGGTGCCTGCCGTGATGCTGGCCCTGGTGCAGCTGGGATTTTCATCTGCGCTGCTGGTCATGACGGTCTATATAGCGGTCAACGTGTTGATCGGCAGTGTCATCGAGCCCAGGTATATGGGCAAAGGTTTAGGCCTGTCGACATTAGTGGTATTCGTTTCACTTGTGTTCTGGGGCTGGGTACTGGGTTCGGTAGGTATGCTGCTATCCGTGCCGCTGACCATCACCGTCAAACTCGCACTGGACTGTAAGCCCGAAACACAATGGCTGGGGCATCTGCTAGGCCATTGTGATGAATAATCTTTAGATGAAACGAAAGATAGCCGGTTTTCACCAGGATGAGATGAAGCACTGGGTGGCCGATCTGGATTGCGGACACAGCCGGCATGTGCGGCATGACCCGCCATGGCAGTTACGCGCCTGGGTTATTACCGAAAAGGGACGATCGGAAAAGATCGGCTTTGTGCTGGACTGTACCGAGTGTGATAGAGCGCGGCGTTAGAACTCTTCCATCTCGATAAAAGCGACGCCCATTCCCTCTTCTGTATGGCGTACGATGATTGCATCTTTTTGAGTATGAGCATAATCATCAAGCGGATTCTTAAAGCGAAGGTTGACCATCTCACCCATCGGATAGTGCGCGGCATCATTCAACCGCAGAAACAGACCACCTTCACTCATATCACGTGTAATCACCGTGCGTGCGTTTTCTTCCAGGAAGCGCAGCTCAACTTCTATCTGTATTTCCTCACGCGGAAATCGGCGTTGGTTCTCACTCATCAAGTTGCCTGTTTTGTCTTAGTCATTGACATTATGATAGACCGAAGTGCTGAAATTACTAGATTTTTATAGCATTAATGTTAAATTGAAGCAAAATCGAAACCGGTATAAGTGACTAAATTATGAGATATATTAACCATACGCTATATGCTTTTCTGCTGCTTAGCTTTCTCTCGACAGTAAACGCTTCCGACCTGGAACGTGAGAAACGAATGGCAGACGAGATCGTCGATGCCATCATCGATGGTGATGCGGTTTATCTTGAGGCGAATGACCAGGAGTTTCTCTCTATCTATACCGAGGCTGACGATGAAGCCAGAGGTGTTGCAATCATTCTTCACGGCCGAGGGTTCCACCCTGACTGGCAGGATGCGATAAACCCGCTGCGGGTAGGGCTGGCAGAATCCGGCTGGAATACCTTATCGGTACAGATGCCGGTACTGGAAAAACAGGCAAAATATTATGATTACCTGCCGCTGTTCCCGCAGGCGATTCCCCGCATCGAAGCTGCGATCGCTTATGCACGCGACCAGATCAAACAAAACGGCGGTGATAACAAGGTCGTGTTGATCGCGCATAGCTGTGGTGCACACATGGCGATGACCTGGACCGACGTCGATTCATTCGAAGCTATCGATGCTTATGTCGGTATCGGCATGGGGGCGACCGATTATAAACAGCCGATGAAGCAGCCATTCCCGCTGGCAAAGATCAAGGTACCAGTACTGGACGTATACGCTGCCAATGATTACCCCGCGGTTCAGAGGATGGCAGCAGCGCGCTGGCAGAGTATCGAGCAGGCAGGAAACACCAAATCCGCCCAGGTCATCGTGCCGGATGCTGATCATTATTACACGAATCGGGGTGATGCCCTGACATTGGTCATCAGTGAATGGCTGGATAGCCTCTGACTTCAGCTCCTCCGTCTTGACCACTTTATAACAGGAAGCTGCAATGGGTAATAACAAGGTGGTCAGACCGGATGGTCGGCCGGCAGGACAATTCGAGCTGCTATCGCAGAGACGTTTTCTACCGTTTTTTGTTACCCAGTTTTTTGGCGCCTTCAACGATAACGTCTTCAAAAATGCACTGATCATCCTGATCGCCTTTCAGGGCGCACAGCTGATCGACGCCGATGCGGACCTGTTGATCAATATCTCGGCAGCACTGTTTATTCTTCCTTTCTTCCTTTTTTCCGCCACTGCCGGCCAGTGGATCGATAAATATGAGAAATCCAGATCTATCAGGGTGATCAAACTTATCGAGGTATTGATCATGCTCATAGCCGGCTATGCATTTATCCAGGGCTATATTTCCATACTGATCGCCCTGCTGTTCCTGATGGGCACCCAGTCCACCTTTTTTGGTCCGGCAAAATATAGCTATATCCCGCAACACCTTAAGACCAGCGAACTGGTCGAAGGTAACGCCTGGGTACAGATGGGGACTTTCGTCGCTATCCTGATAGGTACCATACTGGGCGGCGTACTGATCGCGCAGGAACAGGGACGGCATTACGTGGCTTTTGCCATCGTCTGCTTTGCCGTCATGGGTTACTTCTCCAGCAGGTTTATCCCTGTTACGCCCTCGTTGAACGCCGAGCTGAAGATCAACTGGAATTTTTTTAGCGAGACCTACCGTAATATCAAATTCTTAAAGAGTAACCGCGTCGTATTCCTTTCCATCCTGGGTGTCTCGTGGTTCTGGTTCCTGGGTGCCACCTACCTGGTGCAGCTGCCAAACTACACCAAGACGACACTGGGCGGCAATGAGCAGGTCGTCACCTTCCTGCTGACATTATTCACCCTGGGTATCGGTGTCGGCTCCATGCTGTGTAACTGGTTGTCGGGCAAGAAAGTAGAGATAGGCCTGGTACCATTCGGCTCTATCGGGTTGACGCTGTTCGGTATCGACCTGTTTTTCTCACAACCTGACACAGCCCCCGCGGTAATAATGGGCTTGAATGAATTCCTCTCCAACGGTCATTTACGCCTGGTTGCCGATGTCGTACTGATCGGTTTTTTTGGCGGCCTGTACATCGTGCCGCTGATGTCGCTGGTACAGCAGCGCTCAGAGCAGGATCATATGTCCAGGGTAATCGCCGGCAACAATATCATCAACGCACTGATGATGGTGCTGTCTGCGGTGGTCGCTATCGCCGTGCTGTCTTCCGGTTATTCTATCGCGCAGCTGTTCTTACTGGTTGCGATATTCAACGCGGTGGTGGCTATCTATATCTACTCCCTGGTACCCGAATTCTTCATGCGCTTCCTGGTGTGGCTGCTCATCCACAGCGTGTATCACGTCAAGGTCAGGGAACTGGAGAAGATACCGGATGACGGCCCGGCAGTGCTGGTCTGCAATCATGTCAGTTATGTCGATGCGCTCATCATAGCGGGCTGTATCAGACGGCCGGTTCGTTTCGTGATGTATCACAAGATCTATAACCTGCCGCTACTGCATTTTATTTTTAAGACCGCGAAGGCCATACCGATCGCCGGCAAGTATGAAGATGAAGCATTACTGAAACAAGCCTTTGATGATATCGATCAGGCGCTGGCCGATGGCGACCTGGTGTGCATATTCCCTGAAGGCAAATTAACCGCAGACGGCGAGCTCAATACATTCAGAGATGGTGTCGAAAAGATCATAGCGCGAACAGCGGTGCCAGTCATACCGATGGCATTGCAGGGCTTATGGGGCAGTGCCTTCAGCCGGCAGCGATCGAATATTTTTTACCGCCTGTTCAAGGGCTTTAAATCGAGCATCGGCCTGGTCGTTGGCGACAGTGTCGCAGCGCAACAAGTCTCGGCCAGCGACCTGCAGGCCAGGGTTCAGGTGTTGCGGGATGAAGTTGGCTGGTGAGGTGTTTTTAATATTCAGTGCTGTCTGCCTCTAAGAAACTGCCGCTTCAGTTTGGTAGGAGCGGATTGTAATCCGTGATTTCTTTTAGACGCTACCTAAGTACGTGGATTTGTATCGTGAGTTTCGCCTTGCTTCCTGGTGTTTGGTATATCTTTTGTTCTTTTAGTTAGGCCTTGCGGTTCTCGCACCGCGGGTGAGGCACTCTTTTTTTTACTTTTATTATTATCACTTTTTGGCGCTGCTTAGGTACTTTATATTCTACCCGTGAGTTTCGCCTTTTACGGCGAGGCACTTTTTTGCTGCAGCCAAAAAAAGTACCCAAAAAAGGCCGTCGCTACGCCGGGCGCCCCGTGAAAGGCACGGGGTTCCCATTGGTATGTCACCGCTATCATGCTGTGAAAAAACTCGCAAAGAACGCTCAGACAGTTTTCACAGAAAGCTCATGATACCGGTGACACACCAATGGCTTGGCTGATGCGAAGCAGTGTCAAAAGAAAAAAGCTAATAACTAAAAACAAAAAAAGGCATAAAGAAGATAATGA
>JABDRN010000084.1 GCA_013041745.1 Gammaproteobacteria bacterium
GTGCATCACAGATCACAGAACTCGAAGCCATCCTGCAGGAATGTGGTTTCGATAGCATCAATATCGCACCAAAAGATGAATCTAAAGAATTCATCAAAGACTGGGCGCCTGGACGCGGTGTCGAAGAATATGTCCTATCAGCGACCATCGAGGCCGTAAAACCCGGCGGTTGTTGCGGCGGCAGTTGCTGTTAGGTTTTTTTAAACCGTGACGGCACCAGGTCACAGCGTTCAGAGAAATTTTTATCTGTTTATCGTCATTGCGAGGTACGACGCACTGGAGAGATATTTACTTGTTTGTAGTAGCTTGAACACGGTCTGACAGTTTATAAAACAGCGCGGCACGGCTTCTTACAAATGAAGATGAAGGTCTAGAAACTATCATTTAGCTAACCCTCAGAGTGTAAGCTTGATATAGCAAAGTCGGCCATGAGCGCAAGAACAGATAAAAAGAATTTTTCTCGCGAAGGCGCAAAGAAAAACACTTACATGACAATCTTTTCTCTGCGTCTTCGCGTCTCTGCGAGAATTATTTTTATTATTACTGATTGAGGGTCGGATTACAGATACATTTGAGTCAATGGAAACTGTAAGCATATATCGAAGTCAGTGTATCACGCTGTCAGATCAAGTCTGACCGACTACAAATTAATGTATGCAGCAGCAGACGGCTGAATCAAGTTTCATGCTCAAAATCCAGCGATGCTGAATTGATGCAGTATCGCAACCCGGTCGGTTGCGGCCCGTCCTCAAACACGTGGCCAAGATGCGCGTCACATTTCGGGCAGCGCACTTCGACACGGATCATGCCGTGGCTTGAATCTTTTAATTCCTCAAGGGCCATGCCCTCTTTCGGTTTATAGAAACTTGGCCATCCCGAACCCGAGTCATATTTTTCAGCCGAATCAAACAACGGCTCATTACAACAGATACAATGATAAACGCCGGTATCCTTATTATTATAGTACTTGCCGCTAAATGCTGGCTCTGTTCCTGCTTCACGTGTGATGCGATATTCATCATCACTCAACTGTGAGCGCCACTCTTCTTCGCTTTTTACTATCTTGTCATTACTCATGTTCGTCTCGTTGTTGTCACATTTTCAGACATTGCTTGATAGCTGAATCTTAGACAGCAATATCATTTTGTGCAGCGTTTTTTACTTCATCGGTTGCCAGCTGGTTATCAGCATATTGAATGAATGGAGACAGACGTTCTCGAACGGCGGCCAGGTGAGCTTCCGGAACCTGGTAGAAATTTCCAGCGAGGATATGTGAAAACGCAGCCTCTATATCCTGCTCGGTGATGACGACCGGCGGCTCTTCCACGTCAAGAACATCATCGAAGCAGACCACCTGTTCGGTCGATGAAGCAATCGCTCTCTGCAGAGCGTCATCGGCCTGGTCAAGTAATTCATTAAATTCGATCTCTTCACTGAAATCAGGTGAAGCGTAACCTGTTTTGAAACTGACGCGGATCTTCTCTTTTCCTGTATCGAACACCAGTTTATCTATGCTCTCACGAACCCTCTCGATCACGATCTGGGTTTTGTGCTTGTTCGTCATAGGCAGGACAAGGGCATATTTCGCCACACCCAGTCTCGCTGCGATATCCTCCTCGCGCATCACTTCCTGCAGACGCTTACCGATCGCGACGATGATATGCTGGGCAACTTTTTTTCCATGTGTCAGAAAGCAGCTCTGAAAATCCTGTATCTCGAAGTAGACTGCACTGATATATAACTTATGCCGGTGCGCAAATGAGTAAGCCTTCGAACCATGCTCTATCAGCATGTTGGCATTGTACAGGCCGGTGAGTTTGTCGTAACCTGTCTTCTTTTCCAGTTCGACAACTTTACGGCTCAAGCGTGCATAAGCCTTGGCACGGCTCACTAAATCGATCGATTCAAATGGCTTGGTAATGAAATCGGTTGCGCCGGCGTCAAATACTTCCTGTTTGACGCTATCGGAATCATCATGACCTGTCATGATGATTACCGGCAGGTTCGCAATCTGATCATTGCTGGAATTCCTGATATTGTTCAACAGTTCCATACCATTGAGGTTAGGCATACTCAGATCAGTAAAAACTACTGAAATCGCGCTGTTGTTCTGTAACATCTCCCATCCGACGAGGCCGTCCTCAGCGAGGTGGATAACATAATCGGGCCCCAGCATTTTTCTGGCGGCAAGACGGATCACTTTTGAGTCATCAACAACTATAACTTCAGGTTTTTCAGCAGGCATCTCACTCATAAAAACTATATATCTCGTGCAAAACCGGAAAAGCAGGTATTTTCAGGCTGTTTATAATTAAGGTCGGTTAATAGAGCATAGCTGTATATGGCACAGTTGCAATTGAACAGGATATAATTGAGCTCAGAAAAGCGACTACGGTAAAAAACTAATAATAATTAAGCTTCTGTTTTTTCTAAACTAACAGCTATAATTATGAGACAGTACACCTGTTTTGAAGAATAGCCATCGTTCAAGGGTAAACGGAAGCACTATTCATGAGTGAAAATAATAAAGATAACGAAGATAAATTAAATCAGTACGACAAACTCGTCGTCGACATTCGCAACAACCTGGTGACCAGGCTTGATGACCTGATGTCAAAACTGCTGAATTCGACACAGGACAAGCTGTTTGAAATGTCAGACGCAGCAGACAGCAACGAGGAACAGACGCGTTACTTCGACCTGATGAATGAGATCCGTACTCTCAAACCGACGATCGCCGAATCTTTCTCACGAAATATCAAAGCATACCTGGTGCCTGCGAAGAACTTTGAAGCCAGAAACGTAAAGCATGATGAAGAGGATGATGAGTTAAGCCTCATCGGCCAGGATGAGATGGAAGGGATCGTTCTGGTCAAAGGTATAGGTGAACGTGCCACCTCGATATATCGCGAACAGCTGTCACACCTTGAAGCCAGGCTGGAGCACCTGGCAACCAAAACAGAGACCATCTTTAAAGAAGATGCCCTGACGCCAACCAATTTCTGCCAGGCCTTTGATGATGCACTGGCAGACGACTTCAGCAATATCAATAAAAAACTGCTGTTTTCCATGTTTGAGTATGAGGTCACCAACAAGCTAGACGAATTGTATGACTCCATCAACAACAGGTTGATCGATGCTGGCATACTGCCACAGATAAAGCTGCATGCGATGGGACAGAAGCCATCGCCTCCACGTCCAAAACCATCTCAAAATACTCCGCCCGAAGAAGAGGGCATCTCACAACAGGAAGCGCAAACAGATGACATGGCCGGAGGATACAGCGGTGGCTATTCAGGCGGCACAGCAAGCAGTTCCGCTGCAGGGCCAGCTGGTGGCGGTAATAATATAGCCGGTTTTGCCATGACAGCACCCCCTGGTGGTGGCTATCGTCATAATACACAACCGCCGCATGATGGTGGTACTGCTGGTAGTGAGAACTCGCAGCCTGCACAACCGGGCGCTGGCGGAGCTGGTGCCGGGGCAAGTGGCGGCACAACCGGGTCACAATCAGGCGACCAGGGTCCATCAGACGGCGGCGGAGAGTTTCAACACTACACTGCTGGCATGCCGGCAAGCCAGGTAGGACGAGTTCTTGGTAATTTTATCGGTGGTGCCCCGATAACACCGAGCACGACCGATAAATCATCAGGGTCTCATGGAGAATTTTACCCAGAGAGCACCGCCCAACATTTCGGTCACCAGGAAATTATCCAGGCGCTATCGAATGTACAAAGCCTGCCGCAATTTGAGCAGCCTAGTGAGGTACGCTTTGATGGCGAAGCGATCAAGCAGGCGGTACTGGCTGAAATCGCTAAAAAATCGGGCGGCGCCGTCACCAAGCGCATCAATACGATTGCTGAAAAGACCATCGATTTCATCGAGCTCATCTTTGACGCCATTATCGACGATGATGATATCTCCGATACCATCAAAGCCCTGCTGCTACGATTACAGATACCCATCATTAAAGCATCGATGTCAGATCAGGAGTTTTTTATCTATGATAACCATCCGGCTCGGGTATTGCTTGATTCTATCGCCGATATCGGCGTCGGCATCACCGATCATACAGATGAGATGTACAAAAACCTGGATAAGATCGTTTCAAACATATTAAGCGAATATGAACTGACAACCGAAACGTTCCAAACCGCACTGGATCATCTGAACTCGATCATCGAAGAGCAGGATACAAAGGCCCGGAAAAAAGAAGAGGAAGAACAGCAACAACTGCTGCGTAAACATGCCCGTGCCACCGTACTTAAAGCCTTACGTGCCTCAACAACAGGAAAATCACTACCTGAGGGTGTACACCCGCTGATTCTTAAACGCTGGCCAACATTGATGTTCAATCATTACCTGAAGAATGGTAAGGAGAACGATGAATGGGTCAACCTGGTTTTAACCTTAAGGCATATCGTGGAAAGCGTTCAGCCGATTCTTACGGCTGAACTACTCGCCAAATTGATCGCAGAGAAAGACGCCCTGTTCGAGCAGACCGAAAAATATCTGAATATCGCAAGCAGTTCCAGGGAAGATGTACGCAGTATCATGGAGGTCTACAGGGAGGTTATCCAGCAGCATATCGACGATGCCAACTTCTCTGAAGAAGAGGTCAATGTCGCAGAAGAAATCATCAGCCAGGCGGAACCGGTTGAAGAGGCTCCCATCGAGGAAGAACCGGACACAGACAAACCCACCTTACCATCCAGCATCATGCCCGGCATGTGGTTCCAGCTGCACATGGGAGATGACGAGGTTCCCAGACGCTGTAAACTGTCGGTAATCATCGTCGAAGACGCCAACCTGATGTTCGTCAATCATAAGGGTGAACTGGTCGCAGAGAAATCGTTCGATGAATTTAACCAAGAGATCGCGAACAATCAGAGCAAGATGATAATGGGACACTCTGCTTTCGATCACGCTTTCAAGGCCGTTATCGACAGGCTAAATTAACGGCGGCCACCATCACATAAGCACCTGATACCAGGTATTCCATAACAAAAAAGCCGGTGCAATTTCTGCACCGGCTTTTTATGTCTATAGAAAACTGTCTATATGAGCTGGAGTTACAAGATATAACCCCTTTCATCGTGCTGATTGATGTCCAGACCTTCGGTCTCTTCTTCATCAGTAACACGCAGACCAAGCACCATATCGACGATCTTCAGGCTGACAAAGGTAGCAACTGCGGTAAATACGATGGTTGCGATAACACCGGTCAACTGCACACCCAGCTGTGATCCCATATTCATGCCTTCAGCATAACCGGCACCGCCAAGACCCGCTGAAACAAAAATACCGGCACACAATGTACCGAGGATGCCACCTACCCCGTGTACCGGGAAGACATCGAGAGAATCATCGATCCTGAGCTTCTGCTTGATAAAGGATGTCGCAAAGAAACAGACGAAACCGGCACTGATACCGATGACCAATGCACCCATTGGTCCGACAAAGCCTGATGCTGGCGTAATGGTACCAAGACCTGCAACCATGCCTGTGACGGTACCCAGCGCACTGGGTCTGCCGTACCTGATCCACTCCATCGCTGCCCATGTCATGGCACCGCAGGCCGCACTGATATGTGTTACCAGCATGGCCATACCGGCATCACCATTGGCCGCTACCGCACTACCGCCGTTAAAACCGAACCAGCCGACCCATAACATGCCTGCACCGGTAACCGACATGGTCATATTATGCGGCATCATCGGTGTGCCAGGGAAACCGTTTCGGTTACCCATCACCAGGGCGCAGACCAGGGCAGCGACACCAGCCGTTATATGAACAACAGTACCGCCGGCAAAATCAAGCAGACCCATTTCTGCCAGCC
The DNA here is from genome assembly GCA_013041745.1 of Gammaproteobacteria bacterium. Lineage (GTDB taxonomy): Bacteria > Pseudomonadota > Gammaproteobacteria > SZUA-229 > SZUA-229. The sequence goes on from JABDRN010000084.1 coordinate 5,840, forward strand.
AGCCACCGCCCCATACCCAATGACACACCGGGAAATACACGATGCTGACCCAGATGATGCTGAACAGCAGCATCGAAGAAAACTTCATACGCTCGGCAAAACCACCGACGATCAAGGCAGGCGTGATGATTGCGAAGGTCATCTGGAACATGACAAAAACACTTTCCGGCAAGGTGCCACTCAATGAATCTCGCGTAACATTCGCCAGGAAGGCATTGTCCAGACCACCGAACCAGGCATTCATACTGCCACCGTCACCAAAGGCTATGCTGTAACCATAAACAACCCATAAGATGCTGACCACGCAGGCGATCGCAAAACACTGCATGAGTACCGACAGAACATTCTTTGCCCTGACCAGGCCACCATAAAACAGGGCCAGACCCGGAAGCGTCATAAACAGGACCAACGCGGTTGACGTCAGTATCCACGCGGTATCACCGGTATCAAGCGTATCTGCCTGTGCAATCGCAGGCAAAAACAGCAACATCAGAGCCACCGTCATAGTATTTAAATATTTCATTTTTTCTTTCTCTTTTTTATTAAGTATTAACTCAGTAGCCGTCTATGTCTTCTAAAGCGCTTCGTTGCCAGTCTCACCGGTACGGATACGAACGGCCTGTTCGACATTTAACACAAAGATCTTACCGTCTCCGATCTTGCCGGTGCTAGCCGCTCTGCTGACTGCCTCGATGACTTTATCTACAGATTCGTCTTCAACCACGGTCTCAACTTTCACCTTTGGCAGAAAATCGACGACATACTCTGCACCACGATATAGTTCTGTGTGGCCTTTTTGACGGCCGAAACCTTTTACCTCGGATACGGTAATACCGGTCACACCTATTTCAGATAATGCCTCGCGGACATCATCGAGCTTAAAGGGCTTGATAATTGCCTTGATTAATTTCATATGGACTCCTTCGGTGGTTATTTTTTTATTTTGTGTGGACAAGGCATTCTTTTTACCACAACTCAGGCGTACTTTGCACCAAAATGGTCATTTTTCACTGCAGCAGAATAGACAATATCGCTGATTTATAAGAATCGGCAGGTCACAATCTGCCTTTGGCAGACTATATAAATTTTAGAATTGGCTCTCGCAAAGGCGCGGAGGCGCAAAGAATAAGGAAAATTATTTTGCTGAGCTTTAAATATAGGCGCGAATGAATTCGGACCTGCCTTTTTGAAGTTCACCAAAATAATTTTCCTTATTCTTTGCAGCTTTGGCGGCTCTGCGAGAAATATATTTTCAGTCTGCCTATAGCCGTTATTTTTATACGAGCAAAAAAAAAGGCCGAGCACCGAAGTGCTCGACCAACCACAATACTAGCAGGAGTCTATGATTTGCCAGTAAATTCAGGGTAGGCTTCGAGACCGCATTCGCCGATATCGACACCTTCGTACTCTTCTTCAGCTGATACACGGATGCCCATGATCATCTTCAGGATGAACCATACGATGAAACTGGTCGCGAACACCCAGCCGAAGATAGTCGCCGCACCGATCAGCTGACCAGAGAAGCTAACATCACCATTTGTTATAGGGACCAGCATCAGGCCAAGGAAACCACATGTACCATGTACAGAGATAGCACCGACCGGATCATCGATCTTGATCTTATCCAGGAACACGATAGAGAACACGACCAGGACACCACCGGCTGCACCGAACAGAGTCGCTAACAGCGGTGTTGGTGTTGAAGGTTCTGCAGTAATCGCCACCAGACCGGCTAACGCACCGTTTAACAGCATGGTCAGGTCCGCTTTACCGAACAGGAGACGCGCAGCGATCAGTGCAGCAATAGCACCACCGGCAGCAGCCGCATTGGTATTCAAGAACACCATCGCAACAGCGTTTGCACTGGCGATATCACCAAGCTTAAGCACAGAGCCACCGTTGAAACCAAACCAGCCCATCCACAGGATGAAGGTACCTAATGTTGCCAGCGGCAGGTTAGCTCCTGGAATCGGTGATACCGAACCATCAGCAGCATATTTGCCCTTACGAGCACCGAGCAGCAAGACACCCGCCAGGGCAGCAGCCGCACCGGCCATATGTACGATACCAGAGCCAGCGAAATCAGAGAAACCCAGATCGCCAAGGTTATACAGACCAAAGACATCATCACCGTTCCATGTCCAGGCACCTTCCATCGGATAGATGAAACCGGTCATAACAACAGCGAACACCAGGAAGCTCCACAGCTTCATACGTTCAGCAACGGCACCAGAGACGATCGACATCGCAGTCGCGACGAACACCACCTGGAAGAAGAAGTCAGAAGCGCCTGAATAAACAGAATCACCATCAAAACCGTTTTCTTTCGATGCAGCCAGGGCATCGGCAACCAGGGTATCACCACCAGCAATACCATCTAACATGTAACCGCCGCCATACATGATCGCGTAACCGCAGACCATATACATGATGCAAGAGATAGCGAACAGCGCTACGTTCTTGGTTAAAATTTCAGCAGTGTTTTTTGAACGGACCAGACCAGCTTCTAACATCGAGAAACCGGCAGCCATCCACATAACTAACGCACCTGACACCAGGAAATAAAACGTATCCAGCGCGTATTGTAATTCGAGTACTTGATCCACGTTGAGATCCTCCAAATTAATTTAAGACTATAAAAGCCGGGTTAAAGCGCTTCAGCGCCGGTTTCACCTGTACGGATACGAACAACGTCTTCGACAGCCGAAACAAATATTTTTCCATCGCCGATCTTGCCGGTATTTGCTGCACCACGGATGGCTTCGATCACTTTTTCAGCAATGTCAGTATCCACCGCGACCTCAACTTTAACTTTAGGCAGGAAATCAACAACGTACTCAGCACCACGATATAATTCAGTATGACCTTTCTGGCGACCGAATCCTTTTACTTCTGTTACCGTAATACCTTGCACACCGATGTCAGATAATGCTTCACGCACATCGTCCAGTTTGAAAGGTTTAATGATTGCAGTAATCATTTTCATAATACTTACTCCTCGGAATGGCCCGCCCTCATTTAGAGGGCGGGCATAAACCATATTAGCGGCCTAAATATTCAGGCCTTATTAATACGCCTGATCTCTTAAAGTTCGAAATCCATTGTGTAGCTAGCTGTAAAACGAACATTGCTGATAGTACTGCCATCATCGATATCATTCTTATCAACAGCAAAAGCAAAACCATCTTTACCGATGCTTGCGCCGTAGTTAACATAGTCAACTTCACCTACACCAGGTTCTCCGTCGTTGGTAAACATGTAAGAACCCGCGTATAGACTTACGTCACTCTTGCCAGCGGCAAAATCAAGGCTACCACTTACATACATATCGCCCTGATCAAAAACACCACCATCGTTACCAGATGCCGCATCAACGGTGTACCACAGACCAAGAGTCACGATACTCATGGTTCCTGAAATATAAGCTTCTGTGAAATTAAATTCCGGAGTTATCGGATACTGGTAACTCGCGACACCCAGGTCATAACCCAAGCCACCCACTTCTCCGCCAAAACCAGCGTAAACGTCCATTTCATAACCGTTACCAGAATTATCAGCACCAAACGCTACATTTGATACCCAGGTACCTACGTACAGACCAGAGTCATGACCCCAGTCGATACCACCCTGGCCAGCAGCCTGGTCAGCCGTCTGAGTGATACCACGCCAGATGTAGTTAGAAGTAATCGATGCGTTTGCAGTAAGCTCAGCAGCTGCAACACCACTGGTTAAAATAGAAGCAACAGCAGTTGCCAGTACAATAGAATTTTTCATGAAGTAAGACTCCTAAAGATTGATTTAAATAAAATTAAACAGTTTCGTAAAAAACTTACCTCGGAATTTGCAGGTTCTGTGCCAACTTAGATAATTACATATAAAACAGTAAGTTAGGAAATATATGTCGTTTTTAGAAAGGTTTACTTATTGTCGATCGCACTAATTTGGTGCGTCTATAAATCCACAGGATTATATTGGTGCACGTTTCTGCACACTGATTATTTAGAATGGTACGAGCTAATAAATTCGTGGTTTGTAAAATATGTGCGAATACTTGAACAGTGAACAAAACATATCCGTTTCCTTATTCCTGGCGATGTGAAGCATATGCAGAACGATTTTGAAAACGATATTCGAGGCCTGCTGGAATCGAGACTGAGAAAGATAGTACCGGCTACACGACAGGCGTTCGCGCTTCAATCAGCTGTTGCAGAGAACCTGAGGAATGCTGTATCGGCCGGAGGCAGCTTTCCAAGCGCCGGTGAAATAAGCGTTTTGCTTTTTATTGCGCCGACAGGTACTGCCGCCAGCCAGCCAGATCCGTGATGTCTCTGGCACCCGAGACAGCATAGGCCTCACAGATGAACCCAGGTAGCCAGCGTCCATCACTGGTCTCGACTTTACCGATACCCAGTGGCACAGGTATAGCCGCGACAAAGCTGCCAAACTCGGCCTTGCTGATGCGCCAGATCTCGATATCGATGGCTTTACCGTTCACCTCATCGCGCATCAGGCCGGGACGTTGCGGCGTTCCTTCAATGACAAACATTCGATATGATGGCGATGTTGTAAGTTTTTCCTGCAAACTCGCACCGCGTTCCGTCAACTGCCAGTTGAGTGCCAGTCCATCCAGATGTGCACCGCAAACGATCACTGGCACCTCATCGCTGAAACCGATACTGCCTGCTGCGGTAGCGGGCAGTTCGAGAGCGAGGTTGCCTGGTTTTAAGGCTATATGCTGTTGCCAGAGATTTGCATAGGAAAGTAATTTGCGATCACGCATACTGGTACTGACCAGGCTGATACCCCAGGGCAGGCCATTATCTAAAAAGCCTGCGGGCACCGCGACGGAGGCACAGTCGAGCAGGTTCATGAAGTTTGTGTAATAACCGAGATTACTGTTCAGTTTGATCGGATCAGCATTGACCTCATCGATAGTATAGATAGTACCGGCAGTCGGCGTCATCAGAAAATCGACATCAGCCAGTAATTTTTTTGCCTGCTCACGATAGCACTGCATCTGATACTCAGCCTTGAATGCATCTACCGCGGTTTTGTCTTCAGCACTGCCGATAATGGTACGTATCACAGGAAGTAATTCACCCGCATGCTGCGTGATGATCTCTTCGATTGCCACATAACGCTCAGCTACCCAGGGTCCCTCATATAACAAGATTGCTGCTTGCAGGAAAGGCGTAAAATCCATTACCTGCTTAACACCGCCGATCGCTTCCATCTCCGCGATGCTCTTTTCAAACAACGCCTGCGCAGAAGCATTGCCAAAAAAATTCAGCTGCTCCGGTCGTGGTACGGCAAAGCTGAACTTACCTTCAGCCAGGCCATATTGCCTGCCGTTATTATCAAATGGATTGGCCCTGGCATACTGATCATCGACATCGTATATCGCTGCCTGCTGCAGCACGCTATTGGCATCGTCGGTAGTCAAGGCAAAGATACTGACACAGTCCAGGCTGCGGCATGCAGGTACTACACCGCTCATACTGAGCAGACCCTTCGAGGGTTTTAGTCCGACCAGGTTGTTGAACGATGCCGGCACGCGTCCTGAGCCGGCAGTGTCCGTACCCAGCGAAAAACTGACCAGGCCGAGAGCCACCGATACCGCTGATCCCGAGCTGGAACCTCCCGAGATATACTTTTTATCAAATGCATTTCTGCACTCCCCCCAGGGTTCGGGAGAGCGTGTGCCTACCAGGCCGGTAGCAAACTGGTCCA
>JABDRN010000082.1 GCA_013041745.1 Gammaproteobacteria bacterium
GGTACCAGTGAAAAGATCCAGTCTTCACCTTCACCTGTTTTTCTGCTCGTCTTGACCAGCTTTTCGAGTTTGCTTTCCTCTGCCATAAGATTTGCCCTCTATAAAGAAATATAACGTTTGATTCTTAATTATTTAGTTAACTAACAAAGTCAGATTGTTGTCGTCAATCTGAATCGAAGTCGTCATGATAATTTTGAGATTAAGACACACATTACATCATTTTTATAAGCCTTTGAATAACCGGAGGGAATAAGTGGCTAATAATTTGTTTCAGCAAAAAACATATATAAAAAACACTTTACATACTACATAACAGCAAGCAAACATCTCTATTATGGTTATTATTTAGTCAAATATACCGACTTTTTTATGGATTTCTTTACACTTCAACAATGGTTCAAGAGCACGATACAAGCTAAATGATTGATTTTATTAGCTACGCTGTTTAGGCATGTAATTTGCAATATAACAGGGCAAGGAGAATACTATATGAAAAACTTAATGAACTTATTCGCTGCCCTGCCGCTGATTGCCGCCAGCCAGATAGCAACTGCGGCTATGTTGAATTTTGAAGATGTGCCCGGTGGCAGCAACGAAGGCACTTTTGGTCCTATGCCGATCTACCAGGGCTTTAGCTTTTCACCCACACTGGACTGGATCGATGTCGAGGATCCATCCAAATCCTGGTACTACGGTGCTAACAGTGGTCGTTTCGCCTTGATCAATAATGCAGGCGGCGTCGGTACCATTATAGAATCGAGTACCACGGACTTTACTTTTCGAGGCTTATGGGCAAAACGCTCGCGGACGGCGCCTGACTCGGGAGGAGCAGACAGCCTGTTCGGTTCTTTGTCTGGTTACAGGGATGGCAGCCTGGTCTGGCAGTTAGCCACCGGACTCAATGGCAGTTATGAATATTACGCTGCGCAGACAGGCCTCATCGATGAATTACGCTTAGGCTTTGGCAACTATTTCCTGGTCGATGATCTTGAACTCACCGCTGTGCCTGTTCCTGCTGCCGCCTGGTTATTCAGTAGCGGGCTGATCGCCCTGCTAGGATTCGCAAGAAAAAGGTCAAAAACCTAGATCCCAGGGAATAAAAAGACTTATAAGCCCTGCCACCTGCAGGTTTTTTTATAGCGCATCTCACGTAACGGAGCATCATCTGTGATGCGCTATGTTTGTCATATACAGCTGCAACGATTACAATCTGTTTCATTTTTTCACACAGCGGGAAACAGCATTGACTCTGCAACATAGCAATATGACTTCGAGTTCTACCGATAACAGATCTATCGCTATATGGTTACTGATCTGCTGTGCAACTATCTTTGGTATGATCATCCTCGGCGGTGTGACACGTCTGACCGGATCAGGACTATCGATGGTGGAATGGGCACCGATCATGGGCATCCTGCCACCGATGAACCAGGCAGAGTGGCAGGAAGCATTCCTGCTATATCAGCAGTACCCGGAATACCAGTTAAAGAACTTCCATATGTCGCTGGATGATTTCAAATCTATATTCTGGTTTGAGTACGGCCATCGCATACTGGGACGCTCTATCGGTGTCATCTTCCTGCTGCCGTTTCTATATTTCCTGTTTAGAGGGATGATTGAAAAGTCCCTGAGACCCAAACTGATCGCCATGTTTGTACTCGGTGGACTGCAAGGTCTGATGGGCTGGTACATGGTCAAGAGCGGCCTGGTCAATGATCCGCATGTCAGCCAGTACCGGTTGACCGCGCACCTCGGACTGGCCATCATCATTTATGCCTACATGTTCTGGGTCACGCTTGATCTTTTATATCCAGCGATAGATGAAAATGCCAGAGAAAGAAACCTTAAAGCCGCCCGCCGCTCCTCAATAATAACAGGCATCATATTCATCACCATATTAAGCGGTGGTTTTGTTGCCGGCACACGCGCCGGTTTTGCATTCAATACCTTCCCGCTGATGGATGGCAGACTGATACCTGCAGGGCTTTTTGAAATGTCGCCGCTATGGAGAAACTTTTTCGAGAACATCGTGACCGTACAGTTTAACCATCGACTGATGGCAACCTTGTTGTTCTTCATCGTTCCAGCATTCTGGTGGTCACTGAAAAATACGCAACAGGAATCACATATCCGCACTGGCGCCAACCTGCTATTAGCTGCTCTCGCGCTACAGATCACCCTGGGTATCAGTACATTGTTACTGGTGGTTCCTGTGACCATTGCAGCCGCACACCAGGCCGGTGCTGTCATCCTGTTAACGACATCGATTTTTCTCAGCCACCAGCTGCGTGGCAGAACAGCACACCCTTAATCAACTCGCCTGTATCACATTACATGATTTTACTATTTCAGTAATCATATAATACCGATATGGAGCCAGCACATACCGAACTTAGACGAACCATAGGCTTACCGTTATTATTGTTCTATGGTATGGGCAATATCATCGGTGCAGGAATCTATGTATTGATCGGAAAGGTTTCCGGTGAAGCGGCAATGTATGCGCCGGTAGCATTCCTGGCCGCCTCCATAGTCGCTGGTTTAGTG
>JABDRN010000119.1 GCA_013041745.1 Gammaproteobacteria bacterium
CATCGGTGCTGCTGGTTTTGTTATCGCCTTCGCCTTGCAGAACTCACTGAGTAACTTTGCCAGCGGTATACTTATGTTGATCTACCGCCCATTTGATATTGGTAACACGATCAACGTTGCGGGTGTGTTGGGTAAGGTCGAATCGATGAACCTGTTGTCTACACAATTAAGAACACCTGACAACCAGCTCGTCGTGGTACCAAATAACTCGGTGTGGGGTGATGTCATCATCAATGTCACCGGTATTACCCAACGTCGTATCGATATGACCTTCGGCATCGGTTATAGTGACGATATCGATAAGGCGCAGAAGATCCTGGAAGAGATCGTTTTCGGACATGAACTGGTTCTGAAGGACCCTGCAGCCGTGGTCAAACTGCATGAACTTGCAGACTCATCGGTCAACTTCGTTTGTCGACCATGGGTGCGGCCGGATGACTACTGGAATGTATACTGGGATATCACCCGCGCAGTGAAGCAGCGTTTCGATGCAGAAGGAGTCTCCATACCGTTCCCGCAGCAGGATGTCCATATCTACCAGGACGCCATCGAGAGTAAATAGACCTACAGCTTCGAGGTACCATCAGGTGGCAATGATGAGCGACCAGGTTGCTGCTATGGACTGTAGGTCTCTTTGTCCCCGGTGTGGATAAAGGTTTCGATAACTTTCTGTCCCTGGCCGTCGTATCCCATCAGCCTGGCCTGAACGCGAGTGACTTTGAGCTGTTTCTCATCCAGAACCTTTGCGAACAGGTGGTATTGTTTGGCGCACAGCATGGGACGTTTCCAGGCCTGTTGTTCGATCATCTGGCGTTTGTCGTCATCATAATTGTTCAGCTGCAGCAGCCATGGCGCCAGCCATGCCAGGTAGTCTGCTACCAGACGGCTGTCTTCGACGGTTTGCCAGTCTTCCAGCAATAATCGTTGTGGTATGTTAGCTGCTGCGATGGTGACCTCTTTATCCTTGATCGCGTCGCCACTGTAACCGAAGTCTGTCTTCTTGCGTTCTACCCACAGGGTACGTGAACGCTCGCCTGCGCGCTGGTTGATTAGTTGTTTTAGCCGGCCTGCATCGCCAAAATCAGAATGAAATTCTTCATAAGCTTTTGTGCCGGGGTGCCAGATAGTGCGATCATGTGACCGTTGTTTATCATAGCTGTCGACCGTGTCCAGCAGTGCCAGAGGCTCTCCGTCTTCGGTCAATAACCAGCATTCATAGCGATCGTTCAGCGGGAAAGGGATGGTGCTGGCATATTTTTCAACGGCAGCTGCAATCTTCTCACCGACCATATCGATGATATTGCTGGTCTCTGTGCCGCGTACCCGCGATAGTTGCAAACCATCCTGCTGATTCCAGCTGCCGTAGCGGATTTCGGACATGCCCGTGTGTGAGACGATATCCTCATGGCTAACATATAATATCCAGTTGATGCCGTCGGTGCTCTCGGCTTCAGCGTGTTCGATGGCGATGACCTGCATGACACCATGAAAGGGATTTAACAGACGTTGAGCGTAGCGTTTTACCTGGCTCAAGTGCATCAGCTTCCGGTTATGACGGTGCCTGAGAAATCATCGCTTTCGCGTTTCTTGGTATCGAGCAGAAGGTCTTTCTGTAACGCGGCTTCGTCGATATCAGCTCCAAGGTGTTGTACGATTGTACGCAGGTCGATCTCGGCATTTTCCAGGCACGAGGTACCACCGGGTGATGGCGTCATATTGAATATGCCACCGATACCGGTTTCGATCTTTGCTTCCCCCATGAGCAGCTTGCCGTTGTCTTTATCGATGAGCTGCGGGCGGATGCCTCCAACTTTACTTGCAAATTTGAGGTCGCCAAGTTTTAGTGAAGGAATGATCTTGCGAACATCTTTCAGGAACAGCAACTTACGGATCAGCGGGATCTCGAACAGCATGTTCTTGAACATATAGTTGCGGATGTCTTTGACTCGTAGCAGGTCCCACAAGACTTTTGCCACGCGCCGGTCGAAACGGAACACCTGGAAGAAGTCGGGCAGGGTCTTGAAGTTATATCGTTCCAGTATCGGCAGTACCAGCGCAGTTGGGCCAAAACGGGTCTCGCCCGGTACCAGTACATCAGGATCACCGTGGATGGCTGCAAACGGTAGTGCATCATTCTGCACGGTGTAGACCTTGCCGTTCAATACATGAGGTGTGAAATAGTAACTGCCGGCAATAGGCAGTACCGAGTAATTGTGACCAAAACCCATATCATGCGCCAGTTTCAGGCTATGACCGCCGGCACAGGCGACCAGTGAACGCGTACGGTAACATACACCCTTAGTCTCGACGATGAACTCATCACCGTCTACGTTTATATGGTCGACGTATTGGTTGTAGTGAATGTCGACGGTTTTATTCGACATCTTTGCGGCCTCTATCTGAGCCTGTCGGACAAATGAACGTGACAGTGCTTCGAAGTTGACTGCGGTATATTCATCCGTCGAACCAAGGGCGACGATCTCATCTTCACGAAAGCTGTCGCCGTTCATGGCGACGTTAGCTTCGATACGGGCGATGGCTTTTTTATCTAGCAGCATCAGCTCCGGATAATGCGGGCTGAATATCTCAAAACGTTCCCTGAGTAATTGACACTCCGCTTCGCCGACACCGAGTACCATCTTCGGATATTTGAAGATGATGTGATGCGCATCGGGTTGTGCCACAGCATAATTACGCAACATACGAGCAGCACGTTGAACCTTTAAGGCTTTTTCGAGTGTGTAGTTGGTCTCGATATCTCCACAATGCAGCGTCTGGCTGTTATTGCTTGAAAGCGAGTTGACGCGGGCGGGCGCCGCGTATTTTTCGATGACGCCGATATTATTTATATCGGTGTATTTCGTGGCCAGGTAGAGTAATGCGCTACCCGATACACCGGCACCTATGATTAACAGGTCATACTTGCTGTCTGACATATATCTCTCAAGAGCTTGCTGTGAGCGTTCGATTATGGATGGGTAGCTGCATCACTGTTCCTGTTCAGGACAGTATGCTGTTACTCCTTCACAGAGCGAATCAGTGCTTATATTACAGCAAGAAGCCCCTGACTATGCAACACGCAGCTTCTTCGGGTGATGTCTTTCTTCGGAACGTTTACCTGGCAGTTTT
>JABDRN010000122.1 GCA_013041745.1 Gammaproteobacteria bacterium
AAAAATTATAGAAATCCTTCAAGAGAAAAAACAGCAATATAGCTACGATGAGATGCTTGCAGAGCATATCGAGTGGGCTTTGGCAAGCCAGCGCGCAATGAAAAATGAAAAATGAAAAATGAAAAATTTTGACGCCCTTGGAGACTGTATACAATACCTTAGTTATAAGCTGCCCACATACAAAAATCCTCGCGCCTACGGCGTGAACCATTTGTCACTTTTCATTTTTCATTTGCTGAAATTTTCTAGTCGGAAAATTTCAGCAGCATGCAGTAATTGATCAGGTTATTGGTCGAATCATCATAACGTGTGGTATTTTCCCTGCTCGCCAGCTCCTGCTGAATATCACTCGCCAGTTGCTTTCCGTATTCCACACCCCATTGGTCGAACGAGTTGATATCCCAGACGACACCCTGCACGAAGACTTTGTGTTCGTACAGGGCAAGCAATGCGCCGAGTGTCCTCGGTTCTAGGCTTTCGAACATGATGGAATTTGTCGGCTTGTTTCCTTCGAACACCTTATGCGGCAAAACATCGTCGACAACATCTTCAGGCAGACCCGCAGCTTCGAGCTCGGCACGTGCCTCATCTTCGGTCTTGCCATTCATCAGGGCCCGCGTCTGGGCAAAGAAATTAGCCAGCAATACACTATGCTGCTCACCCAGCGGGTTCTTACTGCGCGCCGGCACCAGGAAATCAGCCGGCACCGGCTTGGTGCCCTGGTGCAACAGCTGGAAAAAAGCATGCTGGGCATTACTGCCGGTCTCCCCCCAGATAACCGGTCCGGTGAGGTAGTCGACACGTTTGCCCTGGCGATTAATGGTCTTGCCGTTACTCTCCATATCCAGCTGCTGCAGATAGGCCGGCAGGCGTCGCAGGTACTGGTTATATGCCATCACCGCATGGCTCTGGGCATCGAAAAAGTTGTTATACCAGATGCCGAGCATGGCCAGTATCACCGGCATGTTCTTCTCGATCGGAGCAGACCTGAAATGCATATCCATAGCATGGGCGCCTTCGAGTAACTCCTCAAAACGGTCCATACCCAGATAAAGTGCGATCGGCAGGCCAATGGCAGACCACAACGAGTATCGACCGCCGACCCAGTCCCAGAACTCAAACATGTTTTCGTCGAGGATGCCAAATTCAGAAGCTGCGCTCTTATTGGTCGTGACTGCGACGAAATGCCGCGATACCGCCTTTTCGTTACCCGTGGTCTCAACAAACCACTTGCGGGCACTCTGCGCATTCATCATGGTTTCCTGGGTGGTGAATGTTTTCGAAGAAACAATGAACAGGGTCGACTCCGGTACAACGAACTTCAGCACCTCGGTGAGGTGAGTCGGGTCGATATTCGAAACAAAATGCACATTCATGCCACGCTGTGCAAAAGGTTTCATCGAATCGCAGACCACTTGCGGCCCCAGGTCAGAGCCACCGATACCAATATTGATGATATCGGTTATCAGGTGTCCGCTGTAGCCACGCAGGTGACCGCCACGGACACGCTCGGTAAAATACCTGATCTGTGCCAGTACCCGGTTGATCTTCGGCATCACGTCTTCGCCATCGACATAGACCGGTGTATTGCTACGGTTTCTCAGTGCAGTATGCAGTACCGGGCGAAATTCTGAGATATTGATCTGCTCACCTGAGAACATCCTGTCGCGCCACACCTCAACATCGACCTCACGGGCAAGGTCACACAACAGGCCAAAAGTTTCATCATTGATGCGGTTTTTGGAGAAATCCAGCAGGATATCGTCCATCTGGGTGCTGAATTTATTAAAGCGTCCCTGGTCCTGTGCAAACAGGTCGCGCATACGGACATCCTTGATCTGATCAAAATGTGCTTGCAGGGCTTTCCATGAGGCAAGTTCTGTTAAATTAGGCATGACAATGATTTTTCTAGTTATTGAGGATCAAATTAAGCCAGTTCAGATTTCAATTATTACAAATCCCGAACCACGATGTCGAAAAAACACATTGTACGTAATTTATTCTGTGCTGACGAGTTATACAGCATTCTGCAGGGGTAAATTACTGGTATGTATCAGGATATCCTTAAATACGTTATAATTCGGGGCTTTGTGTGAATATACGATCACGTAACGCCGACTTAATCACTTATGAATAACACCACCGAGTCTAATCCTGTCAATGCCGAAACGGCTGATACATCGAGCACTGCAAAAAGCAAGAGTTCGGATCAGCCGAAGCTGGCAGGCCTGCTCAATACGGCAACCACCGACAAGCAGCTGCGCGCAAAAGTAAAACTGCTTGGCAGGCTGCTGGGTAATGTGCTGCTATCCAATGCCGGCCCAAAAGTTTACGATGCAGTAGAAAAACTGCGGGTCGGATTTATCGAACTGCACAAGAAAGAAGACAGCAAAAAGCGTGCACGGCTGATGGCCCTGATCGAGTCACTCGATGAAGAAACACTGACCCAGGTGGTCAGGGCATTCAGCACCTATTTCAGCCTGGTCAACGTTGCAGAAGAGGCCTCACAGTTACAGCAGCGTCGTCGCCAGATGCGTAAAGGAGACGAACTGTGGATCGGTTCATTCGACTCGGCATTGCGCAGTTTCTTCGATATGGGCATGTCGGCAGAACGCCTGCAGACCCTGCTCGACAGGCTGGCTTATATCCCGGTGATCACCGCCCACCCTACCGAGGCAAAACGCCGCAGTATCATGTATGCCTTGCGCCGGATATTCCTGACCAATGAAAAGCTCAGCGATACCCGCCTGGGTAAGGCACAGCGCCAGGATGTGATCGATGAGCTAGAGACACAGATACATATCCTCTGGCATACAAACGAGGTCAGAGAGAATCGTCCCCAGGTCCGTGATGAGATCAAGAACGGCATCTATTATTTCAAAGAGAGTCTGTTTGATGCGGTGCCCGTGGTCTACCGCAACCTGGAAGACCGTATCCGCGATCATTATCCTAATGCCCAGATCAATGTACCCAGTTTCCTCAAATTTGGCTCGTGGATCGGTGGCGACCGTGACGGCAACCCGAATGTTACCCCTGGGACCACTGAACTGGCATTGCGGTTACAGTCCAGAGCGACACTGCAGGAATATATCAGGCGTCTGAATAAAGCTTTCCAGCACCTGCCACACTCTGACCAGCTATGCAAACCGAGCCGTGAATTCAGTGAGAGCCTGAGTAAAGATGAGCCCCTGCGGTTCGAGATTTTCGTCAACAACCCCCTGGCTTACACACACTCACCCTACCAACGCAAGATAGCTTTCATGCGCCATCGGATCCAGCATAACCTGGACAAGACCCGTGCCTTGATCGTAGCCAGCGGTTCAGACACAGAAGTCGATATAAGCAAATACCATCATGCCTACCCTTCTGAAGATGAGTTCCTGGCCGACCTGGTACTCATCCGTGAATCCCTGCACAGTCACGGCGACCACAAAATTGCCGATGTCGCACTCAAGGACCTGATCAGGCTGGTTGAAACATTCGGCTTTTACCTGATGCAGCTGGACATCCGCCAGGAATCAACACGTCACAGCGAAGCAGTTGCTCAGATCCTGCAGCAGAGCAACACCTATATGGATTATGAGAGCCTCGATGAAGCGACACGCATCGAGCTGCTCTCTGACCTCATCAAACACCAGTGCGAAGGCATCAAGTTTGATCCATCTTCACTCACTGATGCCAACAAGGAAACACTGCAAGTGTTCAAGGTCATCGAAAAGATGCATGACGAGATCAGCCCGCGGGCATTCGGTGAATATGTCATCTCCATGACCCATCAGGCAAGCCATGTGCTCGAGGCGATGTTCCTCGCGACGCTGGTTGGCCTGACCGGCAAAGTCGATGGCGAGTGGTGCTGCAAGATAAGGATTTCCCCCTTGTTCGAGACTATCGACGACCTGAACCATATCGAAACTGTACTGGCCAGCCTGTTTGACGATGATACCTACCGAGCACTGTTGAGCGCCTCAGGCAACCTGCAGGAAGTGATGCTTGGTTATTCTGATTCATGCAAAGATGGCGGTATCCTGGCCTCATCCTGGCAGCTCTTTGAGGCTCAGCAGAAGGCCATGAGCCTTGCCGACGCTCATTCGGTGGACTGCCGCCTGTTCCACGGGCGCGGCGGCACAATCGGACGTGGTGGCGGCCCGACCCATGACTCCATTCTGTCGCAACCGGAAGGTACGGTGCATGGCCAGATAAAATTCACCGAACAGGGTGAAGTGTTATCGAATAAATACAGTAACCCGGAAACCGCGGTATACGAGTTAACGCTGGGCGTAACCGGCCTGATGCTGGCCAGCCGTTACCAGATCCTTCCGGGTGAATCGACCGCCACCGAAGAGAACATGGCGATCATGCGCGAGATCATGGCGTATGGTGAGAGCAGCTATCGCCAGTTGACCGACAATACCGAGGGCTTCCTCGACTATTTTTACGAGGCGACCCCGGTCAGCGAGATCTCCCTGATGAATATTGGCTCACGACCCTCACACCGTAAGAAGGGTGACCGCTCGAAATCATCAGTCCGTGCTATCGGCTGGGTCTTTGGCTGGGCACAGGCCAGACAGACCTTACCGGCCTGGTATGGCATCGGCACCGCGCTACAGCAGTGGATCGGCGATGACCCTTCCCGCCTCGAGAAGCTACGTGACATGTATCAGCACTGGCCTTATTTCAAAGCTTTACTCAGCAATACCGAGATGGCTCTTTATAAAACAGATACTCGCACAGCAAAGGAATATTCAGAACTATGCGTCTCTGAAGATACCGGCAAGCGTATATATGAGATGATCAGGGACGAACATGACCGAACTCTCGATATCACTTTAAAAGTGTCGAATATGGCGCACCTGCTGGATGACATCCCGCCACTGGCGCTGTCATTGATGCGACGAGACCCGTACCTTGACCCGTTGAATCATATCCAGATCAAGCTGCTAAAGCGTTACCGGGATGAAACACTGAGCGACGAAGAACGTGAAAAATGGCTGAATCCATTATTACGCAGTATCAATGCCATCGCCGCCGGTATGCGTAACACGGGGTAATGCCTACAGGCATTGAAGTGGCTTAATTTCATCCAGAGCCACTGTTACATGACATAAATCAATGGCTAACTCGCCAGCCATTGCTAACATGCTGCGATGGATACTATAACGATGATTGTAGGCGGTGCGCTCGTGCTTTTAGTTACGGGTTTCACTTTACGCCTGTCTTATACGATTTTGACCAATCTCATCAATGGTCGAAAATTTCACCATAAACTAGAGCAGGAGTTCAGCAGGTTGCGTTTGAGTAATATGCTCGCCGCCCTGGGTATCAGTAAAAAGGATTATATCTATCAAAATAGCGTGAAGGACATCAATCAGCAGATGCAGAACTGCTCTGACTGCAGCAATACCGATGAATGCGATGAAAAACTTGCTGACTCGAAAATTGATATTACAGACATCGAATTCTGTAATAATGAAGCCGACCTGAAAGAACTGAAACGTCAGCAGGCACACGCTCTTGCAGAGTAGCTATCATTTGCCAGATAGCAGAATTTCTCAAATAAAGCTTGAATCAAAATTTCACAACCCAGTAAACCTGGCTGATTAACGTGTCGTATATCAGCCGGTTTCAGGCCGCCTGAACCGGGATCTGGTTTGAGGTACGGCTAATTCGGTTTGCCCCGTCAAGATAAACCAGCGATGGTTTAAAATTGGCTACTTCTTGCTCAGACAGCCTGGCATAACAACAGATGATCACACGATCACCCTTGTTGGCTTTATGTGCCGCAGCGCCGTTGACTGAAATTACACCACTTCCTGCCTCTGCCCGGATGGCATAGGTAGTAAAACGCTCACCGTTGTTCAGGTTGTAGATATGGATCTGCTCGTATTCGTGGATACCGGCTGCAGATAACAGATCAGAGTCTATTGCGCAGGAACCTTCATATTCCAGCTCAGTCAGCGTAACAGTTGCCTGGTGGAGCTTAGCTTTTAAAAGTGTAATTTCCATAAAGATTTAGTCGGTTAATTATCTGATGCCTACCTCGACAGGGTCTACATCCACATAGGTGTATTATCAGCTATCCACGCAATTGCTTCAAGTCTATGAATTGATTATGTCTATTAGCGAACGCTGAACTTCAGGTTATCGATCAGGCGGGTTTTGCCCAATCTGGCTGCAGCCAGCGCTATTAGCACTGTATTCGCTGTAAGTTGCTCATTGGACACTTTCTTCAGACTTTCAGTTTCACGGATAGTGACATAGTCCACGATAAAACCACGGCTTGCCAATGTCGAGTGACATTCTGATTCTGCCTGCTCGATGCTCATACCCTGTTCGATGTTGTCACTCAATTGCTGCAGTGACTCTGACAATACCCTGCTATTTTCTCTTTCTGCTGCATCCAGGTAGTTATTACGTGAACTCATCGCCAGGCCGTCGGCTTCACGTTTGATCTCGACACCGATGATTTCGATCGGCAGGTTCAGGTCAGCCACCATTTGTCGTATGACCAGCAACTGCTGATAATCTTTCTCACCGAATACCGCGATATCGGGCTGTACCATGTTGAAAAGCTTCATCACTACGGTTGCAACACCCCTAAAAAAACCGGGGCGGAATTCGCCTTCGATGATATCAGATAACCCTGGCACTTCGATGAATGTACTTCGCGATTCACCTTGCGGATAGATCATCGCGTCATCGGGAGTAAATACCAGGTCAACATCCATCGTTCTTAACTTTTCCAGGTCATCATCCAGCGTGCGCGGATAACTGTCAAAATCTTCATCTGGAGAAAACTGCATCGGATTGACATAGATACTGACCACTACTCGCGATGCTCTTTGCTGTGCTAACTCGACCAGCGAAAGATGCCCACTGTGAAGATTGCCCATGGTCGGCACGAACGCTATGGTCTCACCGGACATTCTCCAGCCATCGACGATTGTACGCAATTGATCGACTTGCCGACAGATATCCATGATTTGAAGGTTCAAATAATTTTAACGAAAAACGTGTTCATCGCCAGGAAATTCACCACTCTTGACTGCAGCCACATAGCGCTGGATCGCTTGCTGAATTCCGTCACAACCGGAGATGAAATTCTTACTGAATTTTGGCCGCATCCCCAGGCTGATATCGAGAATATCGTAAAGTACCAGTATCTGGCCATCACAGCCAGCGCTGGCACCGATGCCGATGACCGGAATATCAAGCGCCGCGGTTATCTCCCTGGCCAGTAATTCCGGCACACATTCCAGCAACATCATATCAGCACCGGCCTGTTGCAATGTCAATGCATCGGACAACATCTGCTCGGCTGCAGCACCTTCTCGGCCCTGTACCCGATAACCGCCGATCTTATGGACATACTGTGGCTGCAGCCCCAGGTGCGCACAGACCGGGATACCATTTCGGCTTAATGCTGAAACGGTATCCGCCTGATCAACACCGCCTTCCAGTTTCACCATGTGCGCTCCGCCCTGCTTCATAAACAGGCCAGCATTCAACACGGCCTCTTGTTCAGAGGTAAAACTCAGGAAAGGCATATCGGTAATCAGTAGTGCATTCTCCAGTCCTTTCGCCACACACTGGGTGTGGTACAGCATGTCTTCGATGGTGACAGGTAAAGTCGTTTCTTCGCCCTGGATCACCATGCCAAGAGAATCTCCAACGAGCACCACATCGACTCCTGCTTTTTCCAGCATGAGTGCGAAACTGGCGTCGTATGCCGTCAGGCAAGCGATCTTCTCTTTCGCCTGCTTCATCTCTGCCAGCCGTCGAATGGTGATTGTTTTTCGAGTATCGGTCTGTGTGCTCATAACATTATATTATCTGAGAAAATTTGAATCGCGATCCGCTTTTAAAGTGAAACCTGTGTCGGGTTGAAGTAATGACGACCTGACTTCACCTCGATTATCTGCTGTCGCAATAACTGGTAATCATCATCATTATTCGCAAAATCAATATCTGCCGCGTTAACGATCAATAGCGGTGCATTGTTATATTGATAAAAAAACTGGATATAAGAATCAGACAAACGTTGTAAATAAGCAGCCTCGATAAACCTTTCGTGTTTTAAACCACGTTTCTGAATACGCTCCAGTAAGACCTCAACCGGTGCCTGCAGATAGACCACCAGATCAGGTCGCGGGATATCGATAGTCTGACTGACATAAACCTGCTCATAGAGATCAAGCTCATCCCTGTCCAGGGTCAGCTCCGCAAACAGGCGATCTTTCTCGATCAGAAAATCTGCGACACGTACCGGATTGAACATATCCTCCTGCTTTATCTCTTTTAACTGGCGTGCACGCTGCAGTAAAAAAAATAGCTGTGTCGGTAGTGCTGCGGCTTTTGGATCCTCATAAAACTTTTCCATGAACGGATTATCATCTGCACCCTCCAGCAACAGGTCGCTGCCAAATGATTGTGCAAGCCTGTTTGCCAGCGTTGTTTTGCCGACTCCGATAGGGCCCTCGATAACGATGAAACTCGGTATTTCTGTTTTCTCATCCAATGGCAAATTATGTTGTTCAAGCACTGCGCCCATAAATATTACCTGTCTATATCTCCAGCATACTGGCAACCATAATCAGACTTCGATTCATCTTTCACCAAATCTTCATCATAGTGCAGCAGATCTTTTAACGCCATCTTTCCGGGTATTGCTATGGCTGGATCCAGCTTTAACAATGGCAAGTAAACAAAATCACGCTGACTGATTCCCGGATGCGGCACCGTAAGTTTATCTGTTTTTATCTGTTGATCGGCAAACAACAGTACATCGATATCGATACTTCTCTCACCCCAGCGTCTCGACCTGACACGCCCCTGCCGATGTTCTATCTGCTGACATCGAGTAAGCAAGTCTTTCGCCTCAAGTGCAGTCTCTATTTTAACAACGGCGTTAATATAATCAGGCTGATCTTTTGGCCCCATCGGTCTGCTTTTGTAGTAGCCAGAATCTGCTATTACCGTGGTGCCCGGTAATCCGTCCAGGGCATTGATCGCATTCTTTATCTGCACATAGGGCTGCTCTATATTACTGCCCAGACCGATGTAAACAATATTATTAGTCACGAATCTTGTATCAAACCGATAGTACAGCAAGCCTTATTATTTCTCTGGCTGCTTTGTTTTCTTCTTCGCTGGAGAACGGCGGCGTTTCTTTTGCTTGCCTGACCTTTTTTTACCTGCGCCTGAAAATAACGTATTTTTCTGCTGCTCTGCATCTTGTTTTTGCAGTTCTGTCCACCACTGGCAATCCTGTTTAAGGTCGCCATTTGCAACCTGTTCACCTGCCTGTGCACGGATGCATAAGAAGTCATAACCCGCACGAAACTTCGCATGCTCCAACACCGCTGCGGCGCGCTTGCCAGCACGATAATGAAACCGTGTCTGCAAGCCCCAAATATCCCGCATCACCGTAGTGAATCGTTTCGGTATCGAAACACTGCCTGATTGCTGGCTTAATATCCTGGTGGCGGCTTTCTGTATGGCAACAGAATATGGCATACCACCATCGACCATCTCTCTGACACGTGAATTTACCGGATGCCATAACAGCGCTGCAAACAGAAAAGCAGGAGTAACACGCATGTCTTTTCTTATACGTTCGTCAGTATTCTTCATCGCGATGGTCAGCATATCTGCAACAGCTTCATCAGATTTGATCGAACGTGCGGCTTCCGGAAACAGGTATTTAAGCAGGTCGAACTCCTGTAACAGCTCGAAACTACGTAAAGCATGGCCTGAGTGGAAAAGTTTCAGCACTTCTTCATACAACCTTGCTGCAGGAATATCCTGCAATAGATGTCCCAGTGAAAATATCGGCACCCTGCTCTCTTCATCGATCTCAAAATCCAGTTTTGCTGAAAAACGCAGTGCACGTAACATCCTGACAGGGTCTTCACGGTAACGCGTCTCGACATCACCGATGAGGTGCAGGCGCCGCTGCTTTATATCTTCGAAGCCGCCGACGAAATCTATCACGCTAAAATCCGAGATGTCGTAATACAGTGCATTAGCAGTGAAATCACGACGCCAGACATCATCTGCCAGCTCACCAAAAACATTATCCCGGACGATACGCCCGCTCTCGTCCTGGTGTCCCGATTGAGAACTCTCGCTGGAACCTTCATGGGCAGCACGGAATGTCGCCACTTCGATGATCAGACGGCCAAAGTGTATATGAGCAAGGCGGAAACGACGTCCAATAAGGCGGCAGTTGCGAAACAGTTTATTGACCTGCTCCGGTGTTGCGTCTGTCGCTATATCAAAGTCCTTCGGTTTAACACCGAGCAGCAGGTCACGCACGGCACCACCAACGAGGCACGCGTGAAATCCGGATTTATGCAGGCGATATAGAACTTTCAATGCATGTTTATCGATGTTTTTACGTGAGATGCCATGTTCGCCTCTGCTGAGGATTATGGCTTTATTGCTTGCTAAGCGTCTGTTCGACTTCCTCGCAGCAGTTGAAGCGGTACGCGCCCGCTTCGAGGGCGGTCCTTTTTTCTTTAAAGATTTTATCCAGTTCAGCATTTTTTAATCGATTTCTTTGATTATCAGGGTAAGGCCGTCACCTATCGTGAGCAGACTCTGGCTGATGCGATCATCCTGTTTCAACATATCGTTAAAGCGTCGAATTGCCCTTGTTCCCGGTTCGGTATTCTCTGGGTCAGCAACGGCACCAGACCATAACGTGTTATCAACAGCGATGAGACCGCCTTTTCTCAACAGGCGTAATCCCATCTCATAATACATGATGTAGTTCTGTTTATCGGCATCAATAAAAATAAAATCAAAACTTCCTGCTGCGCCATCGTCGAGCAGCTTCTGCAGGGTGGGCTCTGCTGGTTGGGAAAACAGCTCAATCTTGTTCTCGAGCCCCGCTTTTGCCCAGTATTTCTCTGCTATGGCAGTCCACTGCGGCGATATATCACAACAAACCAGCAACCCATCTTGCGGCATCGCACTGGCTATACAGATTGAACTGTAGCCGGTATAAGTGCCAATCTCGATCGCACGTCTGGCCCGCATCAACTTGATCAGCAGCGACATGAACTGGCCCTGCTCCGGCGAGATCTGCATCACAGAATACTCTATTCCCGCAGTTTCTTCACGCAGCTGGCGTAGCAACTCTGCTTCGTTTATCGTTACATCAGAAAGATAGTTATAGATGCGGTCATCAATTGACAGCGTTCGATTACTCAAAAAGAAATACCCTGGAAAAACAGCTAATAGTTGTAGAAAAAAATTATACCAAAAACAGCGACTTATATACACCTTGATAGAATAAAAAGGTTTATTTGTAATGATATCCGGAAGAAGCTGCAATCGCGGAATAAATTCCACTGAGACTAAATTGTTCAAACACCGTAGGAACGGAATTTATTCCGCGATTCTGGCAGATACAAAACATGCAAAAACAACTTATTTAGGCAGTTTTATGATGCCATCTCGGCGATAATCACAATAATCTTCAACTATTTGCCGGTGATCAAACGCCAGCTCCACATCGATCTGAAAAGGATCAAACAGTGCGATATCTTTAGCGTCGTCGGCAGCAACCGGCTTTCCTGATGCATTACCGATAAAGACGGCACATGCGGTATGTCCCCTGGGATCGCGCGCGGGATCTGAATAAATCCCCAGCAGGACATCAAGGTCAACTTCGAGACTGGTCTCTTCCAGCGCTTCACGCCGTGCTGCGGTGGCAATAGTTTCACCGACCTCGACAAATCCACCGGGGATGGCCCAGCCGTATGGCTCATATTTGCGTTCGATAAGGATGATCGGCCTGTCGTCGAGCATCGGCATCTCGATGATGATGTCGGCGGTAATCTGCGGCGTAACGGGCTTTGTCATTTAATCTGTAAGTTGTAAGTAAATTTTAAAAAAACTGTGGTTTACAGCAAACCGTTTTTGCTTTTAACTTAACACTTGCAACATAAAACATATAACTCATGTTTTTATGTTTTATGTTTAAACTGTCGCAATTGCTCACGTTCTCGCTTACCGGGTTTACGCTGCGGGACTGGCCTGCTTACCGATGCCAGTTTTTTGATCTGCTGCTCCTGTTCTCGTTTGTTTCGGCTGGGTTCTGATTCCTCATATGTCAGACTGGCCTCCTTTGCCGGCCGCCGTGTTTTATTGATAGCCTTGATGGTGATTTCAAATAGACTGCCGTCTTTCTGGATCGATAATACATCACCAATTTTTACCGAACGGCCGGCTTTGACCCGCTGACCATTGAGATGAACCTTGCCGCCATTCACCTGATCACTGGCCAGCGACCGGGTTTTAAAAAAACGCGATGTCCATAACCACTTGTCGATCCTGCTGCTTTCGTTTGTCATTTGCGCATCATCCTGACCGTAATGCCTCAGATGAGTAGTGCGATCGCAACAATGCCCAGCAGCCACCACCAGATACTGCTGCTGTCTTCTTCAGACTGATCAGCTTCCTCTATCTCCATCTTCTCAACCGGCTTGATCACACCGGGTTTGATCTTTACTTTCTTTGGCTCTGCTTTAGGCAGCGGCACATAAGCAGTCTCACCTTTGGCGACAACTTCTTTTCCTGCCTCATTATGCACATCGACCAGGCCTTTGATCACCTCGAGGTATAGCCCGTCATCAGCATCCAGGGTGCCCCCGCAGCCCTTGGACTGAAAAACACGAAGTGCGTATTCGGTACCGCGCACACCGATGCTGGCAAGCGGTGTTTTCAGTTCGTAGATATCTTCTGTCATCTTGCCGATCTTTCCGGTAACTTTTTTCAGGCTGCCCTGTAAAAGGTTCAGTATACTTCGCCGACTGGTATCAGTTAACGCATATTGTTCGATCACCATGATACTGAAACACCGCAGGTCCAGCACAGCTTCATCGATCATTTTCAACCTTACGTAACCCTTTTCGCCGGTGATAACCTTGTCGCCAAGAAATACAGGATCGCCTTTGGCGAGTTTTCGCGAAATTTTTCTCTGATCTACAGCAACCACACTACCCTCTTTTTCTACCACGGCACCGACTTTTTTCAATTTCACCGGTTGTGCCGGCGTCGAACGTACGACCACTCTCTTCGGCAATGTGAGGCGAACGCCGGCTTTCATCCTGGTCGGGTCGTTGTTGATGAACGCATGTGGATTTAATCGAACAATATCCTGCTTAAGTTTCGGCCACTCTTTGACACGCTCTGGATATAGTCGACTCACTATATTATGCAGGGTCTGGCCCTTCTGCACATGCAGGTAACGGATATCCGCGTTATAAGCCTCCGTAGCAAAAGCAACAGATGGATTAAGGCCGAATATGAATAGAAATATCAATAACTTAAATAGATTCTTCATGCTCTGGAAAAGTTTTTTAACAGGTGTTCAGAGTATAGCTACTGAGCGCCTGTTTTGAGGAGATTTGAAAAAGAAACTGCAAATAAATCGCCGCTGCTGCTGACTTCACTGAGCGCGGTCAGGAGCAGCGGCGATATAAGTGAGACAGACCGTTTACTTCTCCAGCAGCTTGTTCACTCGCTTAACAAAGCCGGCGGCATCTTCCAGTGGCGCACCTGCTGCCAGCTGTGCCTGCTCGAACAACAGGTGAGTATAATCTTCGAAGAGATCATCATCTGTAATATCGTTAAGCTTTTTCACCAGGTTATGTTCTGCGTTCAACTCAAGCACAGGTTGCGACTTGGGCGCATATTGTCCAGCGGCCTCCATGATCTGCTGCATCTGTGGACTCATATCATGCTCTTCCAGTACCAGGCACGATGGTGAATCTGTCAGTCGCTGTGAAAGACGGATCTCTTTGATCTTACCTTCCAGCACTTTAGATGCATGCTCGATGACTGAGCTGTAAGCCTTCTCTGCTTCTTCCAGCTCTTTCTTGTCTTCTTCCTCGTCGATATCCAGCGTACCGCGGGCAACAGACTGCAGCTTCTTGCCATCGAACTCGGTCAGGTGTGATACCAGCCACTCATCGACACGGTCAGTCAACAGCAGAACTTCGATACCTTTCTTTTTGAACACCTCGAGATGCGGACTGTTCTTCGCAGCAGTATAATTGTCGGCGATGATATAATAGATCTTGTCCTGACCTTCCGGCATACGCGAGATGTACTCATCGAGGGTTACATTCTGTTCATCGCTGTCGTTATGCGTGCTGGCAAACCATAATAGCTTGGCGATACGCTCCTTGTTAGCCATATCTTCGATCGGGCCTTCTTTTAATACCTGGCCAAAAGACTTCCAGAACGTTTCATATTTTTCCTTATCATCATCTTTTTTCAGTGACTCCAGCATGCCCAGAACCTTCTTCACCGAGGCACCGCGGATACGGTCGATGACTTTATTCTGTTGTAATATCTCGCGTGAGACGTTCAATGGCAGGTCATCAGAGTCGATGACACCCTTGATAAAACGCAGGTAGTTAGGCATCAGGTGCTCAGCGTCATCCATGATGAAGATGCGCTTCACATATAGCTTGACGCCGCGTTTGTGTTCACGATCGAACAGGTCAAACGGAGGGTTGGTCGGCACATAGAGCAGTGAAGTATAGCTCTGGTTACCTTCGACTTTTGAGTGGATCCAGGTAAGCGGGTCGGCAAAATCCAGGCTGACATGTTTATAGAATTCGCCATACTCCTCATCAGTGATATCGGCTTTATCACGTGCCCACAATGCAGAAGCGCTGTTGACCCGCTCCTCATTGGTGACGACATTGCCATCGTCATCTTTTTTCGGATTGCCTTCTTCATCCATCTCCTGCTCGGTCATCATCACGGGTATCGAGATATGATCAGAGTACTGCTTGATGATGGCCTTCAGACGATACGGGCTGGCAAACTCGGCCTCACCTTCTTTCAGATGTAAAATTACTTTGGTGCCGCGGCTGTCTTTTTCGATATTTTCCAGCGAGAAACTGCCTTCGCCATCAGATTCCCAGCGCACCGCTTCATCAGCTGCGGCACCGGCTCGCCGTGTTTCCATGGTCACCTTATCAGCAACAATGAAACTCGAGTAGAAACCAACACCGAACTGGCCGATCATCTGTGCATCCTTAGCCTGATCGCCGCTCATCGCTTCGAGGAATTTCTTGGTACCCGAACTGGCAATGGTACCGACATTATCGATCACTTCCTGGCGTGACATGCCGATACCATTATCACTGATGGTGATGGTTTTGGCCTCTTCGTCAAAATCGACCTGGATAGACAGCTCTGAATCGCCATCATACAGACTGTCGTCTGCCAGTGCTTCGAAGCGCAATTTGTCACAGGCATCTGAAGCATTAGAGACCAGCTCACGCAGGAAAATCTCTTTGTTTGAATATAGTGAATGCGTCATCAGATGCAGGATCTGACGAGCCTCTGTTTGAAATTCGAGGGTTTCTTTACTCGCTTCAACGCTCATTTTTTACTCCAAAATATCTTAATTTGCTATAAATCTGTTAATTCTGTTCAATATGGGAATGAAATAACTATTATCAAGCCATTATGAGGAGAAACATCAGAAAAAATATGTTTTCTTCATAAGCCATCTAAATGCACCCAACAGGCCTTGTAGAACCGCATTTCGGCCATTCAAAAAATCCAAAAAAAAGACGCATTTCAAGTTCTCTCAGGGATGTACCGACTTCAATATATGAACATCGAAGATGTTTCAGGATGCAGACCAGGAAGTGTATGCAGGGTGTGCCGATCTACTCGATGGTATGTTCGGTTACTAGCCTGGATATATCGTCTGTAAAAAATTGACTAGCGAATAATAATCCCAGCATACTAGATCTGTTTGCTATTCACCGTGCTCTTTAACAGCCGAATCTTCTGCAGGTTCTGGTTGATGATCGCCTTGCGAGAATCACTGTCAGTGACCAGCAATAGATCAGAGAAGACTTTTTTAGCATCGTCATATATCTCGGCCTGCATCAGCGCCTGACCTGCTTTGAAACGGGCTGACTGTCCCCACAGGTCGTGTTCGGCATCGGCGACAGCGCGGGATGATTCCAGGTAATACAAAGCGGCCCGATCGTATTCCTGCAGTGAAAAATAAGACTCTGCTTTCCAGAAGTAGATCTCTCGCTTCAGCTTTTCATCCAGTTTTTCCAGAGAGACGATATCAAACAGTCTAATCGCACGCTCATGCTGCTGTACCGTTTGAAAATCGAATACCACCTGGATATACCGATCCAGCTCTTCCCTGGTAATCCTGGCATTTTCCGTAAATGTTTTTCGTATCAACGCTTCGCTGCCCTGGTATTCACCCTGCAGGATCAGTACTCGTGCTTTACGCATCCGCCAGTCGAACAATGTCTTACCCGGAGGTGGCTCCTCAAGGCTCTTCATGATCTTTGCTGCATCATGATAGTCCCCTTGCGAAAGGGCATAATCGACAAGACGATATCGGACTTCATCTGGCAGTACGTTTACCTCTGGCACCTTGTCACTATGCAGATATAACTGGTTGATCAACTCGAGGCCATTCTTTCTCTTTTCGATTATCTCGACGATAGTTTTGTGCTGTTGCTGCATAGTCGCAAAGTCACTGGTATGCAGAACCAGCGCTGTATTGAGAGCCAGGGCCTTTTCCGGTTCTTTTTTCAGCAGCTTGTCAGACAGCTTCTGCCACTGCTGATCATTACCGAACAACAGACCGTTGTTATTTGCCAGCAACAAACCCTGCTCGTTATACATGCCCCACAGGTCGTCAGCTGTGACCTGGTAACTGTCATCAAATACCGGGTATTCGACACCCAGGGACAGCATCGACTCAAGGTTAGAGATCTGTGCGTTCTGATCATTCATCATCTTCGCGGCGAGGTAAGCGACATAGGAATACGCCCAGCGTGCAGACCGGCTCAATAGCTTGCCATCAAGCTTTTCTCGCATCTGCTGGTAGATGCGAGACGCTTTCTTTGGCTCATGCTGAAGTTGCGCGATCAGTAATAACGCCTCTACATCGACCGCATTTTCCAGTTGGATTTTATTCAACAGCTGGATGGCCTGTTGTGGACGCTTGGTCCTGAGCAGAACCTGTGCCTGTAACAGCAGCCAGTCGATATTCTGCTGTTCTGACTCATAATCAAGTTGGTATCTGACCAGTGCCCGGCGTGCATCATCATCGGCCTGCAGTTGCAGGTAAGCACGTATAACCAGGCGTCGCCAGACAACTGGCAGTGAGGGATCCCGGTGTTCCGCTTCGGTTTCCCACAACAGGTGCTGTAGTTGCTCCAGCGCCTGTTCACTCTGCTTAAGCTGCAACCTGGCAATCACCTGCTGGGTTTCAAACCAGAGTCGGATCTTTCTGGTGATATGCCTTTCTCTTGCTGCCGTATCAAACAACCATTGGCTGCGTTCGATCAACTGAGGCCACCGCTCTAGCGCAGC
The DNA here is from genome assembly GCA_013041745.1 of Gammaproteobacteria bacterium. Classification (GTDB taxonomy): domain Bacteria; phylum Pseudomonadota; class Gammaproteobacteria; order SZUA-229; family SZUA-229. Next base: position 17,386 of record JABDRN010000122.1, read on the forward strand.
AAGCATCAGGATACGTTTGTATTCAAAAGCATACCAGTCAGCTGAAAATTCAGGCCGTTGCTTCTGCTCATCTTCGAGCAGGTCTAATGCCAGCGCAGGTACACCGAGGCTGATCAGCTCATCCATCTGTTTCAATGACTGGAAGGTAACAGATTGACTCCTGTCGGTATTACTGCTCAATGCCTTGTTCTGTGGAGATTGACTCTGGGCCGGCTCCCGGGCTGCCGTACCTGCAGCAGGCGAAACAGTGACAGAAGAATCGTTTTGCTGTGCCAGAACGTCAGCAGCCACAACAAGCAAGAGAAAAGTAAAAACCCGGATATGCATTAAAAATATAACTCGTCGTTAACTTTGTAGATCATCGTAATACTAGATAATAATACATATTTGTCATCTCGTTGCGAATCGCCGAAGCCGCAACGTCCTGCCCAGTTAAATTACGGTTAATGAGAAGATGCACATAAAAAAAGAGCGGTACAATGTACCGCTCTTCTCTGATCGAACTGTGCAATTATCTTGCGAAACTTTGTTAACTCTTTTCAGAGAGTTTAAGCTTTTCGGTAATACGTGCAGACTTACCTGTACGACCACGTAGGTAGTAAAGTTTCGAACGACGCACTTTACCGCTGCGCTTGACCTCGATATCTGCGATACCATGGCTGTAAGTCTGGAAAACGCGTTCGACTCCTTCGCCATGTGAAATCTTACGAACGGTAAACGCAGAATGCAGACCACGGTTACGTTTTGCTATCACTACGCCTTCGAAAGCCTGTAGACGCTCACGGTCACCTTCCTTCACACGTACTTGAACGACAACGGTATCACCAGGATAAAACGCTGGCACATCACGTGTCATTTGTTCAGCTTCAAGCTGTTGGATTATGTTGCTCATATCATTACTCCGCTTTCGCGCCTTAATCTTTAATAATCTAGTGTATCTATCAGCCGATGACGCCTTGAAACTACACAGGCAAGCACCGGCTAAAGGTGTTCTTTTTTAAACTCTGCCAATAAATCGGCTTTTTCTTCATCCCAGCGTGACGCGTCATTCTGCATCACATCCAGCAGGTCAGGCCTTCTTAACCAGGTACGGCCCAGCGCCTGTTTTAACCGCCAGCGCCTTATCGCTTCATGATCACCGCTCAATAACACCTCTGGTACGGCCTCATCATCGATCGATTCCGGTCGTGTGTAATGCGGACAATCCAGCAAACCATCCATGAATGAATCCTGCATCGCCGATTCATCATCTCCCAGCACACCCGGAATTAACCGGGTAATGGCATCTACCACGACCAGCGCAGCAAATTCACCGCCGCTTAATACGTAATCACCGATTGACCATTCTGCATCGACCAGTGACTCGATCAATCGCTCATCGATACCTTCATAACGACCAGCGATCAATATCAAATCTCTTCGTTCTGCTGCTGTACTCACAAACAGCTGCTGGTTTACCTGTTGCCCCTGCGGGCTCATATAAACCACTTTAGCGTTATCACTCGCCTCGCTTTTAGCCGCCATTATCGCTTTCGCTAATGGTTCGACTTTCATCAACATGCCTGGGCCGCCACCATAAGGCCTGTCATCAACCGTACGATGTTTATCCTGTGCGTAATCCCTGGGATTAATACACTGCAGATTTAACTGCTGCTGTTTTATCGCTCGGCCAAGTACTCCAAACGCCGCGGCCTGATGCACCAACTCAGGAAACAGACTGATGAGATAGATATTCACAAACTTTCTAACTCAACCCCGATTAAAAATCAGGATCCCAATCGACCTCGATCACTTTTCGCTTCATGTCGACCTCGATAATCGCATTATTCCAGGTCCATGGGATCAGGCGCTCGATCGTTTTTTTCTTCGTCCCGTCATCTGCGTCTGTTTCAGAGACAACGACCAGCACATCATTAGCGCCGGTTTCCATCAAATTTTTTACCACACCCAGCTCGATATCGTGCTGGTTGATCACCCGCAGACCGATCAGGTCTCGCCAGTAATATTCATTCTTTTCTGTCAGCTCTTCGAGCTGCTGCTGATCGATCGCGATTTCCGTTCCGATATATGCCATGGCGGCATCACGATCATTGCAGTCCTCCAGTTTTGCTACTACTGTTTTCGCATGGCGTTTGCCTGCTTTCAGCTTAACTTTCGTCCATGCCGCATTCTTTCTATTTTCAGCCCTGATGAACCATGGGCTGTAATCGACGATAGCTTCCATTGGATCGGTGTATGAAAAGACCTTTACCCAGCCTTTTACACCATAGACTCCGGTAATCCGCCCTAGTATGACCTTTTCCGGAGTCTTATTCGTATCCTGGCCTTGTTGCTGGACCGAACTCATGGTGCAAGTCTTACAACAGGATGTATTTCCAGGACAGCGTTATATTCAGGCAGCTGCTTTCTTAGCCTGTTTGATCAATGTAGATACACGATCTGATGTCTGAGCACCGACACCCTTCCAGTGTGTAACACGATCCAGGTTTAAAACCAGACGCTCTTCACCACCGGTAGCACCAGGG
>JABDRN010000021.1 GCA_013041745.1 Gammaproteobacteria bacterium
GTGATGATGAACTTGTCAGGGATGCCATCACCGAAATCGAAAAATCTTCAGCGATGGTCACCATTCTAGGCTCTTACCCCAAAGCAGTTATCTGATATGTCAAATTCTTTTCTCGAACTTGCAACTCAGGGTATCCAGAAGTTAACTCCTTATCAACCCGGTAAGTCGGTAGATGAACTCGAACGAGAGTTAGGTATATCCAACTCTATCAAGCTGGCCTCTAACGAGAATCCATTAGGCCCAAGTGCTCTGGCGCTTTCCGCGATCGAAGAAAATGCTTCTTCAATAAATTACTACCCTGAAGGTGGATATGCGTTGAGCAATAAACTGGCGCTATTGCACCAGGTCGATCCGGCAAATATTACCCTGGGAAATGGCTCTAACGAAATCCTGGAGCTGGTCACCCGTGCCTTTTTGACGCCACAGCATTCGGCGGTTTTTTCTGAGTATTCATTTGCTGTATACCCGATAGTGGTGCAGGCGGTGGGAGCAAAGGCGCATGTTGCAAAAGCTTTGCCGGAAGACCATGAGACTATGCCGCTGGGGCATGATCCAGATGCGCTGCTAGCCCAGGTCGACGATAGCACTCGCATCATCTTTATCGCTAACCCGAACAACCCGACAGGCACCTGGTTGACGCCGGACGCCCTGGAAAACCTGTTCTCCCGTATCGCACAGGATGTCATCATCGTACTCGATCTGGCCTATACAGAATATATGGATGACGATGTTAAGCCGCCGCTCAGCAAGTGGCTGCAACAGTTTCCTAACCTGGTGGTGACGCAGACATTTTCAAAGGTGTACGCGCTGGCAGGGTTGCGCATCGGTTACTCGATATCAAATCCTGAGATCGCAGATATATTGAATCGTGTCAGGCAGCCGTTCAACACCAACTCGCTGGCACAGGCGGCGGCAATCGCATCACTCGATGATGAGGAACATGTCATCAACAGTGTCTCGATAAACAACGCCGGCAAAGCATATCTGCAACATGCTTTTAGCGAGATGGGTCTGCGATACCTGCCGACCATGGGGAATTTTATTTCAGTCAATGTCGAGCAGGATGGGGTGGCGCTGTATCAGAGGTTGCTGCAACAGGGTGTGATCGTGCGGCCGGTAGCAAATTATTCGATGCCGGAATACCTGAGGATAACGATTGGTACACAGCAGCAGAACGAACGTTTTATAGAAACGCTCAGGCAGTGTTTGTGATATAAAAAGGTATTGTTCATCCGGGAAATTGCGGCATAAATTCCGCTCTTACAGGTCGGCAGTTCTCTGTAGGAGCCGAATGTATTACGCGATCAAGCTCAGATAAAACCGCCTCTGAATCAGAATAAAAAACACATAATATAATGTCTATCTCTATCAACAATCTATGCGTCATCGGCACAGGCCTGATCGGTGGTTCATTATGTCTCTCCCTGAAAGATGCGGCAGCAGTGAAAAATATTATCGGTGCCGGTCGTAGTGAAGAGACCCTGCAGAAAGCAAAGCAGCTCGGGATTATCGACGCCTATGATCTCGATATCAGTGACGCGGTAAAAGATGCTGATATCGTATTTGTCTCTGTACCACTGGGTGCAACTGAAAGCGTGTTCACGCAGATTGCTGCCGGTTTAAAACGCTCCAATAATAAGACAGCCATCATCACCGATGCAGGCAGTTCAAAGCAGCGAGTGCAGCAGATCGCTGAAAAAGTTTTCGCCGGAGAGTCGAATCGTTTCGTCGCGGGGCATCCAATAGCGGGTACCGAGAACAGCGGTCCGGCAGCAGCATTTGCCGACCTCTATAAAAATCGCCGCGTGATACTTACCCCGACAGCCGATACCGATGCTGCTGCAGTAAAACGCATCACCGAACTCTGGCAGACTGTCGGTGCCGAGGTGGAGAGCATGGGTGCCGAGCACCATGACAAAGTGCTGGCTGCTACCAGCCACCTGCCGCATATGCTGGCTTTTGGCCTGGTCCACTGCCTGGAAAACATGGAGGACATCGAAGATGTGTTTCGTTTTGCCGCCGGCGGTTTTCGTGATGTCACTCGTATCGCCTCGAGCGATCCTACCATGTGGCGCGATATCTGCCTGAACAACCAGCAACCCATCCTCGATATGATGAAGCGTTATAAGGATGAGCTGGATATGTTATATAATGCGCTCGAAGCTGGGGACGGTGGAAAGCTGATGGAAGTATTCGAGCACGCAAAACAGACCCGCGATAAATTTACGCATTAAATAATACACGCTGTCATCTATTAATTAATACCTGCTGTCTTTTTTAATACACACTGTCATCCATTAATTAATACATGCTGTTACCCGTAAAATAATAAATGCTGTCATCTTGAGCGAATGCGAAAGATCTTATACACAAAGGTTTAAGATTTCTCCCTCTGGTCGAAATGACAGCAACATTTAAAATGACATTAAAATATTTCGAAATGACAGCGATTTATATAATGACAGTACTACATGAAATGACAGTATTACATTGTGACTGATAACTTATGAAATACATCGTACAAGGCGGTTCAGATAAGTCAGGCTTAAAAGGCAGCATCCGCGTGCCCGGTGATAAGTCGATTTCTCATCGTTCGATCATGTTTGGTTCCCTTGCTGAAGGTACCAGTATCATCAGTGGTTTTCTCGAGGGTGAAGATAGTCTCAACACCTTACGTGCGTTTCAGGCCATGGGGGTAAATATCGATGGTCCGGTCGACGGCAAGGTGACCATCGAGGGCGTTGGTATGCATGGTTTGACCGCGCCTGCAGGGCCACTCTATGTCGGTAACTCTGGAACATCGATGCGTTTGCTCGCCGGCCTTCTCGCAGGGCAGAGATTTGATGTCGAGTTAAGCGGTGATACCTCCCTCTCAAAAAGACCGATGAAACGTGTCACAGACCCGTTAGCTGAGATGGGCGCAAGAGTAGACACCGCCGAGGGCGGTAAACCACCGTTAAAGATAACTGGTAACCAGTCATTAAACAGTATCAGCTACCAGATGCCGATGGCCAGTGCGCAGGTGAAATCCTGCTGCCTGCTGGCGGGTATGTATGCACAGGGTAAGACCTGTGTTACCGAGCCAGCAGTAACACGAGACCATACAGAGCGTATGCTGAAAGCGTTTGGCTGTGATGTCGAGGTGCAGGATTCTCAAGCGTGTATCACCGGGCCTGCGAAACTGATCGCCACCGATATCGATGTGCCGGCAGATATCTCTTCTGCGGCTTTTTTCATGGTAGGGGCCTCTATAGCCGAGGATTCAGATATCTTGCTGCAACATGTCGGTATCAATCCTACGCGTACCGGTGTCATCGATATCCTGAAGCTGATGGCTGCCGATATCACGTTCTCCAACCAGCAAGAGATCGGCGGCGAGCCAGTGGCTGATATCCGGGTTAAGAGTTCCAGCTTGAAAGGTGTGCACATACCCGAGGAGCTGGTGCCGCTCGCTATCGATGAGTTCCCCGTGATTTTTGTTGCTGCAGCCTGCGCTGACGGGCAGACCATTGTCTCCGGTGCTGAAGAGCTGCGGGTGAAGGAGAGTGACCGTATCCAGGTGATGGCTGATGGCTTGGTCGCACTTGGGGTTGATGCCAGGGCCACCGATGACGGTATGATCATCCAGGGTGGCAGCATTGGCGCGGGCACGGTATACAGTCATGATGATCACCGTATCGCGATGGCGTTTGCCATGGCCGGTTTGCGTGCCAGCGGTGAAATCCATATCGAGGATTGTGACAACGTCAATACCTCATTTCCAGGATTCGCCGAGCTGGCGGCCTCTTGCGGCCTCTCTATAAAAGTATTAAATGACTGATAACGCACAGGTAATCTGTCTAGATGGACCCAGCGGTGTCGGCAAAGGCACTATCTGCCTGGCCGTGGCGAAAAAGCTCGGCTGGCATATTCTCGATAGTGGCTCGTTATACCGTATCACTGCACTGCAGGTCTCCAGGGAATTTCCCGGGCAGTCGGTCTATGAGATCGATGAAGCGCAACTCGCTGAAATTGCTCTAAATCTGTCAGTATCCTATGAAGAAGTGAATGATGAACTGGTGATTTATCTCGATGGTGAAGATATCACCGAGCTTATTCGAAATGAAAAAATTGGCGCCCAGGCCTCTCAGGTGGCGGCAATTCCAATGGTTAGAGAGGCCTTATTAGCCCGCCAGCGCGCCTTTCTGCTCGAACCGGGACTGGTCGCTGATGGCCGCGATATGGGTACCGTAGTGTTCCCGCAGGCCGAATTAAAGATTTATTTGACTGCCAGTGCCGAAGAAAGGGCACAAAGACGTTATAAGCAGTTGAAAGACAAAGGAATAGATGCTAATCTCTCATCCCTTGTTGAAGAGTTACGTCTACGTGATGAACGCGACATGAACCGGAAGACAGCACCGCTGAAACCTGCTTCAGATGCAATAATCATCGATACTACCACTCTGGATATCACTCAGGTGACGAATGAAGTCATGCGGCTGGTAGATCAACGAGTTCGTTTGAGTTAAACGCTTGAACACTTTCTCACTAAAGTGGGTGTGAATGGGTGGTCTGTCGCTAGGCAGGCCGTTTTATTAACTAACCGTGTCCTGTTTTTTATTTCCAATAAAAACAAACACATAAAATCAAGAAGTTATTATTATGTCTGAAAGTTTTGCAGAATTATTTGAAGAAAGCCTGAATCAAACCGTGATGAATACGGGCAACGTTATTATTGGTACCGTTGCTGATATATCCGATGGTTACGTTATTGTCTCAGCCGGTTTGAAATCAGAAGGTGTTATTCCAGTTAGCCAATTTACTAACCTGTCTGGTGAATTAGAAGTTGCGGTCGGCGATGAAGTTGAAGTGGTATTAGAAGCCGTAGAAGATGGTTATGGTGAAACACGTCTGTCTCGCGAAAAAGCTAAACGTGCAAAAGCATGGATCACATTAGAAAAGTCTTTCGAAAACGAAGAAATTATTACCGGTATCATCACAGGCAAGGTGAAAGGTGGCTTCACTGTTGAACTGGGTGATATCCGCGCATTCCTGCCAGGTTCACTGGTCGACGTTCGTCCGGTTCGCGATACCGCTTACCTGGAAGGCAAGGAACTCGAATTCAAAGTTATCAAACTTGACCAGAAACGTAACAACGTTGTGGTCTCTCGCCGTGCAGTGGTCGAGAACGAGTACAGCGAAGAGCGCGAGCAGCTGCTCGACAGTATCGAAGAAGGCAAGCCGATCAAAGGTGTTGTTAAAAATCTTACCGATTACGGTGCGTTCCTTGACCTCGGCGGCATCGACGGCCTGTTGCACATCACTGACATGGCGTGGAAGCGTGTACGTCACCCTTCAGAGATCGTCGAAGTGGGTCAGGAAATCGAAGTCATGGTACTCAAGTTCGACAAGGAGAAAACACGTGTTTCTCTGGGTCTGAAGCAACTGGGTGAAGATCCGTGGGCTGAGATTGCCCGTCGCTACCCTGAAGGTTCACGTCTCTGGGGTAAGGTCAGCAACATCACTGATTACGGTTGTTTCGTCGAGATCGAAGACGGTGTCGAAGGCCTGGTTCATGTCTCTGAGATGGACTGGACAAACAAGAACGTTAACCCTGCAGC